>JBECLA010000116.1:0-57739 GCA_040235565.1 Thiohalomonadales bacterium | reverse complement strand
CGGGCGTCACGGGTGACATAACCGGCACGACGTAACGGGCTACGCAGAGCTTCGTCATACTTCATCAGGGCACGGGTGATGCCGTGGCGAATCGCACCCGCCTGCCCGGTATTACCGCCGCCTTTGACGAATACCTTGATGTCGAACTTGTCTGCCATGTCGGCCAGTTGCAGCGGCTGACGAACCACCATGCGGGCGGTTTCGCGGCCGAAATAGGTATCCAGCGGACGATTGTTGACGAGAATGTCGCCCTTGCCGGCGCTCAGGTAAACGCGGGCGGTAGAGCTTTTGCGGCGACCGGTGCTGTAATAAGTATCTGCCATGGTAATTCCTGTCTAAACCTCAGATCTCCAGCTGCTTGGGCTGCTGGGCGGTATGTTTGTGTTCCGGGCCGGCATAGACCTTCAGCTTGCGGAACATTGCCCGACCCAGACTGTTTTTCGGCAACATGCCACGCACCGCGGTTTCGATAATGCGCTCTGGCGCTGCCTGGCGCTGCTTGTCCAGGCTAATGGACTTGATTCCACCCGGGTAACCGGTGTGGTGATGGTAAACCTTGTCCGATTCCTTGTTGCCCGTTACCGCAACTTTGTCGGCGTTGATCACCACGATGTAATCGCCGGTATCCACATGCGGGGTATATTCCGGCTTGTGCTTGCCGCGCAGGCGGCGCGCAATTTCAGTAGCCAGGCGTCCCAGCACCTTGTTTTCGGCGTCGATGACGTACCAGTCACGTTTGACGGTTTCCGGCTTTGCACTAAAGGTTTTCATGCTCTCGGTCCCAAGAGTAAATCTGCTCGAAAAAAGAGGCGGAATCTTACTGAAATCGGCCTGAAGATACAAGGGCCGTCTGCTTTTATCATCCTGCCCTTTTGTGCCTGGAGCACTTTCTTACAGGCAAAAAAAAGGCGCGGAAAAGGGGGTAACCGCGCCTAGTAAATACCACCATAAGGAGGATGGAGGAGTCAAAACTGTAAATCAGTGTTTATTAATATAAGCAAACTCTTATCTTTAGTCAAGCAAAATGCCTGAATAAATTGATTAGATAAATACGAATTAACAACACACTGTTTTTTATAGAAATTTTACCTGGTAACGGCTGCCTGGCCGGCCCATTCCTGCTGCACCAGATCCCGCAGCTCATTCAGCCGACCGTGGAAAAAGTGGCTGGCCTCTGCCATGAGGTGAAATGTCGGCGGATTCGGCTGGCGGGCCACCCAGCTTTCGACTTCGCGGGAAGGCGTGATTTCGTCCTCGGAACCCTGGATCACCAACCAGGGAATCCTCACCGGCTCGGTCCGGCCGAATCCAAACAGGCTGACTGGCGGCGCCACCAGTAACAACCGCCGGGCCTCGACCCGGCGATGGGCGCGATAGGCGACATAGGCCCCGAAGGAAAAGCCCGCCAGCCAGAGGGGTGCCGCGGGGAACCGGTGCTTCAACCACTTCACCACCGCCTCGAGATCGGCCTGTTCGCCCTCCCCCTGGTTATATTCCCCGGCGGATTTCCCCACTCCCCGGAAATTAAACCGCAGGCTCGGGATGCCCATGCCGATCAGGGTCTCGGCCAGTATATGGACCACCTTGTTGCGCAAACTGCCGCCGTAGAGGGAATGGGGATGACATACCACGGCCACCGGATCA
This sequence comes from Thiohalomonadales bacterium, assembly GCA_040235565.1. Lineage (GTDB taxonomy): Bacteria > Pseudomonadota > Gammaproteobacteria > UBA6429 > Thiohalophilaceae > JAHEIJ01. The sequence continues at coordinate 56,095 of JBECLA010000116.1, read as the reverse complement.
CCGGGTTGGTATGCTTCGGGCAGGCCCAGGACCGCCTCAATCTGTCCCGCTGGTCCGGGGATGAGAAGCTGTTCGTGACTCGTCGTTGATTTGGCCATCTGCCAGGGCGGTTCAGTCGATCATCAATCGCTTGACCGGCTTGCCCTGCTGCAAGTGCTGCTCGATGATGTCATCGATGTCTTCTTCATCGACATAGGTGTACCAGGTACCCTCCGGGTACACCACCAGCACCGGCCCCAGTTCACACCGTCCGAGACAACCCGCCAGGTTCACCCGCACTTCACCCGGCCCGTGCAGCCCCAGTTCCTTGAGACGCTGTTTGGCGTAATCACGGACCTGGCGGGCATTGTGGTTGGCGCAGCAGGCTTCGCCCGGATCGCGCTGGTTGGTACAGAAAAAGAGGTGATACTTATAAAAAGGCATGCTTCATCCAACGATGCACCTGGTCAAGTCGCCAGGCAATAGCTCATGATTCAATCCACCACACAGAAGGGGAATGCGATAGAATTATACGCCATTCACCCTGAGACAGGGTCGCATTATATATCGACGCGGTTTAACTCTTCACGATCCATACACTCTTGTCACTCGAAATCGAAATTCTCACCCTGGCCGATCGCTGTGTGAAATGCGGCCTGTGTCTGCCGCACTGTCCCACCTATCGTGACAGCCTGAATGAAAACGAATCCCCGCGCGGGCGGATTGCATTGATACAGGGACTGGCGAGTGAACAATTAGCCACCAGCCCCCGCTTGCTGGCGCACCTGGATCGCTGCCTGGACTGTCGCAATTGCGAGCGGGTCTGCCCGGCGGGGGTTGAGTATGAAACGTTACTCGATACCACCCGAATCTGGTTGAATCAACACCATGTTACTCCCGGGCCGAGAGGGCGATTCGCCCAACAGGCGACGCGCCTGCCGGGACAACCCCAACGTTTGCGCCGGTTGAATAATCTCCTCTGGCTTTATCAAGCCAGCGGGCTGCACTGGTTGCTCGACAAAACCCGGATATTTCGACTGCTGGGACTGGATTATCACGCCAGCCTGTTGCCCCGGCTGCAACGTGCGGCCCGATTCCCCGCCACCCTCGAGGCCCGCTCCCCCCGCGGCCGGGTTGCGCTGTTCACCGGTTGTCTCGGCAGTACCCTGGAACAGACCACCATCAAAGCCAGTCTTGCCGTGTTACATCAGCTCGGTCTGAGCGTGGAAGTGTTCCCGGGACAAACCTGTTGCGGGGCATTGGCGTGGCACGAAGGCGAAACCGGGGCGGGCATGCAGCTGGCCCGGCAAAACCTGCAGGCATTCGATCCTCAAGCGGTGGATGCCATTCTTTATACCGCCACTGCTTGCGGTGCCCACCTGATGAAATACGCGAGCCTGCCCTGGACCCGTGACGCCGAACGCGAACAGGCCAGGGCATTTACCGCGAAACTGAAGGAGATCACCGCCTATCTGGCTGAACTCGACTGGCCGGAGAATATAAGGTTTCGGCGGAGCCAACAACGTATCGCCGTGCATGAGCCCTGCAGCGAACGCAATGGCCTGCGCCAGACCGGCGTCGCCACAGCGCTGCTATCCCGCATTCCCGACCTTCACATCGAAAGCTTGCCGGACAACGCGCAATGCTGTGGCGCGGCGGGCAGCTACATGCTGAAACAACCCCGCATGGCCAGCACGTTACGCAGCGAAAAGTTGCACCATATTGAACAGCTCAAGGCGGATCGGGTCGTCAGTACCAATCCCGGCTGCAGCCTGTTCCTCAAGGCCGGCCTGGACCGGCACGCCGCTCGCCAGGTGGTCCACCCGGTTGTGGTCCTGGCGGATTGCCTGCTGCCGGAAACGGGCATGCCATCCTGAGTCCCGGCTGGAATTGGCTTGAAATCGCACCGTTGAAACTTGTATCTTTCCACTCTATGCCAAGCCGTCAATACAGCCCTGCGGATAAATTCCTGATGCACCTCGATACCGGCCTGCGGACGGTTTTCGGTCGCCCGCAGGTCACCGAACGCCCCAATCCCGCCGGCGACATCCAGGAGACGGAATTGACCGAGGCGGAAAAAGATCTGGCCGGGCGTCTGATGCGTATCAATCACGCCGGGGAAGTCGCTGCCCAGGGCCTGTACGAAGGCCAGTCCCTTACGGCCCGTTTAGCGGAAGTCCGCGACAAGATGGAGCGCGCCGCGATGGAGGAAAACGATCACCTCGCCTGGTGTGAATCCCGCATTGACGAACTCGGCAGTCATAAAAGTTATTTGAATCCCTTGTGGTATGGCGGTTCTCTCGCGATTGGCGCCATCGCCGGTCTGGCCGGCGACAAATGGAGCCTGGGTTTTGTCACCGAAACGGAACGCCAGGTGGTACGGCATCTGGACAGCCATCTGGCACAGCTGGGTGAGAAAGACCAGAAATCCCGCGCGATACTGGAACAAATGAAAGAAGACGAAGGCCATCATGCCACCACCGCCCTGCATGCGGGCGGCGCAGATCTGCCGACAGCCATCAAGAAACTCATGACCCTGACCTCGAAGATCATGACGAAAACAGCCTATAAAATATAAAAGAAGTGACGAGGGACGAGGGACGAGGATTACTGAAATTATCTGAGTTATTTAAAAATTCAGCTGCCAGTTATTGGCACAGGATGATCCCAAGCCTGCTCACTACAAAAAAAGAAAATTTATAACCTTGTTCCTCGTCACTCGTCACTTTTCTTTTCAGCCTCGTCACTCGTCACTTTTCTTTTAAGCCCCTTCACTCGTTACTGTTTCGATAAATTCCGGCCGTAGAAAATTTCCAGCATTTCTTTTTCGAGCTGTTTACGAATTTTCTTCTGTTTGGCCATGGGCAGTTCGCTGGCATCAACGCCAAATAAATAATTATCCAGCTCCAGCTCTTTCAGGATCATTTTGGTGTGAAAGATGTTTTCCTGGTACACGTTGACATCGATCATCGTATAAAGATTTTTCGTGTCCCTGGCAATAAAGTTCTGGATCGAATTGATATTGTGATCGATGTAATGTTTCTTGCCCCGTACATCGCGGGTAAACCCCCGGACCCGATAATCCATGATGACAATGTCCGAATCAAAACTGTGGATCAGGTAATTCAGGGCACGTAGCGGTGAAATTCGTCCGCAGGTGGACACATCGATATCAGCCCGAAAAGTACTGATACCGTTATCCGGATGGCTTTCCGGATAGGTATGCACCGTAATATGACTCTTGTCGAGATGCGCAACGACGCTTTCCGGCAAGGGTCCGGGCTGTTCCACATTGGATAATTCTTCGGAGATGACCGGTTCCTCGGCGATCAGCATGGTGACACTGGCACCCTGCGGATCATAATCCTGGTGGGCGATATTGAGGATATTTGCGCCGATCAGGTGACTGACTTCCGTTAATATGTTGGTCAACCGTTCAGCGTTATATTCTTCATCGATATATTCAATGTACTGCGATGTCTGTGCAGCAGTCTCGGCAAAGTTAATATCATAGATATTGAAACTCAATGTCTTGGTCAGGTTGTTAAACCCGTGCAACTTGAGTTTTTTCTGATGTTTTCGCGGCATCGGAGGCTACCCTGGATGAATCATGCGCTGGTCGCAAGCGGCGGATGATAGATCATCTGCACCACATTGCCATCCGGATCTTCACAATAAAAACTGCGCGCCCCGTCCCGATGGGTTTTGGGAATGGTACGCATCGGGACCGCATGCTGTTTCAAGAAGGCATACCATTCATCGACCTGCTCCGGGCGATTGAGAATGAATCCGATATGATCGAGTCGTTGGGGGCCACTGGCATTTTCACTGGAACGGTGTAACGCCAGATTATCGTTCCCCGAAGTGAGGTAGACATTGTCGGGGTCGGGTCGCCATTCCACTTCCATCCCCAGCAAGTCCACATAAAAGGCTTCACAGGCTTCAAACTTTTCCGCGTACAGGGCGATGTGCCGCATACCGGCAGTGGGGCTAGGACGGCTCATTTTGATCTCACAATAACCCGGGTGATTCGAAACCGGCTATTGTAGCCGAAAACCGTGTCATTTCAGAGACGCCCGAAGACATCCTGTCGTACCTCTTCCCAGAACGCATCACCAAACCGGGTCTTCAGTACAAATGGCAAGCCAACGGATCCTTCCGCCAACAGCCGGTCATGGAAGTCGGCCAGATCGAAATCCGGCGCCTGCTGCAACCGCTCGCGTGCCGCGCTGATCAGGGCCCAGCCGGTGGCATAACCCATGGGTACCGTCGGGGAGCGGGTATACCAGGTCAGATCGGCCAGCGCCTGTTCAGGGGTGAAACCCAGTGCGGTCTGCATGCGCTCGGCCGCTTCGGTCACCTCCAGGCCGCGGGTATGCAGTTCCACGTCCAGCAGGATCCGCAGGGCGCGCCAGAGGCGATCTTTCAGCAGCACAAACCGGGCTTCGGGTGCTTTCAAAAATCCCTGCTCCTGCATGAGTTGTTCGCAATACAGGGCCCAGCCTTCATACAGGGTCGCGGAAGGATTGCTGAGACGCGGCAGACTGCTGGCAACGGGATTCAAATTGGCGGTGACAAACTGGCAATGATGTCCCGGCCAGGCCTCATGCACACAGGTGTGCGGCAGACTGGCGAAATTATGCTCACCCAACGCGGCAGCATTACTGGCCGGGGTAACGTAATACCAGCCCTGTTGCTGCGGATCCCGGGGAGTCGGCGGTAAATAGGCCGCGAACGGAATGTGATGACGCAGAAACACCGGGGTCTCGATCACCTTGAGATTTTCCCGCTGCGGCACGCTTAGCAGTTGCTGTTGCCCGACAAATGTCCGCGCAGCGTCCATGCCTTGCTGGTAGGCCCCCAGCAACTCCCGCGCCGCAGGATGGGTCGCCTGAATTTCCCGGGTCAGCGCCGGCACGTCTGCATTGCCCCGCAAGCGCTGCGTTTCCTGCTTCAATTCCGCCAGCGTGGTCTCATACAGGCGTTGACCAAAAACATGCAGGTCATCCGCGGTTAAATTCAAACCATGCCGATAGCGCAACAACATGTCGAAATATTCATGCCCACAGGCAAAATCTCCCCGGGCTTGCGGTCCCAGGTCGCGTTCCAGAAACAGCGCATAATCTTCCACCGCATGGGCCGCCGCTTCCAGTTCGGCCTCCAGCTGGAATTCACTCAACTGCGGATGCTGGCGCAATTCGCGGAAATACCCCGCCCCGACCCGGGCTTCCGTGACCGCCGAAGCCAGCCATAATTGTGGTATCTCCTGCGGTGATTCACGTAAGAAAGTCCGTGCTTCACGCAAATAGCCGGGGATGGCCTGCAGGCGTGAAGTCAGCGCCCCGCGGAGGTCCTTTACCGGGCGGACCGTCAATTGATAGATCGCGTTGATGGGCAGAAAGCGGGCCGGATCACAACGTCGCCAGTCCTGCTCGGCCAAACGTTCCATTTCCAGCAGTGCCCCACCATAGACCAGATGGGCATCCAGACGTTCGGCCGGGCTCAATGCCCCTTGATTCAGTTCATCGACACTCGCCAGCAGTTTTTCGTTGAGACTGATCAGGGCACCGATCTGATCATCGTCACATGGCGTCAGCAGATGACTGTAGCCTTCGATCCCCAGATCCACCGCTTTTTCCGGGTGAAACCGAAACCAGGCATCATAATAACTTTTAATCAGGGCTTGGAAGTCAGGCATGCTACAGCGTCTCAGGCTTTTACTTCATGGATTTCATAATCATGAGTGATCTCAACCCCGGCCTGGGCCAGCATAATGGATGCGGAACAATATTTTTCGGCAGACAATTCCACTGCCCGTTTAACCTGGTTTTCCTTCAGTTCTTCGCCACTGACAATAAAATGCACATGGATGCGGGTAAATACCTTCGGATTACTCTCCGCGCGCTCGGCTTCCAGCTCGACCACGCAGTCGGTCACAGACTGACGGGCTCTTTTGAGAATAAGCATGACATCAAACGAGGTACAGCCACCAAGGCCGAGCAGCATCATTTCCATGGGACGAATCCCGAGGTTACGCCCCCCCAGCTCCGGTGGCCCGTCCATCAGTACACTATGGCCACTGCCCGACTCACCCACAAACGTCATTTCTTCGACCCATTTGATCTTGGCTTTCATACGACTTATTAACCTCCCGGGAATACCTCAGCATGCATCTTTCACACGCCCATCTATACTTAAGTTGAAGAATTACACCACCAGGGAAGGTCGCCATACAAATAGTGTGTGGCAGTGACCTCATTCTCAAAACAGACAGGAAGTGCGTCACACCTGTTTACAATAACAGGCGTTGGTATACCATAGGCATACCCCGCCGTCAGCAACAAATAAGGAATTATATGGCACAGGCAAGTACACAGCAGACCGGTATTGAGTCACTCGATCGCTTTCTGGAACATTGCCACCGGAGAAGCTATCCGGCCAAGAGTGTCATCATTTATGCCGAGGACAAACCGGATGTCCTTTACTACATCGTTGATGGTTCGGTATCGGTTTTGATCGAAGACGAAGAAGGCCGGGAAATTGTGCTTGCTTATCTCAACAAGGGTGACTTCTTCGGTGAAATGGGCCTGTTCGCGGAAGAAGAGCCGCGCAGTGCCTGGGTCCGGGCCCGGACAGCCTGCGAAGTTGCGGAAATCAGTTACACCAAATTTCGCCAGTTGTATCAGGAACACCCCGATGTATTGTTTGCCCTGTCAAAACAGATGGCGGCACGTCTGCGGCATACCAGTCGCAAAGTCAGTGACCTGGCCTTCATGGATGTTACCGGTCGTGTCGCACGCACCCTGTTAGACCTGTGCAAACAGCCTGATGCCATGACGCACCCTGATGGCATGCAGATCCGTATCACCCGACAGGAAATCGGCCGCATTGTTGGTTGTTCCCGTGAGATGGTGGGCCGGGTATTAAAAAGCATGGAAGAATCCGGTCTGATCTCAGTCAAAGGCAAAACCATTGTGGTGTTTGGTACCCGCTAACTCCCACGCAGATGACCGGTCGTGAGCCGGTTGCAACTCATCCCGTTTTTCAGCTCAGGCAAACAGCTCACGTAATTTTTCTCCCGGTTGCTCGGCTTGCATAAACGCCTCACCAACCAGAAAAGCATTGACATGCTTGCTCCGCATTTGCGCCACATCGGCCGGGGTATGAATACCACTCTCGGTCACCACAATGCGATCCGCCGGGATATGGGGTAGCAGCGACAGGGTGGTATCCAGGGTCGTTGCAAATGTGCGCAAATTTCGATTGTTGATCCCCACCAGCGGCAGATCCAGTGGCAAGGCCCGTGCCAGTTCTGCCGCGTCATGTACTTCCACCAGCACATCCATCCCCAGATGCCGGGCCAGGTTGGCAAGTTCTTTTAGTTGCGCATCGGTCAGGACGGTAACAATCAACAGAATGCAATCCGCTCCAATAGCCCGGGCTTCATAGACCTGATAGGGATCAATAACAAAGTCCTTGCGCAACACCGGCAGCGAACACGCCTGCCTTGCCTGTTGCAGGTACGCATCACTACCCTGAAAAAAATCAATGTCGGTCAACACCGACAGGCAACAGGCCCCGCCCTGCTCATAGGAAACGGCGATTTCCGCCGGCTGAAAATTCTCCCGCATGACGCCTTTACTGGGTGAGGCTTTTTTGATTTCGGCGATCACTGCCGGACGGCCCGCTTCAATCGTATCAGCAATCTGACCCACAAAACCGCGAACCGGTGATGCTTCTCTGGCGCGTTCGATCTGCTCCTGCAACGAAACCCGCGCCATGCGTTCAATGATTTCTTCTTCCTTGCGATGGATGATCTTTTTCAGAATATCGGGGGTGTCATTCATGATTCACTACTGCAACAAGTACTACCAGTTAAAAACTGTTGGATATGTTCACTAAGGCGTCGAGCTTTTCCTTTGCCTTACCGGTCGCAATTACGGTATCCGCCATGCGTATGCCCGCGTCCAGGGTATCGGCAAGTCCGGCAGCATAAATCGCCGCACCGGCATTCAACATAACGATATCGCGTGCCGCCCCGGGCTGATCTTCGAGCACCGACTTGATTATTGCGAGGGACTCCCCGGCACTGCTCACCACCAGTTGCTTGATATCGCCACGTTGTACCCCAAACTGTTCCGGCGTGATGGTGTAAGTACTGACTTGCCCTTCCTTGAGTTCCGCAACACGGGTCGGCGCACCAATACTGATTTCATCCATACCATCTTCAGCGTGCACCACCAGGACATGCTGACTGCCGAGTTTATGCAACACCTCCGCGAGGGGTTCAACCAGATCTGCCGAAAATACCCCCAGCAGCTGGTTCGGTGCGCCGGCGGGATTGGTGAGGGGACCCAGCACATTGAAAATCGTCCGCACGCCCATTTCCTTGCGGGGTCCGATGGCATGTTTCATGGCACTGTGATGTTTGGGGGCAAACATGAAACCAACGCCTATCTCATTGATACATTGCGCGACCTGCTCCGGCGTCAAATCCAGGTTAACCCCGGCGGCTTCCAGCAGATCCGCACTGCCGGATTTGCTCGATACCGAGCGATTACCGTGCTTGGCGACTGTGCCTCCCGCGGCGGCGACCACAAAGGTACAGGCGGTCGACACATTGAAGGTATTGATGGCATCCCCACCGGTACCGACAATATCAACCACATTGGATCCTGTCACCTTGACGCCGGTGGCCAGCTCGCGCATGACCCTGGCAGCGGCGGCAATTTCGTCCACCGTTTCACCTTTCATACGCAAGCCGATCAAAAAACCGCCGATCTGGGCCGGGGTTGCCTCACCGGTCATAATGGTACGCATCACCGCCGTCATTTCCCCGGCATCGAGATCACGACGCTCGGTCACGGCACGAATCGCTGCTTGCATATCCATAATTTATTCCTCGCTCATTACCTTATGAAGTTGTAATGGTGCCCGCTTCTTCCGCAGCCGCAGGTTCAACATTTCGACCATTACTGAAAACGCCATCGCAAAGTAGATATAACCCTTGGGAATATGCAGTTCCAGGCCATCGGCAATCAAGGCCACGCCGATCAGGATCAGGAAGCTCAGGGCCAGCATCTTGATGGTGGGATGGCGATCAATAAAATTACTGATGGCACCGGCGGAGAGCATCATCACAATCACTGCAATCACAATCGCCGCAATCATGACTTCCACATGCTGTGCCAGACCCACCGCGGTAATCACTGAATCCAGCGAAAAAATGATGTCGATGATCGCAATCTGGCTCACTACACCGATAAAAGAAGCCGTGCCGCCGGTTTTGGCCTCATGTTCGGCGCCTTCCAGGCTGGCATGAATTTCCATGGTGCTTTTGAACAGCAAAAACAATCCGCCCACGATCAACACGATATCACGCCCGGAAATTTCATTCCCCAGTACCGCAAACCACGGCGCCGTGAGTTTCATCAACCAGGTGAGTGACAACAATAAGAGGATACGCGTCACCATGGCCAGACTCAGACCGATAAAGCGTGCCCTTTTTTGTTGTGCCCTGGGCAGGCGGCCCACCAGTATTGCCAGGAAAATGATATTGTCGATCCCCAGCACGATTTCCATTGCCGTGAGCGTAACAAAGGCGAGCCAGACGTGTGGATCAGTCAGCATTTCCATATCGTTTTCCTTAAAAGACTACCCGGTTACTGATTTTGCACCAGGAAGTTTTTCAGCAAATCATGCCCGACTTCGGTCAAAATGGATTCGGGATGAAACTGCATCCCCTCAATGGCATAGTCACGATGCCGCACGCCCATGATCTCATCCAGTTCGCCCTGCTCGTTTTCCGTCCAGGCGGTGATTTCCAGGCATGCCGGTATCGATGTCTTTTCAATCACCAATGAGTGATAGCGCGTCGCTTCGAAAGGATTGGCGATCCCTTTGAAGATCCCGCCATCGTTGTGATGAATCATGGACGTCTTGCCGTGCATGATGGCCCCGGCATGGACGATACGACCGCCAAACGCCTGGCCGATACTCTGATGGCCCAGGCATACGCCGAGGATCGGTTTCTTGCCGGCAAAGTACTGGATGGCCTCCACCGACACGCCGGCTTCATTCGGCGTACAGGGTCCGGGGGAAACCACTATCTGATCCGGATCGAGTTGTGCCATCTCGGCGACCGTGATCTGGTCGTTGCGGAATACCTCTACCTCAACGCCCAGTTCACCAAAGTACTGCACCAGGTTATAGGTAAAGGAATCGTAGTTATCGATCATCAGTAACATCTTCGAATCCTCCCCTATTTATGCACTTCATCCAGTCCGGCTTCGGCCATGGCCACAGCCCGGAATACCGCACGTCCCTTGTTCATGGTCTCGTCCCATTCATTGCGCGGCACGGAGTCATAGACGATGCCGGCGCCCGCCTGGATATGCAGCATGTCGTCCTTGATAACCGCGGTCCGGATCGCAATCGCGGTATCCATATTGCCGGACCAGGCAAGATACCCCACCGCACCGGAATAAACACCACGTTTCACCGGCTCCAGTTCGTCGATGATTTCCATGGCGCGAATTTTCGGTGCCCCGGAAACCGTGCCGGCAGGAAAGGTGGCGCGCAATACATCCACCGCGGACATCTCCGGCTTGATCCTGCCGATCACGTTGGAGACGATATGCATGACATGGGAGTAACGTTCGACCACCATTTTTTCGGTGACTTCCACTGTCCCGGTGCGGGCAATTCTTCCGACGTCATTGCGACCCAGATCAATCAGCATTAAATGTTCGGCCAACTCCTTCGGATCCGCCAGCAGATCCAGTTCCAGCGCCTTGTCCTGCTCCTCTTCCTCGCTGCGTGGTCGGGTACCGGCAATCGGTCGTACTGTCACCACATCATGCTCCACATGGACCAGGATCTCGGGTGAAGAACCGACAACATAAAAATCACCGAGATCCAGATAATACATGTACGGTGAGGGATTCAGACTGCGCAGGGCACGGTAAAGATTCAAGGGTCGGGAATGAAAGGGAATCGACAGTCGTTGTGACAACACCACCTGCATCACATCGCCATCAACAATATACTCCTTGGCCTTGTCGACCGCCGCCTCGAAGCCTTGCTGGGTAAAACCGGAAATAAAATCCTGTTCCGAAACCTGCAACGACCTGGGTTGTGTCTGCCGGGGGGTGGCATTACGTAACTTGTCGATGAGTTCATCCAGCCGAGCCTGCCCGCTGTTAAAGGCATTGTTTTGTGCCGGGTCGACATAGATAACGACATAGAGTTTGCCGGACAGGTTATCAAACACAATAACCTCATCGGAAACCATCAACAGGATATCCGGCACCTGCAAGGGGTCCGGATTCGGACAACGGCCAAGACGCGGTTCGATATAACGGACGGTGTCATAGCCGAAATAGCCCACCAGACCACCGGTGAAGCGCGGCAGGTTTTCCTGTTCGTAGACTTTATAGCGGGCATAAAAGGCTTCGATCCATTCCAGCGGATCCTCTGCCGTTACTTCTTCAACGATGCGCTCGTCTTCAACCACCTGCACCTGCTGTTCATGAATCCGAATCCGCGTGCGACATGGCAGGCCGATGATGGAATAACGGCCCCATTTCTCCCCGCCCTGAACCGATTCAAACAGATAGGAATAAGGGCCATCGGCCAGTTTCAGATAGGTGCTGAGGGGGGTATCAAGATCCGCGAGAACTTCCCGCATTAACGGAACGCGGTTGTAACCCTGCGCGGCAAGTGTAGAAAAGTCCTGTTCATTCATGTGGTTCACCCGAAGAAATAGCCATACAAATCAATATCGACAACGCACCGCTCAGTCACGCCATCGTTCCGTATGATTTGTCATTGCACTTTTCATCTTCGGGTTCACTTCGATTTATCTGAATCAGGCTAACCGGTTGATCAGGCTACACCCTGAAGTTTACCCAGCAAGCCGGGTAATTCTGCCATTGAATCCATCACTGCGTCAGGGTTAGCGTCCCGAATGTCGACGCCATGATTATAACCATAGGTCATACACACGATCCGGAAGCCGGCGGCGCGGGCCGCTTTCACATCGCTAATCGAATCGCCAATCATCAGCGCCTGTTCAGGGGGCACATCGAAAAACCTGGCCGCATGCAACAGCGGCGCCGGATCCGGCTTTTTCTGGGGCAAGGTATCACCACTGACGACGATGCTGAAATAATCAGCCACCCCCAGATCCTTTAATAACGGCTCGGTGAATTGCGCCGCCTTGTTGGTGACACAGCCCATTTTATAGCCTTCACTCTTGAGGTACTCGAGGCCTTCCCTGACCCCCGGGTAAAGACAACTGCGCTTACTGGTGTTCTCGCTGTAGAGTTCCAGGAAGATAGGATAGGCCTGTTCATACAAGGCTTCATCCGGTTCACCATCGAGTTGACCAATCAGGGCACGTCGTACCAGTCGCTCGACACCATTACCCACCCAGTTGCGTACCCTGGCTTCCCCGTGAGCGGGCATGTCCAGGCGCTGCATCATTGCATCGACGCAGTATGTCAGGTCCGGCACACTGTCAACCAGCGTGCCGTCCACGTCAATTAATACCATTGCGGGTTTATCCATGCTGTCTCAGCTTTCCTGTTATTGATTGACCGTCCGGGTTATTTGGCCTTGGCCAGTTCATCCCGCATTTTCTTGATGACGCTGTCGTAAACATTCGGGTCACTGTCACTCTTGGCCCCGAAAATGGCCGAGCCGGCGACGAAGGTATCCGCCCCCGCTGCCGCGATTTCACGAATATTGTCGACTTTCACCCCACCATCGATTTCCAGCCGTATATCACGCCCGCTCTCATCGATGATCTTGCGGGCTTCCCGCAATTTATCCAGGGCAGTGGGAATGAAACTCTGGCCACCGAAACCCGGGTTCACCGACATCAACAGCACCATGTCCACCTTGTCGATGACATACTTCAGATAATCCAGCGGCGTGGCGGGATTGAACACCAGACCGGATTTGCAGCCATTGTCCCGCACCAGTTGCAATGAGCGATCTACGTGATCGGAGGCTTCCGGATGGAAGGTAATGTAAGTCGCCCCGGCTTTGGCAAAATCGGGAATAATGCGATCGACCGGTTTGACCATGAGGTGCACATCGATCGGCGCGGTGACCCCGTGGCTGCGTAACGCCTCGCACACCAGCGGGCCAATCGTCAGGTTAGGAACATAATGATTATCCATGACATCGAAATGCACGATGTCCGCCCCCGCCTTCAGGACATTGTCAACTTCCTCACCCAGGCGGGCAAAGTCCGCCGACAGGATGGATGGGGCAATCTGGAAATCCGCCATAATACTCGCCTCTTGGTTAATGATTCTGCTGCTTCACTGCTCGCCAGCCGGTGACCTGCAGCAGCACTGAAAAAAATGAACCGCAGACTTTACCTGATCAATCGGGAATTTTCAGCCTTTTGCCGATGATTCAGGCTGCGTATACTCAATCAGCCAGTCACCTCACGATAGCGTGAAAAGGACACAACAAATGACCCGGAATTACTATAAGCCACTGATTGTATTGTTATTTTTATGCGTCAGCCCGATCCTGCAAGCGTCCGATCTGGCCAAGGAAAAACGCTGGGCCAATCAAATTGTTGACGCCCTGATTACCGGTGACGCTGAATGGTTGCCAGTGGGTGATCTGCAAGTCCTGGCAATTTACACCCCCAGCGACACCGAACCGGTACGCGGTGCGGCGATCGTTATGCACGGCATCGGGGTCCACCCCGACTGGCCAGACGTGATTCATCCCCTGCGTACCCGCCTGCCGGAAGCCGGCTGGGCCACCCTGTCATTGCAAATGCCGATTTTGCCGAATGAGGCCAATGGAACCGACTACCTGCCGCTCATGCCGGAAGTCCCGCCGCGCATCAACGCCGCGGTAAAATTTCTGCAGCAACAGGGCTTCGACAACATCGTGCTCATTAGCCATAGTCTCGGCACCATCATGAGCAGCTATTATCTCACGCATCAACCGGCCAAACCGGTACGGGCTTTTGTCGGCATCAGTATGACCGAAATCGATAAATATAGTGAGATGAGCAACGTCGCCATGCTGAAAAATATTCACCTGCCTGTGCTGGATGTCTACGGTAGTCTGGATGAAGCATATGTGCGCGATTACGTCCCGCAGCGAAAGCAATCGGCTTTGACTGCCGGGAACCAGGCTTATCGGCAGGTTGAGATCAAGGATGCCAACCATTTCTATAACGGCAAGGATGACGCGTTACTGAAAGTGATTGAAGATTGGTTAACGGACTACACCAGTAAATAATTACCTAAAGAAATAATCGCTATCGGATCTGAATTATGTCCATTAACGTACTTACTCTCGTCTTACATGTGCTCTCGGCCGTCGTCTGGGTCGGCGGCATGTTTTTCGCCTACATGGTTCTGCGACCCGTCGCAGCAAGTCAGTTGGAACCGCCGGTTCGCCTGCGACTCTGGGTCGGCATTTTCGGCAAATTTTTCCCTTTTGTCTGGCTTGCCATCATCCTGTTACCGTTAACCGGCTATATGATGATTTCCGGCATGTTTAACGGAATGGGCAATGCTCCCCTCTACGTGCATATCATGAACGGCATCGGCAGTTTGATGATCTTCATTTTTCTACATATCTTTTTTGCCCCCTACCAACGCCTCAAGCGTTCCGTTGCCGCAGAGGACTGGCCGGCAGGTGGCAAGGCACTGGCACAGATCCGCAGGTTGGTGGGTATCAACGCCACGCTGGGTCTGATCACGGTGGTGATTGCCAGCGGTGGCCGGTTCTTTGGTTAAGGCGCAGACTATCTGTAACGACGATCAAGAAGGGAACGGTCTACTTCTTATTTGCCTCGCGCTTTTTTGATCGTTTCATAGGCCGCCTTGATCTCCTGGGTTTTCTCGGTAGCCAGCTTGATCATTTCTTCCGGCATCCCTTTCGCCACCAGCTTGTCCGGATGGTGTTGATTCATCAGCCGCCGGTAGGCTTTCTTGACTTCATCATCCGAGCTGCCGGCAGTTACCCCCAGCACCGCATAAGCTTCGGCCAACAGGTCTGCCTGGGGCCGTGCCGCCTGATAACGATCGCCACCGGCATGAAAGGCCCGCTGGGCACGCACCATGGCTTCGAGTTGCTGGAACTGCCGTAACGTAAATCCCAGCTGTTCACTGATGCGGCGTAGCACCCGCTGTTCATCGGCTTGCATGACCCCGTCGGCATAGGCCGCATGCAGCAAGATCTCCAGAAACATTTGCAACAGCGTGGTACGCCGATGTGCCTCGCGGCGAAACTGTTCGACCACACCATCCAGATCAAAATCGGTCTGCTTGCCCTGATTAAACAGATCAATCGCAACCCGGGTCTGTGCCTCATCCAGCGCCATCTGCTGCATAATGCTGCGGGCCATGGCGATTTCATCTTCACTCACCCGGCCATCCGCCTTGGCCACATGGCCCATCACGGAAAACAAGGCAGTGAAGAACGCCGCCTGGACCCGTTCCTGGTCACCGGCTTCCCCGAACACCCGGTTGATGGCGCCGCGTTCCAGGCCTTTATCAAAATGGTGGCCGACGGCCGCGCCGAATAAGGCCCCCAATGGGCCGCCCAGCATAAAGCCAAACGCACCCCCAATAACCTTGCCCCACCAGGTCATAGGACCAGGGCCGAGGACTTAAGAGCAAGGGACGAGGGACGAGTGACGAGTGACGAGGAAAAACCTCTTACTGAATTATTGTTAGTTTGGTTCACGTTCATTGCTATCTCTATTTCCTATCGATGTGATCTGTACCTGCAAAACCCGATAAGTCCCACGAGTTCATAGAACCAGGGACGAGTGACGAGGAATTAATGACAAGTGCCGAGTTACAAGTAACGAGTGACGAGGAAAAACCTCTTACTGAATTATTGTTAGTTTGGTTCACTTTCATTGCTGTCTCTATTTCCTATCGGTGTGATCTGTACCCGAAAAACGAGATAAGTTCCACCAGGCCCGTTTATTACCAGCCCGCAGCGGTTTACTGAGATCACTGATGAACTCCCAAAAAATAATTTGTGTGTGACGATCGTAAACTTCGTTTCTGGTCTCTAGTCCCTGGTTCCTAGTCCCTAGTCCCTAGTCCCTAGTTCCTAGTTCCTAGTCCCTCGTCATTTAATGATCAGTTTGCCACGATACATCTGCATCTCACAGGTGAAATCGATTTCCCCGACCTCTTGCGGATGCAATTCAATTTCCGCGCTGCCATGCAACGGTAATTCCAGGCTCTTGTTGAGCGTATTAAATATGACTTTTTCCGCACACGGACTGGGATCCTCACGCACAAACCGTAGACGAATCGTTTCACCCTTTCTGGCCTCGATATGGGAAGGGGTATAGACCCCGTCCTTGACGCGTATTTCGATCGGCGCTGCTTGGCTGGCTGTGGTCTTACGGGGGGTGGACAGCCAGAACCAGTAGATGATCAGGCCAATCACGATAATGCCCGTTAGATTGACAATCATCGGTGCCATCACTTGCTACCCAATGAAACAAACCGCAAACGGTTGGCATTGGAAACCACGGTGACGGAAGACAAGGCCATGGCCGCGCCGGCAATCATCGGATTGAGTAAAATCCCCATCAGCGGGTAAAGGATGCCGGCGGCCACGGGAATTCCCAGAGAGTTGTATATAAAAGCACCAAACAGGTTCTGTTTGATGTTTCTGACGGTGGCACGGGAAATCGCAATCGCATCGGCAACACCATGCAGGGAGCCGCGCATTAACGTGATGTCAGCGCTTTCGATGGCAATATCGGTACCCGAACCGATGGCAAAGCCCACATCCGCCTGGGCCAACGCCGGGGCATCATTGATGCCATCTCCCACCATCGCCACAATCTGGTTCTGCTGCTGCAACGCCGCGACTTGATTGCCTTTGTCCTGGGGCTGCACCTCGGCGATGACCTCATCGACACCGACCTGTCTGGCAACGGCATCCGCGGTGCGCTGATTATCACCGGTGAGCATGACCACTTTCAGGCCAATGGCATGTAAACGTTGGATAGCCTCGGTCGAATCCGGTTTGATGGGATCGGCCACGGCCAGAATGCCGATGAGTTGCTGACTGCGTGCGACGTAGATGAGCGTTTGTGCGGCATCCGCCATGGACTGGGCATCGCTCTGCGCGGCTTCACACGCAACCGCGTTGGCCTGCATGAAGCGCAGGTTACCCACGTGGACCTGATGCCCCAGCGCTTCCCCGCTCACGCCTTCACCTGCGGTGGCGTGAAACTTTTCCACCGGACTCAAGGTAATCTCTCGAGCTTGCGCTGCCTCGACCACCGCCTGGGCCAGCGGATGTTCGGAGACCGCCTCGAGACTGGCTGCCAGCTGTAGCACGTCTTCCTCGGTACTGTTGGCGTAGCTGACCAACCGGGTGAGAGCCGGCTTGCCCTGGGTGACGGTACCGGTTTTATCCAGTACCACCGTGGTCAGCCGCCCGGCCTGTTGTAATGCTTCACCATTGCGGATCAGGATCCCCGAACCGGCGGCCCGCCCCACCCCGACCATGATGGAAATCGGGGTCGCCAGCCCCAGGGCACAAGGGCAGGCAATAATCAGGACCGTCACGGTCGCCACGATGGCGTAGCTGATGCCGAGAGCGGCGCCAAGATTAAACCAGGCCAGAAACGTGATGACCGCGATGATCAAGACCGTCGGCACGAATACCGCCGCCACCTTGTCCGCCAGTCGGCCGATAGCCGGCTTGGTCGCCTGGGCCTGGCGCACCATGTCAATAATCTGCGCCAGCACCGTATCCTTGCCAATCCGCCGGGATTGATACAGAAATGTGCCGCTTAAATTGATGGTGCCGGCCACTACCTCATCACCCGCTTGTTTGGTCACCGGAACTGGCTCCCCGGTCAGCATGGATTCATCAATGGTGGAATGGCCATCGATCAACACGCCATCGACCGCGATGCGTTCCCCGGGACGAACCCGTAGCGTCTCTTCCAGCCCAATGACGTCAATCGGTAAATCAACTTCCTGACCGTCGCGTACGACCCGCGCGGTTTTGGGTTGCAGCCCGATCAGACGTTTGATGGCTTCCGAAGTTTTGCCCCGCGCCCGCATTTCCAGCGCCGAGCCAAAATTGATCAGGGCGATAATGATGGCTGCGGCTTCAAAATAGGCATGCTGCGCCAGGGACGGCACCACGGCGGGAAATCCGGCGACAATCATGGAATACAGCCAGGCGGTGCCGGTACCCAGGGCAATCAGGGTGTCCATATTGGCGTTATGCAGCCGGAATGCCTTCCAGGCACCGACAAAAAAATGGCCGCCGGAATAGATCAACACCGCCAGGGTGGCGCAGCCGGTCAAAAGCCAGAAGGCCTGGCCACCAGCCGTCAACAAATCAGGCAACCAGCCTGCCATGCCCCCCACAAACAAGGGTATGCCCACCAGCGCCGCGATTGCGGCCTTGCGCAACAGGGCGCGGAAATACTCCATTTCGGCCGCTTCTTTTTCCGCCTCGTCATCCTGGCCGCGGAGTTCCGCCGCCTCATAGCCGGCGGCCTTGACCGCCTCGAGCAGAGGCCGCACCGCGACTTCGCCCCGGACCTGGGCGGTATGCTCGGCAAAATTGACGCTGGCCGACTGCACGCCGTCCACCGTCCGCAGTGCCCGCTCGACACTGGCGACACAACCGGCACAACTCATACCGGCGATAGAAAGACGATGTTCTGTATCCATAACTCGCGGATCCGGGTTTACATTCAGCAACTGATCAGAAAACGGTTCGATGTTTATACCAATATACAAGGGATAGACCAAACCGAATCGTCATGGTTCGGACAGATTGTTATACCGTGCCCGTCAACTCCCCGCACGCCGTGATATCATGCGGGGGTTTTCCTACAAGGTGTCAGCTTGGAACTCACTCTCGTCAGTGCCTTTATCGTCGGGCTGTTCAGTACCCTCCATTGTCTCGGGATGTGTGGCGGCATTATTGGTGCCCTGACCTTCAGTCTGCCTCCCGGGATTCGGAATCATCGCTGGCGCCTGCTGCCCTATGTCTCCGCCTATAACCTGGGCCGCATCAGCAGTTATACCCTGATCGGTGCCATTGTCGGCGGGCTCGGGGAAAACCTGTTTACTTTCATCAGTCCGCGCTACGGTCACTTCATCCTGCAAGGCGTTGCGGTAGCGATCATGGTCGGTATCGGGCTGTATCTGGCAGGCTGGTTTCCCCGCTTTGCCGAAATCGAGAAACTGGGGCAACCCATCTGGCGCCGGCTGGAACCGCTCGGTCAAAAGTTGTTGCCAGTGAGTTCTCCCACCCATGCTTTTTTATTTGGGCTGGTGTGGGGCTGGTTACCCTGTGGGCTGGTGTATTCCGCACTGCTTTGGTCAGCTTCAACCGGCAGCGCAACCAATGGCGCGCTGTTCATGCTGGTATTCGGCGCCGGCACTTTACCCGCCGTCATAACCGCCGGTATAGTTAGCGGGTGGCTGCTACGCCTGACCCGTTTGCCGCATCTGAGAACAATAATCGGCCTGAGTATTATTGTTCTGGCGCTGGCCAGCCTGTTGCTTAACCTGGAACATGCCGGATTCAGCTCACATCAACATGCAATGACGACAACACCATGAGTACACTCAAACAACGCATCATCGGGGAATCCCCACAATTAGAGGCCACCCTGCGCGCCGCTGCGATTACCGCGGCAACCGATGTCACGATTTTGATCCAGGGTGAAAGCGGTAGCGGCAAGGAACTGCTGGCACATGAAATTCATCGCCAGAGCCGTCGCCACCATGCCGAGTTTGTCACGATTAATTGTGCGGCCCTGCCGGAAACCCTGGCTGAGTCTGAATTGTTTGGCCACCGCAAAGGCGCCTTTACCGGCGCGATCCATGATCAACTCGGCCGGGTTCAGGCCGCCAATGGTGGCACCCTGTTCCTGGATGAAGTCGGCGAACTGCCCCTCAGTATTCAGGTCAAACTGCTACGCTTTCTGGAAAGTGGTGAATGTCAGCCCGTGGGACAACCGCGGAGCGAATCTGTGGATGCGCGCATTATCGCCGCCAGCAACCGTGACCTGTATGCTGCCGTCCAGGCCGGAACATTTCGTGAAGATCTCTATTACCGCCTGAATGTGGTGCCGTTGCAATTACCGCCATTGCGTGAACGCGGCAAGGACATAGAATTACTGGTCAACCGTCTGACCAGCTTGCTCGCGATCCAGCATCGTCTCGATGCACCCCGCTTCAGCGTGGATGCACTTGAAATGATGCAGGCCTATGCCTGGCCCGGCAATGTGCGTGAACTGCGCAATGTCTGTGAGCGGTTATTGATCCTGTTCACTGGTAAAACCGTTCAACCGGAAAACCTGCCGGCCGAACTTCGCCACACGGCAACCCGCGCAACCGCAAACGAGTTCGTCCTGCCGGAAAGCGGGATTAAACTGGAAACCCTGGAAGTCAGCATGATTCAACAGGCGCTTGCCAAAACCCGGGGGAACCAGAGCAAGGCGGCGCGTCTGCTGGGTTTGACCCGTGGTACCTTGATCTACCGGATGAAGAAATATGCGCTTGTCTGATTGTTCTTTGCATACTGAACTGACAACACAACAGCCTATCGTCATTCCGGCGGATGCCGGAATCCATTACTGTTTATAAATCACTGGACCCCGGCCTTCGCCGGGGTGACCTCAGATCTTTTGACTGAGTTACCTAGAATGGATGCGGTCTATCGACACAGAATGACACATCATCATTCTGTGATCAGGAAAATTTTTTCATGCACACGGAAAACCCCGCAGCCTTTGATCGATCTGCGGGTTTTGTATTCTGCAATGGGCCAGCTTAGTCCTTGGTAGTCCCACCAGCCCGTTTTATCTCTAGTATCAGAACTTCGCTTCCAGCCGCGCCCAGTAGGAACGACCGGGTTCATATACCGGGGTTGAACTGGTGGGATCAAACCCGCTGGGCTTGTTGAGGTGTTCACGGTAATACTTGTCGAACAGGTTATCGATACCGTATTTCAGTTCCACTGCTTTAGCCACCCTGTACAGGCCGTAAAGTCGATACACGGTATAACCCGGCGTCACTCCAAAATCGACACCGCTGCCGGTGGCGGGATCGTCGTCGACCCGACTCTGCCTGGCGACGGCCCGCATTTCGCCACCCAGCATCCAGCCTGCCTGCCAGTATTCCAGTGAGGCCGTGCCTTCCAGCGGTGGGGTTTGGGCAATGGCGCGATCATCCGTTTCGTTATTGGCATAGACATAGGCGGCAGTGAAGCGACTCTGCCAATGTTGTGTCCAACGATAATCCGCATCGAAATCGAAGCCATACAATACTGCATCGACATTACGATAAATGTAAGCGCCATCCGCAAGCAGGATGCCCTCCTGACCATGGGCACGATCCAGCAGAATGTAATCGCTGACATCATCATAATAGGTTGTGAAAGACAGGATGCCCTTGCTTAACTGGAAATTCAGGCCAAGGTCCAGTTGATGATGCGCCTCCGGTTCAATATCCGGATTCCCCACCCATCGCATCGGTGCCATCGGTGAGTTCGCCGCGATGAACCGTTCGGTCGCATCCGCGCTGCGCACGCTGCGGCTCAGGCCCCAGCGAAAAGTTGTCTGGACATCCAGCACATGTTCCATCCGGTACAAAGCGCTGATGTTGGTGTCCGATTCGTCCTGAGCGGTCGTGCCGTAATAGTTTGTATAAAGATCATTCGGACTTGTTCCTCCTGCCACCAGGTCCGCCTTGCTGGCACTGGAATCCACATAATCCACGCGTACACCGACTGTATAATCATTGCCCTGGCTGAAGTTGCCGGCATATTCACCAAAGACACCCGGTTGCTCGATGCTCACCCCGGGCCAGAGGTAGGACTGTATTGTGGAAGGGAAAGTGCCAGACGGACCCGCATAGCGCGTCGCATCGCGGTCATTGGCCTGATAATCCAGCCCCAGGGTCAAGATGCCATTGGCCAGCATCATATCACCCAGCAGACGCGCACCATCGGTAACGGAGTCAGACGGCACCCACATCCAGTTCCCCGCTTGAGGCCGCAGGGAAAAGTTGTCCATCTCGTGGTAAACATCAGTGCGATAGACATCCGCCTTTATGGCGCTGAAGCTTCCCAGGCTGCCTGACTCAAGGGTGAGTTTGTAACTGTCACTGTCGCTCACCGGCGCGTCCATTCTGGCACCGGCATACTTGATATCCGAGCCTCTGACGGCATCCAGATCAAACCGGATCAACGTGCCGCCATCGGTACGTCCACCCACCAGCAGATTACCGGCGTTCGTTTTATAACCGGAATGGACTTCATTACCATCACCGTCCTTGTAATTCTCGGTTTGTTCTGCCGCACTGACCGTGCCGCGTAAGAATGCCTTGTTGCTGCCGCCAGCCACATCGGCAAAGGCATTCCAGATCGCACCATTGGTTTCATAGCCGGCGCCGGCTTTACCATAGAATTTTTCACCCGGTTCGAATTCCGGTGTTGCCCGCTCGTACAGCACTGTCCCGCCTGGCCCACCCGCACCATATACCAGGCTTTGCATACCCTTGATCACGAGCGCAGTGTCATAGATTTCCGGCGTCGCATACGAGGACGGCGGATCCATGCGGTTGGGACAGCCACCAAAGATATACGCTCCGCCAAGCAGAACGTTTAACTGATTATTCTTCTGCCCGCGAATGACAGGATCAATACCATGTGTCCCCATTCTGACACCGGTAACACCCGGCACCTCGAGGATCCATTCACCTCCATCTGATGGTGTGGGATACAACAAGCTGTCAACCGACAAATCCGCCGTATTGGCATCAACAATGTGTTCTGCTTCCACCTGAATTGTGGGCAGGTCGGTTTCCTCGGCTTGCACACTAAATGCTATTGCAACGGCTATAACATAGAAACTCTTGTTCTTCATACTGACTCCCCAAATTAACTTTCCATTGCTGTAGCAAGGTCAATGCCATCTGTCGTAACAAAATTACAAGGGGTTACAGTAGTGAAGAACACTCAAACTGTCGCATTTGCGACAGTTTGTTGGTTATGCGGCAAGAAATAAAAATCCGACTTGCAATTGGCGTGGGCTATTCATGATACTTGATCGTTCAAGGTTTGTTTTTTACAAAATCATCAAGCAGAAAGTCCGTTGGGAAGCATCAAAGCGATTCATGTCACTGCCATATTGTCGGTTCTGACACATGCGGCGTTGCTATACGAAATGGGCGGAGTTACTTCTGCCGGCAACCGTCCAGCGGCGCAAGCTTCGCGCATGATTTATATCCAGGCCAATCTCAATCCTCCGGCTGAAATTCCTGAACCAGAAACTGAGCAACAAGTTGAACCACCACCTGAACCTTTGCTTCAGTCTAAAGAAACAAGCAAGGTAAAAGCACAAGAAAAACCCAGGAAGAAAAAGACAGCAAAACGCACAAAGTCTGATAAACCGAGCTCCACTGCTGTCCAACCCGCTGCACCATTGCAACAAGCCAGTATTGCCTCGATTGTCGAAATCCAGCAGTCCTATATCCTGCAGGCTCTGGAAAAAATCGAGCAACAAAAATCCTACCCCATGCAAGCACGTCGCCGCCGCATCAGTGGCAGCGTCACGCTTAGTATTCGATTAAAAGCAACAGGAGCAATTGAAACACTGGAATGTTTGCAAGGACCGGCCAGTTTGTGTCGTGCGGCAGTCACTGCTGCCGAAGCAGCCCAGCCCTTCCCCGCATTACCTCAAGGCACCAGTCAATTGGCGTTCGAATATCAGATGTTATACAAGCTACATTAGGCAATCCCCGGCCATCATTGCCGAGGATTGCCTTAGATGAAGCCCATGGAACTTGTGTCAGGCCGCCACTCCGTCGGCAACCCGTTCCAACCTGGCCTTCACCTCATTGGCCAGTTCCTCGACCCCTTCTTTTTCAACCAGGGTCATGACAGCAGCCGGGTCCATAAACGCCACACTAACACTGCCATCTTCCTCTTCCCGTACCACCACGTTGCAGGGTAACAACAGGCCAATATCAGGCTCCGCGGACAATGCCTGGTTTGCCAGCACCGGGTTACAGGCTCCCAGGATCTTGTAGGGTAATTTATCAATATCAAGTTTCTTTTTCATGGTGGCCTTGACATCGATTTCCGTCAGAACTCCAAAGCCTTCCTTCTGCAGTTCTTCGGTAACGCGGGAAACGGCGTCATCAAAACTGCCGTTGAATTTTACGTTAAATCCATACATTTTCTTACTCTCTTTAAGGTTTAGTATCTCAGATGACAATCATGATATCACGGGCCGTGATTGGCATTACATATGCGCTACCAATTTTGTCTCGATAAAAATGTTATCCGGGTTGCTCAAGTCCGCGGGCTTTCCATAACAGGAATATTGCCGGGATCACCAGCAAGATTAATACCGTCGAGGTTATCATCCCTCCGACCATCGGAGCGGCAATACGTTGCATCACTTCAGAACCGGTACCCGTGCCAATCATGATTGGTAACAAGCCGGCAATGATGGTCATCACGGTCATAAGTTTGGGTCGTAACCGCATCAGCGCCCCATCGACCACTGCCTGGCGTAAGGCGGGATAGTCAATTGTCTCACCGGAAGCCAGCCGATGTTGCCAGGCCAGATTGAGATACAACATCATGACGACACCGGTCTCAACCGCGACACCGGCCAGTGCGATAAATCCCATGGCGGAGGCTATCGACAGGTCATACCCCAGCAAGAACATCAACCAGAAGCCCCCCACCAATGCCAATGGCAGCGTTAACAGAATTATCGCGATCTCGACGAAATTACGTGAATGCAGGTACAGTAACAGGACAATCACCGCGAGGGTTAACGGGATGACTATCTTGAGCTTATCAAGCGCCCGCGACAGATATTCAAACTGTCCCGACCAGTTGATGGAATATCCCGACGGTAAATCAATGTTTTCTCTCACTGCCCGTTGCGCATCGGCGACGTAGCTGCCGAGGGCACGCCTCTCGATTTCCACATAAACCCAACCGTTCGGACGGGCATTTTCGCTTTTGATCATCCCCGGTCCATCTTCAATCTTAATATCCGCCACTTCCCCCAGGGGAATGCGTGCACCCTGGGGCGTGACTATGGGCAGGTTGGCCAGTTGCGTCACGGAGTCACGCACATCGCGCGGATAACGCAGATTGATGGGATATCTTTCGAGTCCTTCAACACTTTGTGACACATTCATACCCCCAACAGCGAGGCTCACGACTTCCTGAACATCGGCAATGTTCAATCCCAGCCTGGAGGCCGCATAGCGATCTATCTTGATGTTGACATAACGACCACCCACCACCCGTTCAGAGAAGGCGCTGGCTGTACCGGGCACAGCCTGCAGGACACGTTCGACCTGCTCACCAATCTGCTCTATGACCGTCAGATCCGGGCCGGCAATTTTGACACCTACATCTGATTTAATACCGGTAGTCAACATATCAATGCGTATCTTGATTGGTGGATCCCAGGTATTAGCGAGACTGGGTATTTTTACGACCTGGTTAAGTTCCTCTTTGAGCCTTGATAGCGTCATTCCATCGCGCCATTCAGACCGCGGCTTGAGTTGAATCGTCGTTTCAATCATGGTCAGTGGTGCCGGGTCCGTTGCTGTCTCGGCGCGGCCAATCTTGCCAAACACCCGTTTCACTTCAGGCACGGTGCGTATCAGTTTGTCAGTCTGTTGCAGCAACTCCTGTGCCTTACCGATGGACAGGGCCGGATAGGTTGTTGGCATATACAACAAATCACCTTCATCCAGCGCCGGCATGAATTCGTATTCCAGAGATATAACTGGCCATATGCTGATTATCATCACAACAGTAGTGACGATGAGTGTCTGTCTGGGCCAGTTCAAAACCACGTTTAGTAATGGTCGATAAGCCTTCATAAACAGTCTGTTAACCGGATTGTTCACTTCGCTTCTGACTTTGCCACGAATGAAATAGCCCATTAATACCGGTACCAGTGTAATCGACAGGCCGGCAGAAACGGCCATGGCATAAGTTTTGGTAAAGGCGAGGGGAGAAAATAATCGACCTTCCTGGGCTTCCAGGGTGAAAACCGGGATAAAGCTCAAGGTAATAATCAATAAGGAGAAAAATAATGCCGGACCGACTTCTCTGGCAGCCTGGCTGATAACGCGCCAACGATTTTCTTCAGTGAGAGAAGTTCGCTCCAGATGCTTGTGCACATTTTCAATCATCACAATGGCGGCATCCACCATGGCACCAATCGCAATCGCAATCCCGCCAAGTGACATGATATTGGCGTTGATCCCCTGATAGTTCATGATGATAAAGGCACCTAAAATCCCGATAGGCAGACTGATGACAATTACCAGCGACGAGCGCAAATGAAACAGAAACACAGCGCACACCAATGCCACCAGAACAAATTCCATGATAAGTTTGCCGTACAGATTATTGACGGCTCGTTCAATCAGGGCAGAACGATCGTATGTCTCAACAACCTCCACCCCTTCGGGTAAGCTACTCCTGAGTTCATCCAGTTTTCGCTTGATGCCATTGATTGTTTGCAAGGCATTTTCGCCATAGCGCATCACCACAATACCGCCTACAACTTCGCCCTCACCATCTAGCTCTGCAATGCCACGCCTTAATTGGGGTCCCAGCCTGATTTCGGCTACGTCCTTGAGCTGAATCGGCACCCCGCTTTCACTGACTCCCAGGGGTATATTTTCCAGATCTTCTATTGAGCTGACGTAACCGGTTGCCCGCACCATATATTCCGCTTCCGCCATTTCGATTACTGAACCACCGACCTCCTGGTTTGCCCGTTGAATGGCATTGCGGATGGTCGCGAGAGGCATCCCATAGGCTCGCAATCGATCCGGATCCAGGACAACCTGATATTGCTTGACCATTCCGCCAACCGAGGCGACTTCCGACACCCCGGCTACGGTCTGTAATTCAAACTTGAGAAACCAGTCCTGGATTGAGCGCAATTCAGCGATATCGTGGCGACCGGTTCGATCGACCAGGGCATATTCATATATCCAGCCCACACCTGTCGCATCGGGTCCAAGAACCGGTTTTGCCTGCGGCGGAAGGTTCCCGGCAACCTGGCTCAAATATTCAAGCACCCGCGAACGTGCCCAATAGATATCTGTGCCATCTTCAAAAATTACATATATATAAGAATCACCAAAGAAGGAATAGCCACGAACTGTGACTGCTTTGGGCACCGACAGCATTGCTGTGGTCAAAGGATACGTGACCTGATCCTCCACCACGCGTGGTGCCTGTCCCGGATAAGACGTCTTGATGATCACCTGCACATCTGACAGGTCCGGTATGGCATCCAGTGGCGTGCTTTTGACAGCATAGATACCCCAACTGGTAAGAAACACTGTCAGCAATAAAACAAGGAAGCGGTTTGTTAACGACCAGTCAATAATTCGTGCAATCATGCTCGCTGCCTCAGTCTTCCCTGGTCATCGCCTTGATGACATAACCATCGCCACTTTCTTCCAGTTCAAACCTGACCTTTTCCTCGGGTTTGAAACCTGACAAATCGACCTCGGCTTTGACTTTGAAATACATAACCATATCTGGCCAGCCCAGCGCAGGTATCGGGTCATGGGCCATATTCACCTTGTTCTCGTCAGGTAAAAGCTCCTTCAATACACCGCTACCCATAATCTTTGCTGGTCCCACAGGTGCAGTTGCTTTCGAAGTCGATGTCATGCGTTGCAAACTGGCCTTGATACTGGCTTCGGAATCAATCAGGAACTGGCCTGAAGTCACAACCTCTTCACCCACTTCCAGACCGGACAAAATCTCTACCCAATTACCCACTTCAATTCCAGCAACCACGTTACGCGGCTGGTAACGACCTTCACCAAGCGAGACAATCACCCGTTCTTCACTACCGGTCCGAATCAGGGCCTCTCGTGAAATCATGATAACGTCTTTCTTGGCGCCGCCATAAATAGTGACATCCGCAAACATGTTGGGCTTCAATGCCTCATCGGGATTATCAAAATGTAACCTGGCCTTGATGGTGCGTGTTTTTGGATTCAGGCTGGGATAAATATATTCAACCTCACCTTCCCAGACCCGTCCTGGCACATAAGACAACCTGACATCCGCAGGCTGTCCAACCTTGACCCATTCAGCCTGGTTCTCAAACACCTCCGCCAGCAACCAGACTGATGACAGCTCTGCCAGGCTCATGACTTCCAGTTGTGGTGTAACATACATCCCATCACGCACACTCAGTTTTGACAGAATGCCATCCTGTTTTGCATAGATGCGTACATATTGAGATACTTTTCTGGTTTTCTTTATCGATTCAATTTGCTGGGCCGGGATGCCAAGCGCCAAAAGACGTTCATCCGATGCGGCAATCAGTCGTTTGTTCCCACTGCTCAGTGCCTGCAGATATTCTTCCTGGGCATTAACCAGTTCAGGTGAATAGACTTCGAACAATAACTGTCCTTTGGTTACTCGTTCCCCCTCTGATCTGACATACAATTTTTCAATCCAGCCATTCGTCCTTAAATGGATATGCGATATGTGGTTTTCATCATAATCAACATAACCAACTGTATCGATACGACGCCAGAGTTTATCTTTCACCACCCTGGCGGTCCTGACGCCGAGGTTGTGTTCCACAGTTGGAGAAATTTTCACTTCCACATCTGCGCCGACCAGGGCAGCGGTTTGTTCCGGTGTCATTGGCACCAGGCCCATCCCGCAAATCGGACAACTCCCCGGCTCATCCTTGACAATCTGGGGGTGCATGGGACAGGTATATTTGGGATCCAGGTGCTTTTGCGCGTGCTCTACCGCTGTTTCCTTTTGTACTGATTCTGCTGCATTTGAATTGTCCTGCTTTTCACTACAGGCCATGAATGACAAGAAGATAAAAACGGGAACCAGTATAGACAAATTAGATAACCTCATAGTTCATCTCCTTGCAGATAGAGCAATTTTGCCTGTGATTTGGCATGGTCAACCCGTACCCTTAAAGCTTTTAACTGGGTTTCGAACTCCATAATGCTGGCACGCATAACACTGGAAAAATCACCGCGATCATTCTGATATGCCTGCAGGGCAGCATTGGCATTGATTCGCGCTTTCTTGATTAATGAAGATTCATACAGCCGCAAACGATCACCCAGACGTGTCCATTCCGCATAGTTGGCTTGCCATAATTTATTCAGTTCCCGTAACTGGTCATCACGCGCATGCAAGGCCGCCTGGTGTTCAAACCTGCTCGCGGAAAGGTTCTTATCCTGCCGGTTGCCGGTGAATATCGGCATGTCCATCAACACCATGGCTGTAAGCATATTCGATCGTTCCGTTCCATCGGAGTTATAACCATCTCGAAACCCGTAAGTTACATCAAGCGCCCACTCCGGCTTGTAGGCCTGGCGTGCAATTTCAACATTTTTCTGACTGGCATTGATCCGGGCCTGTTCGAGCTGTAACAGGGGGTGCTGATTAAGACGTTCATCTCTTTCATCCTGACTTATGACCTCGGGCAGAACAGGAAAGTCTTTAAACAAGGGACGATCCGCAGCAGCCGGTCCTATAAGTTTGGCGAGAGTCGCACGACTCGTCTCGATCATTGTTACCACCTGGGTCTGGCGATCATCCAGCAACCCGAGCTCCAATTCGGCCTGTAACACATCTTCCTGCTTGCGCCGGCCAACGGCATATAGTGACTGGGTTATATTTACCAACTGGGTAAAGAGCTCGCGATTTTTCTTCACCACTTCCACTGCATTTTGCCAGTAATACACATCCAGCCAGTTTATTCTGACCTGCTGGAGAACATTACGACGTTGTGCTTCAGCCCGGGCGAGCTCTCCCCTGGCATCATCTGCCACACGCCCCGATTTCAATTCGAGGGTTTTACCACGAGGAAACATCTGCACCACCCCTACCTGAATCTGGGTCATGGCTTCCTGGTCACGATCAAACGTATCGGTTGGAAAATTTAACAACCCGAGCTTCAGCTTGGGATCAGGCAGTGTATCCTCAGCAATAGTCCGTTCCTGTAACGATTCAGATATGAGCCTAATTTCTGACAGTTTTGCATCCCGCTCGACTGCCAGGGCTTCTGCCTGTTGAAGTGAAAGGAGAATACCATTATCAGCAAATACCCAGCCTGTTGTCGCGAATATTAATATTGTTATTAATGCCCGCAGCTTCAAGTAATCAGGACACCACATCGTGCACTCCTCTACGCATGTACCTCATATACCTATTTATAGTACCCTCATTCTGCATCATGGCATGGGCCACCAAACAGGCATTAAAATTGTCTGGAATAAATGTCAGCTGAGATAACAGGGAGGTCGTAACAATCGTGTAGGGCTCAATCCCTTGTGATATAAAGTGACAGGAGATATGAACAATTTTTCGCTCGGGAGAAGTTCGCCTGAAAATGTCATCAGGCAAGGTGAGTGAGTGGTTGAATAACAATCCGTGCAATCATGGTCGCAATCACCAGAACACTGATGCAGCATATCACAACAATTGTGACCGGCACGTTTTTGGGTTGGAATTTGATCATCCCCTTGCAATTGATGACAGGGTGAGATTTCCTCGCTGGCCACTTTTTTGTCTGGCATGGCATAAAGGCCTGCGGCAGGAATGATCATGACAAATAACAGGAAGCCGACGAGCCCTTTGCGCAATCGATCATTTTGCCTTGCTCGTAACATAACTCGGTTCTACTTCCGCCACTCGCCAGCTGTAATTCCTGGAATTAAGGACACCATTATCGGCCAGCTGGTTCCCGGCATCAATAAAAAAACCGGGAGTCAAATCCCGGTTTTTCACATTGCTAACCATCGTTTGGCAGGTACTGTGATCACATCGGTTGAGTCACCGTAAAGGCGCCTCGAATATCGCCCTGCTTGAATCCTCGTGCCTGGTCTTTTGGATAAAGATTATCGAGTGTAGCCGCCACATCCGGGTCGATATTACTCCCGTGACATTTCAGGCAGACTTCACCGGTGGGAATGGCTTTCATATAACGAAATTGTTGCTTGCCATCAGTCGTAACGATTTCCGCATATTCCAGAGTTTTGATTTCTTCACCAGCCGCTTTGCGTTTTTCAAACTCCTGCAGGACCTGTAATTCCCAGGCATCCGGCTCATTGTGCGGATTGCGCAGTTTCAAGGAGGTCCGGGCAACGCGCCAGCCGTTCTTTGCGGAGACATCCGCCGCGATCTGCGGGGCCTTGTTCTTGCAGACCTGGATCGCATTGGTCGGGCCACCGTCCTTCATGGCCGCTTTCAACTCAGTTTTCAGCAGGAGCATGAAATCACTTACCACGATGCGGCTTTGCTTGCTGCGGGTTTCCAGTTCGTCCGCAATTGCGACTGAGCTCAGTCCGAATGCGAAAATGCAGGCGTAAACGTATGTTTTCATTCTTCCTCCCAATGACTGGCTACCTGGTTTCAGACCAGGATTTTCAAGCTTTATGAATTTGTGGGAATTATCCATAGCCGGAGGTCGAAATCAAGGATGGTGCTTCACTCAGTACGAACTCCTTGAAAGCTTCCGCCACCGGCGAAAGCCGCTTGCCCTTGCGGTGGACCACATACCAGTGACGCAGGATGGGGAAGCCCTCCACATCCAGAGTAATCAGTCGACCTGCCTCCAGCTCCAGTTCCAGGGTGTGAATCGAGACAATCCCCAGCCCCAGACCGGCCTCCACCGCGTGCTTGATCGCCTGATTGCTGGTCATTTCCATCCCGGCACTGAATTCGACCCCGTGCTCCTTGAAAAACCGCTCCATTGCAATGAAGGTTCCGGAGCCGGGTTCCCGCACCACAAAAGTTTCCTCGGCAAGCCGCTTGAGCGGTATTCGCTTCACCTCTGCCAGTTCATGTTCCGGCGGGGCGATCACCACCAGGGGATTTTCCATGAAGGCTTCGGCAATCAAATCCCGCCCACCCGGGGGTTTCCCCATGATCACCAGATCTTTCTCATTCTGCTCCAGCTGACGCAACAGGGTTTCCCGGTTAGTCACATCCAGGCTGAAACTGGTATCGGGATAACGCTTGGCAAATGCCGCCAGCAGGCGGGTGCCGAAATAGTTGGCCGTGCTGGCGACCGAGATGTCCAGGCGACCGCGCTGCACGCCCTTCAGCTGCTGCATGACGTCACTGGCCTCTTCCAGTTGCTGGGACACGGTTTTGCAGTAGTGATACATTTCCCGCCCGGCCTCGGTCAGATAGGTCTGTCGCCCCAACTGCTCAAATAAAGGCAAACCGGCATTGTCCTCTAACTGCTTGATTTGCATGGAAACAGCCGGTTGGGTCAAATGCAGCTCCTGGGCCGCCTGGGTAAAACTCAGGTTCCGGGCCACCGCTTCAAAGACTTTTAACTGGCGTAAGGTCAGATTCATATTCAATAATCTATAAGGTTTTACTTATGTTTTCAATCATTATTATTGAATTTACATTATGGACATGATCTCTATACTTCTCCCTCCACACCGCAGGGTAATCAAGCCGGTTCATAACAGATTGGCTTCTGGCAATCAAAATTGGGGGCGGCCCTGGGTGTTGAACCGAATTCTTTATCTATATAAAGCAATGGAGGCCACACATGGCTAAAAAATATGATGCGGGTGTAAAAGAATACCGCGAAACGTACTGGATGCCGGAATACACTCCGAAAGATACTGATATCCTGGCATGCTTCAAAGTAACACCTCAGCCGGGCGTACCTCGTGAAGAAGTTGCAGCCGCGGTTGCCGCTGAATCTTCCACAGGTACCTGGACCACCGTTTGGACCGACCTGCTGACTGACCTGGATTACTACAAGGGCCGTGCTTACGCAATCGAAGACGTACCGGGTGATGACACCTGTTTCTATGCCTTCGTTGCTTACCCGATCGACCTGTTTGAAGAAGGATCGGTTGTAAACGTTATGACCTCACTGGTTGGTAACGTATTCGGCTTCAAGGCACTGCGTGCCTTGCGTCTGGAAGATATCCGCTTCCCGGTTGCCTATGTCATGACCTGTAATGGACCACCCCAGGGTATCCAGGTAGAGCGTGATCTGCTGAACAAATACGGTCGTCCTCTGCTGGGTTGTACCATCAAACCGAAACTGGGACTGTCTGCCAAGAACTATGGTCGTGCGTGCTACGAAGGACTGCGCGGCGGTCTGGACTTCACCAAGGACGATGAGAACGTAAACTCTCAGCCATTCATGCGCTGGCGTCATCGTTTCGACTTCGTCATGGAAGCTATCGAGAAAGCCGAAGCCGAAACAGGTGAGCGTAAAGGTCACTACCTGAACGTGACTGCCCCGACTTCTGATGAAATGATGAAGCGTGCTGAATATGCGAAAGAAATCGGCGCACCGATCATCATGCACGACTACATCACTGGTGGTTGGGCGGCTAACACTCAACTCGCTCAATGGTGTCAGGACAACGGTATGCTGTTACACATCCACCGTGCCATGCACGCGGTACTCGACCGTAACCCGCACCACGGTATCCACTTCCGTGTATTAACCAAGATCCTGCGCCTGTCTGGTGGTGACCACCTGCACTCAGGCACGGTTGTCGGCAAGCTGGAAGGCGATCGTGACGCCACGCTGGGCTGGATCGATATCATGCGTGACAGCTATATCAAAGAAGATCGTTCACGCGGCATCTTCTTCGATCAGGATTGGGGCGCAATGCCAGGTGTTCTGCCTGTTGCTTCCGGTGGTATTCACGTATGGCACATGCCTGCGCTGGTTAGCATCTTCGGTGACGACTCTGTACTGCAGTTTGGTGGTGGTACGCTGGGTCACCCATGGGGTAATGCTGCCGGTGCAGCTGCCAACCGTGTTGCGGTTGAAGCCTGTGTTGAAGCACGTAACGAAGGCCGTGAACTTGAGAAGGAAGGTAAGGATATCCTTACTACTGCTGCGAAAAACAGCCCGGAACTCAAGATGGCGATGGAAACCTGGAAAGAAATCAAGTTTGAATTCGACACTGTCGACAAGCTGGACGTTTCTCATAAATAACAGGGCCGAGTTACGAGGTATGAGTTGCGAGGACAATATCCTTGCCACTCGTAACTCGACACTCGCAACTTGATTCCAGAGCGTTGCTAATGAGCGCCTGAATTTGAGTCTTGAAATAAATTTTGGAGAACTGAAATGAGCGAAATGCAAGATTACAAAT
This sequence comes from Thiohalomonadales bacterium, assembly GCA_040235565.1. Classification (GTDB taxonomy): domain Bacteria; phylum Pseudomonadota; class Gammaproteobacteria; order UBA6429; family Thiohalophilaceae; genus JAHEIJ01. The sequence goes on along the minus strand of JBECLA010000116.1, from coordinate 21,911 downwards.
CAAGCTTGAGCGACACTTCGAGTCGCAAGTTTGAAACCTTCTCATACCTGCCTTCGATGAATGCAGATCAAATCCGCAAGCAGATCGAATACATCGTCAGCAAAGGCTGGAACCCGGGTATTGAACACACTGAACCGGAAAACGCCCGTGGACATTACTGGTACATGTGGAAACTACCAATGTTTGGTGAAACTGACGTTGATGCCATTCTGGCTGAAGTAGAGAACTGCCACAAAGCCCATCCAGACAACCACATTCGTCTGTTAGGCTTTGATAACTTTGCTCAATCCGCAGGTGCTGCAATGGTTATCTACCGCGGCAAGACTGTCTAAGCCGGCAGGGAAGCATGACATAACAGGCCCCTGCCCGCCACCATACGGACAGGGGCTTTTTATTTCAAAGTTACAGAGTGCTAGTGTATGGCGAAGCCCGATAAGTACGTAGGCATCAACAATGATATTAATGGTGGTATGACTACCATCGGCAAGATCATTCGTGATGCGTGGGTATTTGGGATCATTCCGGAGACCGAAACCTGTGAAGGCTGGAACCTGGCGGGAATTGATTCCTTGTTGCAGAAGGTAAATACCGAATGGGACAAATATGGCTGTCTAGTGAGCCACTTACCTGAAGATTTACGTGCGCGCCATGAAATGATACATGCCAAAGCCCTGGAAAATGCACGTGCGGCAGGTTGGTCAGGCGAAATCGAGACCGATGACGAAGATTAGCTAACGAATAACCTCAAAAATTTAGATGAAGGTGTGTTATGTCAAAGAATGAAATAACCGTTGATCCGAAACAGTACATAATAAAAACCGAACCTTACTATGAGCCGGTTGCAGATGAAGTTGCGCTTTATGAAGCTGCTTACAATGCCCGCATGCCTGTGATGCTCAAAGGACCAACAGGTTGCGGCAAATCTCGTTTCGTTGAATACATGGCCTATAAACTTGCAAAGCCACTTATTACTGTTGCATGTAACGAAGATATGACCGCCTCTGACCTGGTAGGTCGTTTCTTGCTGGATAAGGAAGGAACCAAGTGGCAGGATGGTCCGCTAACGACTGCCGCACGTATTGGTGCAATATGTTATCTGGATGAGGTAGTTGAAGCGCGTCAGGATACCACGGTTGTAATTCACCCCTTAACAGACCATCGGCGTACTTTACCACTGGATAAAAAAGGTGAGCTGATCGAAGCCCATCCTGATTTCCAGCTTGTAATTTCCTATAACCCTGGTTACCAAAGTCTGATGAAGGATCTGAAGCAGTCCACTAAACAACGTTTTGGTGGTATGGACTTTGACTACCCTGGTGAAGAAATCGAAACAGAAATTGTCGCCAGAGAATCAGGTGTTGATAAGGATATCGCCCACAAACTGGTACAAATTGCACATCGCGCCCGCAACCTAAAAGGACATGGCTTGGATGAAGGCATCTCGACTCGTCTCATGGTTTATGCTGGCCAACTTATCAGTAAAGGGGTTGAGCCCATTGCTGCCTGCAGCATGACCATGGTAACACCGTTGACTGATGATCCTGACATGCGTGATACGCTGAATGCAGCAGTACAGACATTCTTTAACTAATTTTTACCAAATTTGTAAATACCTGCGATAGTAACCTTAGATTCGAGGTTTAGGTAAAAAGATGTCGATCAAACTCGAAGACTACGAAGAACAGTTACAAGACGTTGCACCGGAAGTACATGACGTACTGAAATCTACTTTTCAGGAAGCCTCACGTGTTATGTCCCCTGCCGGCCTGCAGGAATATCTGGACGGTGCCAAAGCCCTGTGTAATCTTGGTCGTGGACCTGATGTAGTGATTTCCTATCTGCAGGAAATGCCTTTGGTTGCCAAAGAATGCGGTGAAGATATCATTAATGATTGCCTCACTGCAGCGATGAAATTGTCATCGATGACTTCCGGTGAAGTCATTGCTTTATTATTCAACAGTCTACCCACTGCTGCCCGACGTCTGGGTGATGCCGAGCTGTTACGTGGCTATCTGACTCTTATTCATCAGTTATCATCAACGGCAGCAAGAGGCGTCCGCCCGATGCTGAATCATATTGATGAGTTGTTATCCAAGCTCACTTTGAGTGGTTTACGGCGCTGGGCCAACTTTGGTGCAGAGGCCTATCGTCGCGACTTCAATAACCTGACATCTTATTTCAACCTTGAATCGCAGGATAGTCAGGCCATGTTACAAAAGGAGCGTCGCGGTACACTATTTATTGATGTTCAACGCAAACTGAATTTCTATTTACGCGCCTTATGGGGACGTGACTTTTTTCTGCGGCCGACTGGTGCCGACTACACCGATTTTCGTCCCTATATCGATACGCACATCCTGCATATGCCTGATGCGGTCGATGCGATTGGTGAGGTATCCGGTTTGGAACTGTATCGTGCCACAGCAGCACATATGGCGGCGCATATTTGTTATACCGAGTCCGCTATATCTGCGGAGCAACTCAGCCCGGCACAAATGTTTTTCATCGGCTTTTTGGAAGATGCCCGTATTGAATACAAGGCAATAAGAGATTTTCCCGGACTGAGAAATTTGTGGCGTTCTCTTCTAGATATGGAACACGAGGGCGATGTCGAGCATCCAACCATGATTGTACTGGAACGTGTTGCATTGATGCTGCTTGACCCGTCGGTTAAAACCGATGATCACGAAATCAGCACCTTCTGCGAGCAGTTTCATGACAAAATTGAAGCTGAGCAGGATAATAATACTTTCACATGGCACATGGGCATGGAACTGTTTAACCTGTTTTCTGCACGTAAAGAAGTGCCCAGTCTCAGGATTCTTGAACGTATCCGTATTCCTTATCGTGATGACAACCGTTTTATCTGGGAATTCGAGGAGTTTACTTTCGATACCTTTGATGAATATATCGCGGCAAGTCAGCGCCAGGTACGCAAGACAATGAGCGTCATCGAAATGGCCAACGAGGTCGACTGTGAACTGGCCGGGGATGATGCACAGGAAATATGGACATGTGAAACTGAAATGTTCCCCTATGAAGATGATCTTGAAAATACCAGGAGCTTTAATGAGATGTGGGGTAAAGAACCCATCTCTGAACCTTTTCATTATCAGGAATGGGACTACCAGATTCAGTTACATCGACCAGACTGGGTGACGCTTTACGAACGTCGGCAGCCTAAAGGTAATTCGGAAGACGTCGAGAAGATTTTAACTGAACATAAGCCTATTGCGCACCGCATTAAACAAATCATCGATCTGTTAACACCTGAAGGTGTACAGCGTGTACGTAATATGGAAGATGGCGATGAGATTGACATCAATGCCGCAATTGATGCCATGGTCGCAATACGCATGGGCGAACAACCCAACCCGCGCATCACAATGCGTAATGTACTCAAGAATCGCGACCTTTCAGTTGTTGTATTACTGGACCTGTCTGAATCTACTAATGAAAAGATCGGCGGCTCAGATAAGACAGTACTGGAGCTGACCCGCGAGGCCGCCACACTGGTCTCAACCGCTATTAACGGCATCGGCGATCCTTTTGCCATTCACGGCTTTGCTTCTGATGGGCGCCACGACGTGCAGTATTATCGCTTCAAGGACTTTAACCAGCATTTTGATGACGATGCCAAATCACGGCTGGCAGGCATGCAAGGTGGTCTGTCAACTCGCATGGGTGCCGCCATGCGTCATGCAGGTCGACATTTGCTCAAGCAACCAGAACACCGCAAATTGTTGTTGATTGTCACTGATGGCGAACCGGCTGACATTGATGAGCGCGATCCACAACATCTAAGGCATGATACCAAGAAAGCCGTAGAGGAACTCTATAGCAAAGGAATTTTAACCTATTGCCTGACACTGGACCCTGATGCGGACAACTATGTAAAACGCATCTTTGGCGCCAATAATTACACCATTGTCGATCATGTCGACAGGCTGCCGGAGCAATTACCTGTCCTGTTTGCCAGCTTGACCAAATAACGATTCAACATGCCTAACCGCATTTCCGGGCACTTTCTGTGTATAATTCACGTTTTCTCAGGCTGATGGTTTCGAATAGGAAACATCATTCGCCACAAGATAATCAGGAGTGGAAATGAAAAAGCCAATCGTCGGCGTCGTCATGGGGAGTAATAGTGACTGGAAGGTCATGAGCCAGGCCTGTGAAGTGCTGAAAGAGTTCGGCGTTAACCATGAAACCAAGGTAGTATCCGCACATCGTACCCCGGATGCCCTGTTTGAATACGCGGAAACCGCCGCCGAGCGTGGCATCCAGGTTATTATCGCCGGTGCCGGTGGCGCCGCCCATTTGCCCGGGATGCTGGCATCCAAAACGATTGTTCCGGTGCTTGGTGTACCGGTTACCTCCCGCGCCCTCAAGGGCCTGGACTCTTTGTTATCCATTGCACAAATGCCCAAGGGAATTCCGGTTGCCACCTTTGCCATCGGCGAAGCCGGCGCTGCCAATGCCGGCCTGTTTGCTGTGGCAATGCTGGCCAACCAGGATGAGAAATACGCGAAAAAGCTCACCACATTCCGCAAAAAACTGCGTACCAAAGTACGGGCCATGAAACTTCCCAAGGTATGAAGACCTTACCCGGCAGCACAATCGGCATGCTCGGTGGTGGCCAGTTAGGTCGCATGTTCACCATAGCTGCTCGCAGCATGGGTTACGAGGTTATCGTCCTCGACCCAGACACGGATAGTCCGGCCGGCAAGCTTGCCACCGATCATGTCTGTGCCGATTACAGCGACCAGACCGCCCTCGATTACATGGCGAAAACCTGCGATGTGATCACCACTGAATTTGAAAATGTTCCGGCATCCACCCTGGAAGCCCTGGCAAACAGTTGTCCGGTTCGTCCCGGCGCAAATGCCGTTACCATTACCCAGGATCGCATTCACGAGAAAACCTTTTTACGTGACAATGGCTTTCCGACTGCCCCGTTTGCTGTTATCCGGAATGAATCCGAACTGGAAGCTGGATTTCGTAGCGTCAATTCACCTGCCATTCTCAAAGTGTCGCGCTTTGGCTATGACGGCAAAGGCCAGTATGCAGTCGATTCAGACAGTGATCTACAAAGTGCCTGGCAGGCATTAAAAGGCAATGAGAGTGTGCTCGAGCAACGGGTACCACTGGATCTGGAAGTCTCGGTTGTTCTGGCCCGCAGTACTGACGGCCAGACCGTTACCTATCCAGTGGCCGAGAATGTCCATCAGAACGGCATTCTCGATATCAGCATGGTCCCGGCACGCATTGATCAAAGCCTTGCGAATCAGGTGATCACGATGGCAACAAAAATTGCTGCGGCACTGGATTACATTGGTGTGATGGCGGTGGAATTTTTTGTTTCCAAGGGACGATTACTGGTTAACGAAATAGCCCCTCGGCCACACAACAGTGGTCATTACACCCTGGATGCGACCGTCACTTCCCAGTTTGAACAACAGGTCCGTGCCGTTTGTGGCTTGACGTTGGGCGACACCCGCCTGATGTCACCGGTGATAATGGTGAATTTATTGGGTGATCTCTGGTGTGAAGGTAATCCCCCTGCCTGGGATACCTTGTTATCGCAATCCAATGCCAAACTACATTTGTATGGCAAGCGTGAAGCCCGACCTGGGCGTAAAATGGGTCACTATAACGTACTGGCACCAGAACTTAACGATGCTTTGCAGCTTGCCAGTGACATCAAGCAACAACTGGCAAAACGAACCACTCCCGATTAAGGCACTTATCGCTTTACTAACTGGCCAAGCAAGATTTATCTTATTTAAATTTAACAAACATTTGCGTAAAACAGGTTGACAAGCAGTGAACGAAACAACTAATCCAGCTCAACGTAATTATTCCCTCGGAATACTGGCACAGCTTATCTTCTGGAGTCGATGGCTACAGGCACCGCTCTACATTGGCTTGATCGTTGCCCAGGGCGTATATGTCTACCATTTCATGGTGGAACTCTGGCACCTGGTACACGAGGCCACCAAAATCGGTGAGATTGAAATAATGCTGATTGTACTGGGCCTCATCGATGTAGTGATGATCGCCAATCTATTGATTATGGTAATCATCGGTGGTTACGAAACATTTGTTTCACGCCTGAATATCCGGGAGCACCCGGATCAGCCGCAATGGTTATCCCACGTCAATGCGGCAACCATGAAAATTAAACTTTCCATGGCGCTCATCGGGATTTCATCGATCCACCTGTTAAAGACTTTCATCAACGCTGATCAGGTATCAAATGATACGATCATGTGGCAGGTCGCGATTCATATTACATTTCTGTTTTCTGCTCTGGCCATGGCAATGACTGACCGCATCATGACCAAAACCATCCTCGATGCCCATGGTAAGGAATCTGATCATGTGTACTGATAAGGCTAATCGACCATATCGCCAGTAACACTGACACATTCAATATAAATGAAAAGTTACCTGATTGACATCCCGGTTTATGAACGACTCGAAACCAGTGTCAGTGCCGAACATTTTAATTTAGTCAGAATTGCCCTCAAACGTCTCGGTAGTCCGATTCGCCTTGAACTTCCGAAATTACGTACCCTTGACTTTCTAATTGATGAAGAAACCTGGATAATCGTCGATCGCAGTCTGAATGACGTCCCCGTTATGGCCTGGCTTGATTTTGAAACCAGGGATCGTAGTTTACATGAACCACTTAAATGTACGCTTAATCTCTATCATGCTCATGCCACCATCATCCAACCCAGAGTCATTGAAGCCATGACTCTGCTGCTTGGCGAAAAGCTTACAGACCTGGAACAAAACGGAAATGGCAGTATCAGTCAACTGCCCAAAGAATAAACTGACTCCTCCCGAAATCTCATCCTTTCTTCTCAGTTACCTTCCGTGGTACTTCGTTTGGTCCCGCTTTTCAACCCTTCATACTATGATCGAGATCAATGATTGACGAGAATGATCGGTGTAAAAATACCCATTGCACTTAGCCAGAACCAGCTCAATGAAACAGGTTTGTACATACTCGCTGTTATTTCTCATCACCACTTTTATGCCTCCCGCTCCGGCTTTGGCACTGGAGCGCGCCACTGAATATCTACGTACGCTTGAAGAGACGAACATCGGAATAGGCATTGAGTATGAGCGCGGTGACTATGGTACCGACCAAAGCCATTACTATTTCCAAATCCCGCTGAATTTTTCCTATCGCAAAAACAATTACTTGCTGGAATTGTGGGTACCTTTTGCCGCCACCGACGCCACCACTGAAAACATTATCATTGGCGCCCCCATAATGGGAGGGGGTCCACCCATGCCGCCAACCACCACCACGGTCACGGAGGACAGCGATGAATATGGTCTGGGAGATGTAACGTTCGTTGCTACATACTTTCTTCCCGCCCGTGGTCGCACCGAGTACAGTGTCAGTGGAGTGATTAAACTCGGTACCGCGGATCGGGACAAATTGCTTGGTACGGGTGAAAACGATTACGCAGTGGAAGCCGGCTTCTCCACCCCGCTGGGCAAGACTTACCTGTTTGGCGCACTCGGCTACCAACTGACCGGGGACCCACCCGACATCGATTTGAATAATGTGTTTTACGCCCGTATCGGTGACGCTGTACCGTTACAGAATAACCAGGAAGTCGGGTTATCGTTGTATCTTTCCGAAGCCCTGGCCGATGATCGGGAGGACTTTACCGAACTGGATTTCTTCTACTCCAGCGTTCCCGCCCCGAAACGTAGATTTTACAGTTATTTTCGCCTGGGATTTAGTGACAGTAGCCCCGACTGGGGAGTTGGCTTGCGATATACCTATCAATACTGATCGGACAATTCATTAAATCAATCAAGACAGCGATGACTTCAGCCTGTCTGAATCGCCGCTTCCATCCGGGCAATGGCCTGGTTCCAGGTATCCCCCTGGTTGCCCCGGTGCGCCATCAATTCCATCAAACCGTAGGCCAGTTGGCGTGTCTCGGCATCCATTTCCTGCAGTTTTTTCAGCATATACATATGCCCGGTTTTGGGGACGTCAAGCGTTTTTGCCAATGCGAACAACAGCAAAGCCTGGCCCGAACGGGGCGAGACCTCGATGAGCTTGACTGCCTGCTCCAGGACTTCCTCGGTCATTCTGTTCCTCCAAATAAAAAAGGGCAGGTTTCCCTGCCCTTTTCCAGCATTACCCTGACGCCTGAAAATCAGGCTGCCTTGGTTTTGACCTGCTGAGCCAGTTCGCCGGAAGCATAGCGCTCAACCATCTTTTCCAGGCTGATCGGCTTGATCTTGCTGGCATTGCCGGCACAACCAAACGCTTCGTAACGCGCCTTACAGATTTCCTTCATGGCCTGGGTTGAGGCTTTGAGGAATTTACGCGGGTCGAAATTACTGGTGTTTTCTGCCAGGTGTTTACGGATGGCACCGGTAGATGCCATACGCAGGTCCGTGTCGATGTTGACCTTGCGCACACCATGCTTGATGCCTTCCTGGATTTCGTGCACCGGTACACCGTAAGTCTGGCCCATGTCACCACCGTAGCTGTTGATGATTTCCAGCCAGTCCTGCGGGACGGAGGAAGAGCCATGCATAACCAGGTGAGTGTTCGGAATCCGTTCGTGGATTTCCTTGATGCGGTCAATACGCAGAATGTCACCGGTCGGTTCCTTGGTGAACTTGTAAGCACCGTGTGAGGTACCGATCGCGATCGCCAGGGCATCGACACCTGTCTTGGCGACGAAATCAGCCGCCTGCTCCGGATCGGTCAGCAGTTGATCCATGTCCAGCTTGCCTTCCGCACCGTGGCCGTCTTCTTCACCCATTTCCCCGGTTTCCAGTGACCCCAGGCAGCCCAGTTCACCTTCCACCGATACCCCACCGGCATGGGCCATTTCGACCACCTTACGGGTGACATCGACGTTATATTCATAGGAAGCCGGGGTTTTCATGTCTTCCATCAGGGAACCGTCCATCATCACCGAGCTGAAACCGGACTGAATGGAACGCAGGCAGACACCCGGGGCGGAACCATGGTCCTGATGCATCACCACTGGAATGTGCGGATACATTTCCAGGGCAGCGGTAATCAGGTGACGCAGGAAGGGCTCACCTGCGTAGGAACGCGCACCGGCTGAACCCTGCATGATGACCGGGCTGTCAGTTTCGTCCGCAGCCTGCATGATGGCATGCACCTGTTCCATGTTGTTAACGTTAAATGCCGGCATGCCATAACTATTTTCCGCAGCATGATCCAGCAATTGGCGCAGAGAAATCAGGGCCATTATGGACCTCCTTCAATCGTTGATATTAAAAACTACCAGTTTTTCAGAATGTTACACAAAAATGTTGCCGTTTAATTAATCCACCGTCTTGCTCTGATGGATAATATGATCCAACTCGCCGACACGGACAATCTTCATGGCGTTGGTACCGCCCATGACGCCCATCAGATCGCCCTTGGTAATTATCACCAGGTCACCGTCCCGGACTGTGCCGCGGCGTAACAGTTCATCAACGGCTTCCTTGTTAATCTCGGCGTGGTCCTTGGTCAGCTGCTCAAAACTGACGGGATACACGCCCCGATACAGAGTGACCTTTCTACGCGTCTCAACATGGCTCGTCAAGGCATAGATAGGTATCCCGGAGCTGATACGCGACATCCAGAGCGTGGTTGAGCCTGACTCGGTAAGGGCCGCAATGGCCTTTACGTGCAAGTGATTCGCGGTATACATGGTTGCCATGGCGATGGCTTCGTCGATCCGCTTGAATTCGGTGTTGATCCGGTGATCGGAGCGCATCGCCACCTGCTGTTTTTCCGCCTCGAGGCAGATCCGGTCCATCGCCGCGATCGCCTTGTCAGGATATTTACCCGTGGCCGTCTCGGCCGACAGCATCACGGCATCGGTGCCATCGAGCACCGCATTGGCCACGTCAAAAACCTCAGCGCGGGTAGGGATATGGCTGTGAATCATGGATTCCATCATCTGGGTCGCCGTAATCACCACCCGGTTCATGCAGCGTGCCTGGGTGATGAGCCGTTTCTGCACTGGAGGCAAGGCCGCATCACCGATTTCCACCCCCAGATCGCCCCGGGCAATCATGATGGCATCGGACGCTTCAATCAGCTCTTCAATATTGTCCAGCGCATCAGCCCGCTCTATCTTGGCGACAATATCGGCATAGCCCCCGGCTTCCTGGACCAGACGGCGGGCTTCTTCGATGTCTTCGGCGCTGCGGGGGAACGACACGGCCAGATAATCCGCCTGGATTTCGGCCGCGGCCTTGATATCCTTCTTGTCCTTGTCGGTCAGGGCCGGTGCAGACAAGCCCCCACCCTGGCGATTGAGGCCCTTGCGGTCTGACAAATCACCTCCGACCACCACGCGGCAGTGAACCTGACCACCTTCGACATTATCAACCCACAATACAATGCGACCATCATCCAGTAACAGGGTATCGCCGCGGGTGACATCCTGCGGCAAAGCCTTGTAGGCCATCCCTACGCGTTCCCGGGTCCCGGCAGCGGGATCCAGGTCGGTATCAAGAATAAAGGTGTCACCTTCGGTCAGGTTGACCTTGCCCTCCTTGAAACGTTCGATGCGAATCTTGGGACCCTGCAAATCACACAATACCCCGACCTGTCGGCCATGGGCGCGGGCACGATTGCGAACCTTTTCTGCCCGGTCCTTGTGCTCTTCATGGGTACCATGGGAGAAATTGATTCGAACCACATCAACCCCGGCTTCAATAATCCGATCCATCATCTTCGGATCATCGGTCGCCGGCCCTAATGTGGCGATAATTTTAGTTCTACGCATAAATCCTGTTCAGATTGGGTAACTTGCGGGTCCGACCCATTGGGCATCCCCTGACAAGCTAATGATTAGCTCTTGGCGCGTTCTTCCAGCATGGCAACTGCTGGCAGGGTCTTGCCTTCGAGGAATTCTAGAAACGCACCACCGGCCGTGGAGATATAGGATACCTTGTCATAGATATCATATTTCTGGATTGCCGCGATGGTGTCGCCACCACCCGCCAGGGTGAAGGCCTTCGTATCTGCAATCGCCATGGAGACCGTCTTGGTCCCTTCGCCAAATTGATCGAATTCGAATACACCAACCGGTCCGTTCCAGACCACGGTACCGGCCTGCATGATGATATCCGCCAGTTCTTTTGCACTGTCAGGACCGATGTCGAAGATCATGTCATCATCGACAACTTCATCCGCCGTCTTCAACACCGCCGGTTCGTTCTCGTCGAACTGTTTTCCAACCACCACATCGGTGGCAATCGGAATGGTCGCACCCCGGGCGGTCATTTTCTCCATCAGGCTTTTCGCGGTATCAACCAGATCGTCTTCACACAAGGATTTGCCTACCGGATGTCCGGCAGCCTTGAGGAAAGTATTGGCAATCCCGCCACCGACAACCAGCTGATCCACTTTCTCAGACAGGGCTTCGAGGACAGTCAGCTTGGTTGAGACCTTGGACCCGCCCACAATGGCAACCATCGGCCGCGCCGGGTCGGCCAGCGCCTTGTTCAGCGCATCCAGTTCCTCTGCCAGCAACAGACCGGCACAGGCAACCGGAGCAAACTTGCCCACCCCATGGGTGGAAGCCTGGGCCCGGTGAGCGGTGCCGAATGCATCCATGACAAATACATCACACAGACTGGCATATTGCTTCGCCAGTTCTTCGTTGTCTTTCTTTTCACCGGCATTGAATCGGACGTTTTCCAGCAATACCACTTCGCCGCCAGCAACCTGCGGCGCGGTAGCCAGATAATCCTTCACCAGTCGGACTTCTTTGCCGAGTTTGGCCGACATATCATCAGCAATAGGCTGCATCGAGTTTTCTTCGTCAACCTTGCCTTCTTCCGGGCGGCCACGATGAGACATGACCATCACTGAGGCGCCCGCATTCATGCAATGTTCAATGGTTGGCATGGAAGCGGTGATACGCGCATCAGAAGTGACCTTGCCATCTTTAACAGGCACGTTCAGATCAGCACGAATCAAAACACGTTTGCCAGCCAGATCAAGATCAGTCAATTTGATGAAGGACATAGTTTGTTACTCCATAATTTTTCAAAAACTTTTGGTAAAGCGGGTTTAACAAAAGCCTCTGTAATCCAGGAACGAGTTTCGAGTGACGAGGAACGAGGTTTTAAAGGTATCGGAGGTGAGTCATACTCACCTCCGATTCATACCTACTCGGAACTCGGCCCTTGGCCCTCGTCCCTTTTAGTTGGCTGCTACGTGCTCTACAAAGCGCAGCATGTTGCAGGTATAGCCGTACTCGTTGTCGTACCAGGAAACCAGCTTGACGAAGGTGTCATCCAACGCGATACCGGCCTCGGCATCAAAAATAGAGGAATAACTACAACCGCGGAAGTCGGTAGAAACCACCTTCTCGTCGGTATAGCTCAGGGTCTTGCTGATGTCACCAGACTCTGAGGCCTTCTTCATTGCAGCACAGATTTCGTCGTACTTGGCCGGTTTTTCCAGTTCCACGGTCAGGTCAACCACAGAGACGTCAGAAGTCGGTACACGGAAGGCCATACCGGTCAGCTTGCCGTTCAGTTCAGGCAGGACCTTACCCACGGCCTTGGCGGCACCGGTAGAGGAAGGAATGATGTTTTCCAGGATACCACGACCACCGCGCCAGTCTTTCATCGAAGGACCGTCAACGGTTTTCTGGGTGGCGGTGGCAGCGTGTACGGTCGACATCAGACCACGCTTGATACCCCAGTTGTCTTGCAATACTTTGGCAATCGGTGCCAGACAGTTGGTGGTACAGGAAGCAGCAGAAACAATAGCCTGACCAGCATAGGTGTCGTGGTTAACACCATAGACGAACATCGGCGTGGCGTCCTTGGAAGGCGCACTCTGTACGACCTTCTTGGCACCCGCTTCGATGTGTTTCTGGCAGGTTTCTTCAGTCAAAAAGAAACCGGTACATTCGATAACGATGTCGGCACCGACTTCGTCCCACTTCAGGTTGGCCGGATCACGCTCGGCGGTCAGACGGATCTTCTTGCCATTCACGATCATGTTGTTGCCTTCGACCGCGATGTCACCATCGAAGTTACCGTGTACGGAATCGTACTTCAGCATGTAGGCCAGGTAATCCGCATCCAGCAGATCGTTGATACCCACAACTTCAATATCCTTGAAGTCTTTAGCGATGGCACGGAAGGCCATACGACCGATACGGCCAAAACCATTAATACCGACTTTAATCGTCATTATTTACTCTCCCCTAATTACAGGTTTAAAACTCAATCACAAAACTTCTTCAACGGCTTTCACAACGTTTTCAACGGTGAAGCCGAATTCCTTGAACAGTTCGCCAGCCGGTGCAGATTCACCAAAACGGTTAATCCCGACCACCTTGCCGTTCAGTCCAACATATTTGTACCAACCGTCGGTTACTGCAGCTTCCACCGCAACACGCGCGGTCACGCCAGCAGGCAACACCGCTTCGCGATAGGCTGCATCCTGGGCTTCAAAGGCATCGACTGATGGCATGGAGACCACACGGATCTTTTTACCGTCGAGTTTTTCTGCCGCGCCCATGGCCAGTGCCACTTCCGATCCTGTCGCGATGATGATCGCTTCCGGCGTCCCGTCGCAATCCTTCAGGACATAACCGCCCTTGCTGATGTCGGCTATTTGCTCGTCGGAACGTTGCTGAAACGGTAAACCCTGCCGACTGAAGATCAATGAAGACGGACCGTCTTTCTTTTCAATCGCGGCTTTCCAGGCCACTGCAGTTTCTACACCATCACAGGGACGCCATACTGACATGTTCGGAATCATGCGCAATGTCGGGATCTGTTCAACCGGTTGATGGGTCGGACCGTCTTCACCCAACCCGATGGAGTCATGGGTATAAACGAAGATACTCGGGATCTTCATCAGGGCCGCCATGCGCAGCGCATTACGGGCATATTCTGAGAACATCAGGAAGGTACCACCGAACGGAATAAAGCCACCGTGCAGGGCAACACCATTTAATATCGCGGACATGCCGAATTCACGCACACCGTAAGAGATGTAATTACCGTCGGTGACCGTGCTGTTAATTTGCTTGGAATCCGGCCACGAAGTCAGATTGGACGGCGTGAGGTCAGCTGAACCCCCGAGGAATTCCGGTAGCGCCTTGGCATAACCGATGATTGCATTCTGTGAGGCCTTCCGGGTTGCCGGGCTATCCGCTTTTTCATTGACCGACTTGATGAAGTCCGCTGCCACCTGCTCCCAGTTGGCCGGTAACTCACCTTTCATGCGGCGTTCAAATTCTGTCGCCAGTTCCGGATAGGCGGCCTTGTAGGCATCGAATTTGGCATTCCAGTCATTTTCTACCTGGGCACCCTTTTCCCTGGCATCCCAACCGGCATAAATCTCTTCCGGAATCACAAACGGTTCATGTTTCCAGTCAAGATTTTCACGCGTGGCCTTAATTTCGTCATCACCCAGCGGGGCACCATGACAATCATGGCTGCCACACAGGTTCGGCGCGCCGTAACCAATGGTGGTTTTGCAGCAAATCAGGCTCGGCTTGTCATTCACAGACTTGGCTTCGTGGATGGCCTTGTTGACGGCATCGGCATTATGTCCATCAACATCACGAATCACGTGCCAACCATAAGCTTCAAAACGCTTTGGCGTATCATCACCAAACCAGTCATCGGTGTGGCCATCAATCGAAATATTGTTGTCATCCCAGAAGGCGATCAGCTTGCCCAGACCCCAGGTACCGGCCAGGGCACAGGATTCATGGGAAATACCTTCCATCATGCAACCATCACCCAGGAAGACATAAGTGTAGTGATCGACGATATGGTGACCATCGCGGTTAAACTGACCGGCGAGGGTCCGTTCTGCCAGGGCCATACCGACTGCATTACTGATGCCTTGTCCCAACGGCCCGGTGGTGGTTTCCACGCCCGGGGCATAACCGTATTCCGGATGACCCGGTGTCTTGGAGTGCAGCTGACGGAACTGCTTCAGGTCTTCCATGCCTAACTCATAACCGCTCAGATGTAGCAGGGAATAGATCAACATGGAGCCGTGACCATTAGACAGTACAAAACGATCGCGGTCGGCCCAGTCAGGAGTGCCCGGGTTGTGTTTGAGATGATCGTTCCACAAGACTTCAGCGATATCTGCCATACCCATGGGTGCACCCGGGTGACCGGAGTTGGCCTTCTGCACCGCATCCATACTCAGAGCGCGGATAGCATTGGCGAGTTCTTTGCGAGATGACATAGAGTTCCCCTCAGATTCAAAGATATTAAAAGACTAAAATAAAAACTTTACGTCCCGGTCATCAGTTTCATAACCGGATAAGGCAACCGCGGCCAGCGTTCTCACGGCATGCCAGAATTCTGTTAACTACCATGGGATAACCAGGCTGGAATTGGATAATTTCCGCACCTGGACTTAAGGAAGGTGACCCCGACTACCTACCCGCTTGAATTTCCCCCGGTGAATGAGCCGCGCATTTTCCCATTTTTTTACGGTCACGGGCAATAGCAAGCCGGGCCTGGAGGGCCGCCTATGGACCTATAAATATTACTTATTTACCTGGTTTAGATAGGGGTTTATTCCTCTCTCCATTTGATGGAGCAGCCCATGCTAGGAACCTGCTCCTTCGGGCCCTGGCCGGTGGTGGCCACTTGCACCATGGCCTCAAACAGGTCACGCCGCGCATCGGCTGGCGCGGTTTCCTTCCGGCTGGCATCCAGGCGACCCCGATACTGCAGGGCCAGGTCGGCGTTATAGCCAAAAAAATCCGGGGTGCACACCGCACCATAGGCTCTGGCGACCTCCTGGGATTCATCCATTATATAAGGAAAGGGAAAATCGAATTCCTCGGCGACGCGCTGCATGTTTTCGAAGGAGTCTTCTTCAAAGAGGGTCGAATCGTTGGCCATAATAGCCACACTTTTAATACCATAATCCAGCAATTCACGGGTATCACGCACAATGCGCTCTCGCACTGCTTTCACATAGGGACAGTGATTACAGATAAACATCAGCAGCAAGCCCTTCTCGCCGCGGCACTTTTCCAGGGTCCAGATCTGGCCATCGACGCCGGGCAAGGAAAAATCCACCGCCGGCGCGCCAAAATCACAAACCGGGGTCTCAAGACTGACCATTGGTATCACTCCTTTATAGTTTCGGCACTGAAATGTTGAGTTGATTTGCCAAAAATTGGCAGATTTCCGGGGATTTGGCAGAGAACCTGTTAAACAGCTAACAGAATAGCAATTCTATAACATTTTGCGTTTAACTTCCTTGAAGTTTTAAAAATATGCTTCAAGGGCTACGAAGGAATGAATTAATCTTAAAATTTCACCCGACTAGCTACTGAAAATGAGTCCGGTTTCATTTTCACCGTCATCATCCAGCACAGATGCGACGTCAATTTTCAGCTTATGGAGAGAATCATCAGGGCTGAAATTCAGTAGCTCATTCGCCCTGGCCGGTAAGAGCGGTTTACTGAAAATATATCCCTGTATTTCATCACAGTTATATTTTCTTAACTGTTCAAGTTGCTCCTGGGTTTCAACCCCTTCCGCCACCACAACGAGATTAAAGCGGTGGGCAATTTCGGAAATTGTTTTTACCAGCATTTGATCGTGATGGTCGCCAACAATATCTGAAATGAAATTTCGATCGATCTTTAATATATCCACCGGGAAATGTTTTAAATAACTCAATGAAGAATAACCCGTACCAAAGTCGTCAATTGAAAGATGGATTCCCAAACCTTTCAGTCTCTCTAGCGAGAGCATCGTTACATCCTGATTTTCCATAATCGCGGTCTCGGTGATTTCCAGCTCAATCCAATCAGGCTGAATTTTTGTATCTGCCAGGACCTGTGTGATTTTATTGATGAGTTTTTCATCCAGTAGTTGTTTGGGCGACAGGTTGACGGAAATCCGAATATCATATCCCCGCTCATGCCATTGCCTTACCTGACGACAGGATTCACGCAAAACCCACTCACCAATTTCAATGATGATCCCGCTATCCTCTGCCAGGGGAATGAACATGGCCGGGCTGACAGCCCCAAGTTCGGGATTTTCCCAGCGCAACAAGGATTCGAAGCAGGTAATACGGCCTGACTGTAAATCAATGCGTGGCTGGTATACCAGATAAAATTCCTCGCGTTCAATCGCATGGGATAATTTGCTTTCAATCCTGACCGCTTCGGTGGCTGCCGTTTTGAGTTCATCAGTATAAAACTGCAGATGGTTCCGGCCCTGATGAGATGCAGCAAATAACGCAATTGCCGCCTTGTTCACCAGATCTTCCGGAATATCACTGTGTTCGGGGTAAACACTGACACCCATGCTACAAGTGACGAGCACTTCACTATCAACCAGCGTTAAAGGTCTCGCAATGATGTCCATCAATCGCCGGGCAATCGTTTTGACTTCATCAACTCTTTGCAATTCAGTAAGCACAACCATAAATTCTTCCTGCCCGATACGTTCGACCGAGCCGACACCCACCTCGTTGTTCAGCTGATGAATAAAATCATTGCGGCGCAATGCTTCACGCAGTCTTTGTTCGATACTGGTCAGCAATTGTTCTCCGACAGCCTGCCCCATCGTATGTAGTATGCCTTTAAAACGATCCAGGCTGATTAATAAAATTGCTGCCAGCATGTTGTGATTTTGTGCCAGTTCCAGTTCGATCTTGAGTTTGGCATTGATTTCGGACAAGTCCGGCAATCCCAAAAGTCTTGATTCCCTTTCGAGATGACTCTGTTTTTGTTTTTGCGTCACGAGGGATTTCTGGATTTCTTCCTTTTTATCAAAGCTGGTAACCCGGTTCCGACCACTTTGCTTGGAGAGATACATGGCTTCATCCGCCTGATTGATTAAATCAGCCGGAGAGGCAGCGCCAAATTTAAGCGCCGTCACCCCAAAACTTGATGTTGCCTTGACCCTGCCACCGCTTCTCTCAATTTGTTGCCTGATACGCTCAGCCAGTGCCGTGGCCTGCAGGATCCCCATGCGTGGCAAGAAAGCACAAAACTCTTCTCCTCCATAACGGCCCAATGCATCAGAGCTACGTAAGGATGTACTGATCTGATGCGCCACATCCCTGATTACATCATCACCCGTGGCATGACCATAATTATCATTCACCAGTTTAAAATGGTCGATATCACACATGATGACACTCAATTCTTCTCCGCACTCTTTGGCCTCTTGAAAGGCCTGTTCCAGAGTAGCAAAGAATGCGCGTCGATTGAGACAATTAGTCAAGGGATCACGTGTTGCCAGAACTTCCAGCTCCTCGTTTTGCTGCTGAATTTTGTCACGGGAATTACGCAACATGCGTAACGCCGCATTTAATTCATTATTCTTTTTCTCCAGTTGGGTGACATCATCAAAAGTGGCCATGGCACCCCGCACATTGTTTTTGCCATCCAGGATAGGGCTGCTATTGACCATAAACGCCAGCGTTTCTCCCTGACGGGTCTCGAAGGTTATGGGAATACCTGTCTGCGCCTGTTTTTGCTGAACGGCGAGGGCCCAGGGATAAGTCTGCGGTGTTTCTGTCGATTGTGGCGCCTTCCAATTGAGTGATGACACCTTTCTGCCAATCAATGCTCCGGGAGGCATCTCTATCCGATTGGTAAACGTGGAGTTGGCCAGGACAACCCGCTCATTCTCATCCAGAATGATCACACCTTCAGCCAGCGCATCCAGTGTCGCCTTAACATGTTCGGGCACAACCTTGGAAGGATCCAGCTCACGTAACGATTTCTTGATGAAAATCAGGTATCCAAAAAACCCGGACACAGCAGCAAACAGTAACAGTTTAATGAGGGGTGATCCGAGTAAATCATCTGCAGTGAGGGAAACCGGTGGAGCGAACACCAGCTCAAACTGTCCCCACGGGCTCTTGTCCCTGAATACAGCGACTTTAATATGCGTGGTTGTTACTTGCTCAGTCTCATTTAACCAGAGTTGACGATGATCCCCCGCCTGTACCAGCAATCTGCCATTGCTGCGGCGCAATGCGGCAGAAAGAATCTCATCATCCCTTTTTACAATGCCATCCAGGGTTGCCTGAAGTGCCCTGAGTTCACCCGTATAGGCTGACGCGGAAACCTGAATCGCCAGAGACTCGGCAATTTTTTCCCGTTTTTCAGCGATAATTTGTTCCTGTTTCGGGATAAAACCAAACATATCCCCGATCAGTAAAATACTGATCGTCAGGAGCACCAGTCCCAAGCTGACTCTGATTGCAGGTGTATTTCCAAGCACGTTCTTAAACCTGTAATGTTCAATTTACCAGTGAGCAGAATCACCTTTCATCAGGCGCTCAACCCGTTTATCGGCCGAAATATTAGTAATGTCATCATCCTCTTCCTCATCATCCGCTTTCTTGCGTTTATTCAAGACTGGTAAGGGATCCATGCCTTTCCAGAGCGGCATGGTGCTAATAAAACTGGCCGCCAGGGAGCCACCACGCAGAAGCCAGGCAATCAAACCGGATGTCACTGACAGGCCGCCAAGCGAGATGATGATGTCGGAAAATTTGCCATTGAATGCGCTATCTTCATCAGAATTATTGATATCGTTGCGTAATTGATCCAGCTCATGCCAGAGTAATTCACTATCAAACAAAGCAGCTTGCATATTAGTTTCAGTATCATCATCCGATCGCCTGTCAGTCCCATAGATATCGTTAACCTCATCAATCACATCTACCTGACTCACTACATGTGGCGGATTCAATACCGCTAACAGTGCGGAGGGATCCCGGGCTGTGGTGGTTTCATTCTGAGCCTGTTGTTCATAACGATGAACCGCCTGTTGTATTGTTTGATCAGCAGCATTGTCGGCATTCACAAAATGAATATCCGGGTTGGTATCAAAAGCCTGAATTTCAATTAAATTATTGCTCGTAGTGTCAATAACCGGGTTGACACTCAGGTTAAGCGTTGCCGTGGCGGTACCCCCATTCCCGTCATCAACGGTATAGCTGAAACTGTCCACCCCACTGAAAGCAGGGTCCGGGGTATAGGTCCAGGTGCCATTGCCGTTGTTCACCACCGTGCCATTGGCCGGTTGGGTGAAGCCGGTGATCGAGAGGAGATTTCCTTCTGCATCGGTATCGTTAACCAGCAGATCGGTGCTCGGTGTAATAGTTAAAGGTGTGTCCTGATTGGTTGTCAGATTGTCATCACCAGAGATCGGTGCATCATTAACGGGTGTAATGGTCAATGAGGCAATGCCGGTATTCGAAGTCGTACCATTCAAATCATCGATGGTGTAGATAAAACTGTCGGCGACGGTTTCACTGCCGTCATGGGTGTAAGCCACCGTGCCGTCGGTATTGACCACGACCGAGCCGTTGCTCGGGCCACTGACAATCGCGATGCTGGCCAGATCCAGTCCGTCATCGGCATCGATATCATTGGCTGCTAAATCCAGGATAGTAGTGCTGCCTTCATTCACGGTGTAAGCGTCAGCGTTCGCCACCGGCGCGTCATTCACTGCAGCGACGTTAACGCTGACCGTATAGGTGTTGCTGCCGCCGTTGCCGTCATCGATGGTGTAGGTGAAACTGTCACCCCCGTTGTAGTTAGCGTTCGGGGTGTAACTGAACGTGCCATTGGCATTGACCACCGCCGTGCCGTTGGTGGCGGCCGTATCCAACGCATAGGTCACCGGATCTCCATCGGCATCGCTGGCCGCCGGTAAGGTGCCGTTGTACACCACATCTTCGCCAGCGTTGATTGTCGTATCCGCGGCCAGCGGGGAATCGTTGACCGGGTTCACTGTGATGGTCACACTGGCCGTCGCGGTGCCACCGTTGCCATCGCTGACTTCATAAGTGAAGCTGTCCGTGCCGTTAAAGTTGGCGTTCGGCGTATACGTGAAGGTTCCGTCCGCGTTCAGGGTCAGGGTACCGTTACTGACATCCGCCACTGGCGTAGTGTTGACCGTCAGACTGTCCCCGTCCAGATCACTGTCATTTTGCAGCAGGTCATTCACACTCAACGTGGCCGTCAAGGTTGTATCTTCGTTGGTGCTGTAGCTGTCGTTATTGGCCACCGGTGCATCGTTGACTGGTGTAACGTTAACCGTAACCGTGTAGGTGTTGCTGCCGCCGTTGCCGTCATCGATGGTGTAGGTGAAACTGTCACCCCCGTTGTAGTTAGCGTTCGGCGTGTAACTGAACGTGCCATTGGCATTGACCACCGCCGTGCCGTTGGTGGCGGCCGTACCCAACGCATAGGTCACCGGATCACCATCGGCATCGCTGGCCACCGGTAAGGTGCCGTTGTACACCACATCTTCGCTGGCGTTGATGCTCGTGTTGGATGCCAGCGGCGCATCGTTGACGGGCGTAATGGTCAGATTCACCGTCACGGTGTTGGAGGTCGTGCCGCTCAGATCATCGATGGTGTAGGTAAAGCTGTCAGCCAGCGTTTCACTGCCATCGTGGCTATAGTCCACCGTGCCGTCGGCATTCACCACGATCGATCCGTTGCTTGGACCACTGACAATGGTGATGCTGGCGAGATCCAGCCCGTCATCGGCATCGCTGTCATTACTGGCCAGGTCCACGTTAGTGGTGCTGCCCTCGTTCACAGTGAAACTATCGGCGGTAGCAACCGGCGCATCATTGACCGGCGTCACGGTGATCGAGACGGTGGCCACATTCGATGTCGCTCCACTGGCGTCATCAATGGTGTAGGAGAAGCTGTCGGCCAGCGTTTCACTGCCATCGTGGGTGTAGGTCAACGTACCATCGCCGTTGTCGACCAGCGCACCATTGGTAGGACCGGACACGATCGTGATGCTGGAAAGATCCAGGGCATTGTCGGCATCGGTGTCGTTACCCGCCAGGTTGATGATCACCGCATTGCCTTCCGCCA
>JBECLA010000097.1:0-6019 GCA_040235565.1 Thiohalomonadales bacterium | reverse complement strand
TTGTCACTGTCTATCAAATGAAGGGAGGCAATATCAATGAAACTGACACGGATTTTCCTTGCAATCATTTTTCTTGTTAGTGCGTTCACCGTACATTCTGCCGAATTGGTTACGCTGGAAACCCGACCGGGTGTGGAGCAGAAGTATATCCTGATCAAACCGGATAAGCCGGTGGCGAGTGTAATTCTGTTTGCCGGCGGCAAGGGGGCGCTGAACCTGTCTTCAGTATTTGGTTCGCCCGCAATTAATTGGGGTGAGAATAATTTTCTGGTCAGGACGAGGGAGTTGTTTGCCAGCCAGGGATTTATGGTGGCTGTGGTTGATGCACCTTCAGACAGGCAGTCCAGAAAAGGCATGCTGGGAGGCTTCAGAGCCAGTCAGGATCATGTGACGGATATTGATCAGGTTATTGCCGATCTCCGGAAACGCGCTGAAGTGCCGGTGTGGCTGGTCGGCACCAGTCGCGGCACGGAATCCGCCGCTTATGTCGCGATCAACTCCGGTCAGCAACCCCATGGGCTGGTGCTGACTTCAAGTATGTCAGTGTCAAATTCCAAAGGGACTGCCGTAACCGAGATGGCGCTGGCTGAAATTACCATGCCTGTACTGATTGTGGCGCACACCAATGATGCCTGTCCAAAAACCCCGCCGGAGGGTGCGCAAGAAATCGCCAGTATGCTCACCCATGTTTCAAAGACAGAAGTCAGGTTGTTCAACGGTGGGGATGAGCCGATGTCCAAACCGTGCAAGGCAAAGTCGTATCACGGCTTTCTGGGTATTGAAGATCAGGTGGTTGTATATATTTCTGCTTTTATTAAAGCCAATTTGCACCATGCAATAGCAAGTTTGAGGGATTAGCCAGCATATCTGATGCTGCTTGCACAATGTTATGAAAAAACTGACCCGAAACAGATTTCGCGTAAAGCTTTTTGAAAAAGTGACAGGGTTCGCCAGCGTACTTCAAAGTATTCCGGCAAAAACCACCCCGCCACCATTCAGACTGATGCAAATTGGCTCGCTGTTCTGGCAGTCACGGGTATTGTATGTGGCCACGAGGCTTGGTGTGGCCGATATCATTGGTGACACTGAAAGAAGCACCAGGGACATTGCCGCAGCACTCGCTTTAGACGAAGGTCATCTCTACCGCCTGTTAAGGATGCTCGGATCGTTGGGAATCTTCGAAGAAACATCACCGCGCAGGTTCAGGAATAACAACACATCCAGCTATTTACGCACCGACAATCCGCAAAATGTCCGCGCGATGGTCCTCATGCACAACTCACCGGATATGACACGGCCCTGGATGGAGTCACTGGAGGACAGTATCCGTGATGGTGGCGTGCCGTTTGAAAAAGTGCATGGCGTTGATCTTTTCAGTTATATGGATAAACACAGGAAATTTGACCTGTTGTTTTCCCGGGCGATGGATGCGGTGGAAAGCCTGACCGGAACGGCCTTTCTAGAGGATTTTAACTGGGGTGCCTTTGACCGGATTATTGATGTCGGGGGGTCGAAGGGAAGTAAGGCCATTGCCATTCTTGAATCCTTTCCTGAACTAAACTCCGTGGTATTTGACCGGCCGCAGATCATTGAAAACGCGAAAACTTACTGGCAGGGAAAAGTGTCTGATACAGTGCTGGCCCGCATAGAGTTTCAACCCGGTAACATGTTAGAGAGTCTGCCGCCTGCGGTATCAGAGAAGGATCTCTATCTGTTCTTTGCAATATTCCATGGCATGAGTGACGAAGAATCGGGAAAAGTTCTCGCAAATCTGAAAGCGGCGATGGGAGCG
This sequence comes from Thiohalomonadales bacterium, assembly GCA_040235565.1. GTDB lineage: Bacteria > Pseudomonadota > Gammaproteobacteria > UBA6429 > Thiohalophilaceae > JAHEIJ01. Next base: position 4,227 of record JBECLA010000097.1, on the reverse strand, counting down.
CAAAAGGCATACGCCTTGATTGTTGATGCGGTGGCAGAAGAAAAGAAGATCAATCCAACAGTTGCGGCATTCGATATGCAAATGCTGATTGGCACCCATGGGCGAGAGCGTACCATGAGTGAGTGGCGGCGGTTGTTCACAGGTGCGGGATTTGAAATTGTTGATGTGATTGATGTCAGGACATTCGCCAAGTTTATTTTTGTCAGGAAAGCATAGTGTTATGTCGACTTGGTTGGGTTTATTCAGCAATCCTGCCTTATTACACCATTCACTGGGCTCAGGTGCGGGCTGGATCATGAGCATTACGCATTGACATCTATCACGTGGGCGTCTTACATAAATAATTAGTGCCTTGAAGAAGGGAAAATACCGTGAAAAGTGAAGAGCTTCGATCGTTACAAGCCCCATTGAAAGAAAAGTATCGGGAAGAACCGGAAGCGGCCTTGATTACACTCTCTGCCGAAGGCAGACTTGGTGAAGGTGTTTCGTGCAACGTGCAAACCGGGAAAGCGTTGGTGGAAGCGGGTCTGCATCCCGCTACAGGCGGGCCGGGTTTTCAGTTATGTTCCGGCGACATGCTGCTGGAAGCGCTGGTGGCGTGTGCCGGGGTTACCCTGTCGGCCGTGGCCACGGCCATGGATATCCCGGTCAAGTCGGGCCAGCTTCGCGTTGAAGGTGAGCTGGATTTCCGTGGTACCCTGGGGGTTTCGAAGGAAGCGCCGGTCGGCTTCAAGGATATCCGTTTGCACATCACTCTGGATACCACCGCGTCATCTGAGGCGATAGCCAGGCTGATCGAACTGACCGAACGTTATTGTGTGGTCTTGCAAACGTTGCGGGCGCCGGTCAGTGTCAAAACCATTGTTGATGCCTAGCCAGGAACGGGTAAGCAATTAAACACCAGGAAAGGCTTAAGATGAACATCCAGCTGGCCACAAGTGATGCCGAGATTGGCGCCTGTTATCCGGTCATGAAAGAACTACGGCCGCATCTGCTGGAAGAAGAGTTTCTTCCCCGGGTTCGAAAATTAGAGCAGACAGGTTATCGACTGGCCTATATGCAACAGCCGGAAGGTATCGTCGCCGTGGCCGGTTTCTGGTTGCGGGAAAACCTGGCGTGGGGCCGATTTATGTATGTGGACGATCTCGTCACATTATCCTCGCAGCGCTCTAAAGGTATCGGCGGCCGTTTCCTGGCATGGCTGCGGGAATACGCAATTGAACATGGTTGCCACCAGTTGCATCTCGATTCAGGTACACAGAGAAAGGATGCGCACCGGTTTTATGAGCGCGAGGGGGTAAACAAGTTTGGCTATCATTTTGCCGAAGCGCTGCAACAGAAAAATACCTGAACCACGGTCAGTGGGACACATTTTCACATTCAGCCACGAAAAGGAAGACGTATGTATGCCGTGATCTTCAAAGCAGAATTCAAGAACCAGGACAGAGAGTACGTTGAGACGGCAAAAAGAATGCGGGAGCTGGCCAGAATTAAATACGGTTGCCTGGAGTTTGTTTCCCTGTGCGAAGGGGAGGAGGAACTGTCCATTTCCTACTGGGAGTCGGAAGAACAAATCAGCCGCTGGAAACAGGATGAAGAGCATGTTAAAGCGCAGGAGAAAGGAAAATTGCTCTGGTACAGGTCATATAGCATTGAAGTTGCCCGGATTACACGTGCATACAATCACGGCGCATGACGAGTTATGTTTGTTCTTGGTTAAAAATAGAAATTAATTTCTCACGACTCTATGGCAAAGATGATGTCAGCCAATCTATTGCCTTTTCTCCATGGTAACTTGGACGGGGAGCATTGATGTCTGAACGCATCAGCTTTAATCGCATGGAACTGGCCGGCTCGTTGGGCGATCTCGGTACCTTGTTGCCCATCGCCATTGCCATGGTGCTGTTCAACGGTCTCGATCCGCTGGGGCTGTTTCTCAGTATTGGAATTTTCTATGTTGCCGCCGGATTGTATTTCGGGATCCCGGTGCCGGTGCAACCCATGAAGGTCATTGGCGCCTACGCCATTGCTACCGCCTTGAGTGCCGAGCAGATTGCGGCCTCGACTCTGCTGATGGGCGCGATACTGCTACTCATCGGGCTGACGGGGATGATTGAAGTGATTCGCAAAATTACCCCGCAGGCGGTGATTCGCGGCGTGCAGCTTGCCACCGGGGCGTTGCTGATCTACAGCGGTATTCAATTTGTTATTGGCACGTCGCGACTGCAGGCCATGCACAATGCGGTTGAGCCATATCTCATGATTCAGGCCATCGGGCCAGTACCGATTGGTATGGTGATCGGGACAGTGACGGGTATTGTCACGCTATTGTTGCTCAGCAACAAAAAAGCCCCTGCCGCTCTGGTTGTGATACTGGGGGGACTACTGCTTGGACTGTTGGTTGGTCGGCCGATGCAAGTTGCGTCCTGGGATTTTGGCCTGCATCGGCCGCAGCTGCTGCCGTTTGGTTTTCCGACTACCGTGGATTTTACCTTTGCCCTGTTTGCGCTGGTGCTGCCGCAATTGCCGATGACACTGGGGAATGCCGTCCTGGCGTATACGGATCTTTCCCGGCAATATTTCGCTGAACGATCGACGAAACTCACAAATATCAAAGCTTGCGTGAGTATGGCGCTGGCCAACTTTTGCAGTTTCACGCTGGGGGGGATGCCGTTATGTCATGGTGCCGGCGGACTGGCGGCGCATTACCGTTTCGGCGCACGCACCGCGGGTTCCAATCTGATTATCGGTGGCTTGTTTGCGGCTCTGGCCATTTTTCTCGGCAGTCATATCATCAACGTGCTTAACCTGCTGCCCCTGTCCATTCTCGGAGTGCTGCTGGTGTTTGCCGGTTTGGAGTTAACGATGACAATCAGGGATCTGGAGAGTCGCAAGGACTACTTTGTCGCCACACTGATGCTGGGCGTTACCCTGGCAGCGAATCTGGCGGCGGGTTTTATTATCGGGATCATCGTTGCCTGGCTGCTGCGGTGGAAGAAACTGTCTATATAAAGGTGTGGATTTTTGCCTTGAGTTAAATATCTCGATGGGCCGAAAATAAAGTGTGAAGTGGTTCACATTTACAGCAGTCGTGTTCGTTGTCAGTGGTATCAGCTGTTCACCTGATTTCTCTCCTTTTGGTATTAACCCGTTGATTCAGGAAATAAACACCGTCCCGCATTATCATCGATCGGGCCGATCAGTCGATCTTCAAGCCCAACAATCACGATGCCGATAAATAAGTATCAATGGTGATGTTTGTCTACCACTGACAGACAGGTAAATGATTGTCCTGTCGTAAATCACAGGCGTTATGTTTCATCGCGACAGGTTCAGCCTGAAATAGACACATTTGAGGAACTACAATGAACCCGCTTCTCATGGATCTGTTGTTGTATGTCATGTTCAGCATACTGGTCGGGGCGGCCGGCTGGATAGTCTGTATCCATCGGGCCAGAACATCATGCCAGGCGGTGGCGATCCGGAACTGTTCCCGCGCCCTGAACATCTCGCTGTTGCTGCTGATGCCGCTGATTTATATCCACCTGTTTGTCGATGCCAGCATCACGTCAACCCTGGCAGGATGGTTACTGTTCTATGGTGGTTATTACAGCTTTATAGTCTTTACTCTAGGCAGCGTGGTTTATGTGTGGCTACAGGTCAAACGTTGCAATGCCACCTGTGCAACAGAAACAGGACATCAGCAGGGTTCGCATCATCCTGCCTGACCGGTTCACGACCTTGTTGTCCTGTCACCGATTGTTCACAAACCGACAGGGATCAGCAAACATCACGATCTGCAGGCAGCCTGCTTGAGAAATTGGCTGCGTTATTGCTTTTCTTCTCTCCCGCTACAGAATGCCGAAACCGCCGGGCTATATATCTGGTCCGGATTTATCTGTCTCATGACACGACGCCGCCTGTTTCCGCCAGGTTCGCCGGCAGTTTGTAGAACCAGATTTGATACAGGGAAATAAACAGGGCAGCGGCAAAGGCGAGCCCCATAAGAATGCCGCTGAACATCACTACCCAGGCAAATCCCGGGTACAGTTTGGTGAGGTACCAGCCGAACATATCGAGCAACAGGCAGATGAAGGGTGTGGCAATAATCGTGCATTTCAGCCACAGCGGGCGGACATGGGCATGACAGAAAATCATACCGACCATGAAGAAGATGAAAGTGATACCGAACAGATGAATGTGTGACACTTTCACCAGGGTAAACAG
>JBECLA010000088.1:0-12828 GCA_040235565.1 Thiohalomonadales bacterium | reverse complement strand
GGTGAAATTGGCCGATAAGATTGCAAATCTCCGGGATGTCGCCGAGAGCCCCCCACCCGAATGGTCTCTGGATCGGCGTCAAGAGTACTTTGATTGGGGCAAGCAGGTCATCGATCAGATCCGGGGCGTCCATCCAGGACTTGAAGCTGTGTTTGATATGGCATATGAAAGACGACCATGAGGCAGGGCGACCCCTTCAGAACTGGTCAATTTTTAACCAATTATTTGTTCCTGTGACACCCCATTTTTAGGTACCAAAACAGTTACCCCTTGGGTCGATTTGAGGCGCTCTGAGACACTTTGAAACGACTGGCGTTTAACCGCAACTTCTCGTAAAATGGGGCTCTCAAAGGGTTTCAGCGTGTTTCAGCGAAACTCGAGAGGCGCCAGGGGCGACTGCAAAGCCGTGTACCTCGGTTCGACTCCGGGCCCAGCCTCCATCTCATACCTTGAAAGTAAGGACGCTTTCAAATTCCCTGGTGAAACCCACATACTGTAAATATCTGTGAGAAGCAAACCTCATTCAGACTGGTTTGTCATGCTCACGCGAATGCGTTTTATCCGGCTTACAATAGCAATAGTTTGAGTATTATTATTTATTCGTTTTGCGCGGGCTTATGTCCGACGTTGTGGGAGGGAGCACGCCATGGCCAGTGGGCCAGAATGAATTACCATATCAGCTCATTTCATTAGCATGAATGGTGTATTGAGCAGGATGTCCATGTGGACAATACTTATAATTAGTTGCAGTGTGTCTCAAGATTAAGCGTCATCCTTTTTGGTTTTACTGTGCTTTTCTGAATGAAAACTCATGATGGGAAAGTAAAATGTCCCGGCGTGGTAGCAAAGCAGCACGAATTAGCGAAAACCGCTATTTCTATGTTATGGGCGAAGGCTGGTATGTGCTCACCCGTGAAGGTGTAAGCGGACCGTATCCCGAGAAAAATAAAGCCATTGATTTCGTTCAAACTGTTTTAACTGGAAGTAAATCTCTCGATTCCCCCACATTTCAATTTTGATGTTCAGCAGGCCCTCGATCCGGGTGGCACCTTGTCCAGGTTTTTGTTATACCTTCAAAGTTTACTGATCAGGGGATCATTACTTTGGATGTCTCTATCATAGGCGCCGGTGGCGATGTTGGCCGTCAGGTTGCCATGCACTTGATTGCCGAACGGGCGGTTATTTCAACCCAACGACTGCAGCTGGTCGGACATCAGGACGGTAAAAGTTCACAAAGTCTGTTTGGCCTGCGTGCGGATCTGCTGGATGCGTTTGCCGAGACCAGCCCTGAAATTGATATTGCCCTGAGTCCCAAGGAGATTACGGCAGATATTATTATTTTTGCAGCCGGGGCAACCGTATCGACCGAACCTGGCAGAGCTCTGGACCGTTCGGCGCTGGGGAAAATCAACAAACCTATTTTTGAAACCTATGCCCGGGCGATTGCCGAACATGGGCATGGCGATGAAATCATTCTTATCGTCAGTAACCCGGTCGAACTGGGCGTCGAAATCTTCAGCCGTTACCTGGAACGGGAGCGGGTGATTGGCATCGGTGCCTATCAGGACAGCCTGCGTTTCAGGCGTGAAATTGCCGCTGATCTCGGGGTGCGCCGTCAACGGGTGCATGCCTTTGTACTGGGTGAACATGGCGAGAATCTCTATCCCATGTGGAACACCATCCAGGTCTACGGCATGGACGATGATGAACTTGCCTCGGTGGTGCAGCGGCTGAGCCAGAAGCGAACCTATGATGACTACCGTGTCGATCTTGCGGCGGCGCGACAGGAACTGGTCAAATTGCTCGGTGAAGGTCGTACCCGGGATGCGTTTAACCTGGCTACCCGTCTGCCTCCCGATTTACGAACTATCTTGATTCCGTTTTTAACCTATCTTTCCGGCGCCAAAACCTCGATTGCCACCGCGCATGTGGTTGGTGATCTGGTTCATACCATCATGGAAGGCAGGGAAGTGTTGGTGGCAGGCCAGGTTGCCTTGCGGGGGGAATGTTTCGATATGGACACAGTGATGGGGATGCCGATCATTGTGGGGCAACAAGGCTGGACACAGATTGTCAAACCGGATATGAGCGATACTGATGTCACTTATCTCAGGCAGGTGGCCATGGAGATCAGTGCCCGGATTAAGGAATGGTGTGGCGATGACTGAAGCACGCTGGATATTTGTCATTGATATCATCAAGAAACCGGGGGTACTGAATGCAGTCACAGGCGTATTCACAAATTGGGGTGTTAACCTTGAAACCACCATGCTGAATGATTTGGGCCCGGAGGGTTCAAACGGCAAGCTCATATTAAGTTTTGCCTCTACCGAGCGAAAAATGCAGATTATTGCCCGAACTGTGAGCCGACTTTCCAAGGTCGTTGCCTTGCATAGTTATCCTTATGAAACCCATGAGTTGCGTATGGTTGCCGCATGCCATGTACCACCTGATTTTATGGCAGAAGAAAATGATGTGGTTGAAATTGAATATTTAAAGCGGCGGGGAGAAAAGCAGGTGATCTATATCAGCGGGACGGTTGCGGATGTCGACGCTTATCTTAAACCGATGCTGCACAGAAAAGAAATTCTCGAATTGTTAATCACGATTCTTACCGTGTGATAATCAGAGCACAAAGATCAGCGTGGCCGGAATGATCAGCATGCTTGTCAGATTGCCAATCATGACAATGGAAGCCACCTGTTCAGGCTCCTGGTTAAAGCGCTCGGCAAACATATAATTGAGCACCGCGGGCGGTAAGGCACCAAATACTATCAGCATTGCGTACTGGACCTCACTCAGTGACAAGACAGTCCCGATACCCAATGCGATCAGAATCCCGCTAAGCGGACAGAAAAGGGCACCGATTACACCGATGCGCCAGCCACGCCAGTCGATATGGATCAAGCGAACCCCAAGTGCAAATAACATGAGTGGGATGGAAACCTGGCCGACCATTTCAATCGGAATGGCCAGGGCTTCAGGGATCGTTATATGCATACTTGCAACTACCAGTCCTGCAATCGTGGCGAGGAGAAGAGGGGTCTTTAATAATCCGATTATCGAGGAGCGACTATTCAGCAGCTTGATGCCAACACTGAAATGCAAGGTGTTTTCAATAATAAACAGTACCACTGCTGCCGGTAATGCCGCCTCACCAAAGGCAAACAATGCCAGAGGCAAGCCCATATTGCCGGAGTTATTGAACATCATTGGTGGGACAAAGGTTTTGAACTGGTAGTTCAGCAGGCGAGCAAGGGGCCAGGCCAGCAAACCAGAGCCGAAAATGACGGCGATGCCTCCCACTGCGAGCAGATCATATTCAGCCAGGTTAAATTCCTTGCCGGACATAACATCGAAGATCAGTGCGGGCACGAAGATTTCGATATTGAGTTTATTGGCTGCGGCCATATCGGGTGCATGGCGGCGGCCATAAAAATATCCCACCATGACAATTGCAAAGATGGGAAAAACAATATTGAAAATCTGTGCGACCATGGCTTGCTTTATTCTACGGGGTTGTTAGCCGGAGGTGGTTGGGTTTGTGAAGTCTCTCCGGTTGTATCAGACCACATCTCTTTTATCGCTTGAGTAAGTCTATTTTTATCTTCATCCGTGGCGAACAGGGCAATGGCCAGCCATATAAACAGTGTCAACAACATGCCGTATCTCAAGGTCTTTGCGATGACAGGCTGACTGATAAAGTCACGCATCCGGTTGCGATTTCTGACAAATAACCGCATAGCGGACGCAATGGTCCGAAACGGCATCAGGTACATGTCTTTGAGATATTCAAGCGTTTTGTTCTTCATATTTCCTTGCTTGGTGGTTCCGAGCCGATAAGCATCCATGCTGGCGATTATACAGACTTGTCTGTAGTGCTTTAACCATATTCAGGATGGATAAAAAGACTATTTCCCGGTTCAAGGCAAAAAGAACAAATGTGACTTCCGGGTATCGTATGTCAGCTTGATTTCTCCAGCCAGATGTCAAGCCCCTGCGCGTTCAGATTGATGTCGTTCGCCAATAATTGCTCACAGAATTCCATGGGTTGATGACATTGCATTAATGTCAATTCCTTCAGGAGATAATCCCTCAGGCGGTTTATAATATTCTGCAGGCGATTGCCATTGCTGTGTTTTTCCGCCAGGGCAATCTGGGTCAGGTCATGAATGCGTTGTTTAAGTTGTGTGACGACGGCATCCGTTGGTTGCAGATTGCCATAATGGGTCAGGTACATCTGTTTCGGATGCAAGGCCATCAAGCGATCGATGCTTTGCAACAAGGCCGGGGGGTCGAATTGAACCGGCGTAGTGGTCGGGAAAACAAACGGTCCGGCTTCGGTGGTGAGCTGAGGATAACACAGGCCAAAGGTGTCACCGGTAAATATTCCCTGACTAACCTCATCGTAAACACAAAAATGATGGCGGGCATGACCGGGTGTATCGAAAAAGCGCAGACGCCGCTCTCCCAGCAGAAGTTCGAATTCATCCGGTGCTTCAATCACCCGGGACGCATCGACAGGTATCAGATCACCATACAGCTCCCTGAATTTTTCTTCTCCATACACCGCGATTGTGCCGGCGATGAGTTTGGCCGGATCAACCATGTGGCGTGCGCCATAGGGATGTATCACCAGTCGGGCGTTCTGGCAGAGTTGCATTAACTTGCCGGCCCCGCCGGCGTGATCCAGGTGTACGTGAGTGGGAATAATATAACTGACATTCTCCGGGCTAAAACCGTGACTATCGATGATGGTCAGAATATTCGCAGCGGAATTGGCCGTGCCGGTTTCGATAATGGCCAGTTGATCATCCTGTTGCAGGAGATAAACCGCGACCACGCCGGGGTACAGGTACTCCGCATCAATCAGGCTGATACCATGACCCAGTTCGGTAGATTGTACGACTGCCTGCATTTGTGTCTTGTAACCTGGTTATATGATCTGTCAGTCGAAATAGCGGGTAAAGCTCTCGACTGCTTCACGTTCGGTACGATAACTGTTCACCAGGGCCGCTTTGTCTTCATAGCCGAGAGACATCCCGCAGATCAGAATGCTGTCATCCGGATAGCCGAGACTGGCCTTGACAATGGCGGGAAATTCACCCAACGCAGCCTGGGGGCAGGTTGCCAGGCCTTCTTCAACGGCCATGAGCATGACGGATTGCAAAAACAGGCCGTAATCGAGGAAGGAACCGGTTTCCATGATGGGATCCATAAAAAACAGCAACATCACCGGGGCATCAAAGGCGCGATAGTTGGCCGCCCACTGGTCGAGCTGGCGTTGTTTGTCTTCACGGGTGATATTGAGGGTGGAATACATGGCCAAACCGCAGGCCTTGCGACGTCCCTTGTAGGGCTCCACCCATTCTTCCGGGTAATAGTGATAGTCCATTTTCCTTTCCACTTTATTGCGGAAGGCCGTTTCCAGTTCCTGGCATAACCGGGCTTTTTTCTCACCGGTGACGACAGCCACCTGCCAGGGCTGGGTGTTGGTGCCGGAAGGGGCATGGCGAGCAGCGGACAGGATACGTTCAATAATGGCTTTATCTATTGGCTTATCGAGAAAAGCCCGGGTGGATTTACGGGTTATCAATGCTTCACTGACATTCATGTATTTCAGGCATCCTTGATTAGAGTTTCGATTTCACTGAGCGAACCGGGATCATCAATTGTCGAAGGAACGGTATACGTTTCATGATTGACAATCTGGCGAATGGTTTTGCGTAAAGTTTTGCCGGAACGGGTTTTCGGTAAGCGCGGTACGATATAGGCCTGTTTGAAGCAGGCCACCGCGCCGATATCATGCCGTACCATTTCCACAAACTCCCGGATCAGTTTGTCTTCCGGTTCATTGACACCGCTCTTCAGGACCACGAATCCCAGCGGGATCTGTCCCTTCAGTTCGTCGTTACGGCCAATCACCGCACATTCTGCCACGGCAGGGTGTTTGCCGACAATTTCTTCCATCTCACCCGTGGAGAGGCGGTGTCCGGCGACGTTGATAACATCATCAACCCGGCCCATGACGAACAGATAGCCGTCATCATCGATATAGCCGCCATCCCCGGTGACATAGTAACCGGGATACGTTTCCAGGTAACTGCGCTTGAAGCGTGGCATGTCACCCCAGATAGTGGTGAGACAACTGGGCGGGAGGGGTAATTTAATCGCAATGTTGCCCTGCGTGTTCGGTGCCAAAGACCCGCCATTCTCATCGAGGATGTGCACGTCGTAGCCCGGTACCGGCATCGTTGCCGAGCCCGGCTTGACCGGCATCGGTTCGATGCCCCGCAGATTGGCAGCGATGGCCCAACCGGTTTCCGTCTGCCACCAGTGATCGATGACCGGGCGCCGGGTTTTTTCCACCAGCCATTCATAAGTCGGTGGGTCCAGGCGCTCACCGGCGGCAAAAATCGTTTGCAAACCACTGAGGTCATATTGCTGAATCAGTTTGCCGTCAGGATCTTCTTTCTTGATGGCACGAAAGGCAGTGGGTGCTGTAAACAAGGCTTTCACCCCATGTTCCGCGATAACACGCCAGAAGGCCCCGGCATCGGGGGTCATAACCGGTTTGCCTTCGTACATGATGGTGGTGCAACCGTGGAGCAGGGGCGCATACACAATATAGGAGTGGCCGACGACCCAGCCGATGTCCGAGGCAGCCCAGAACACCTCACCGGGCTCCATGTCGTAGACTGCTTGCATGCTGTATTTCATCGCTACCGCATGGCCACCATTTTCCCGCACCACCCCTTTGGGTTTACCGGTGGTGCCGGAGGTATACAGGATATAGAGCAGGTCAGTGCCGGTTACCGGTGTGCAATCCGCTGGCGTTGCCTGGCTGATCGCGTCTTGCCAGTCGAGGTCACGGTCGCTATGTAATGTCACCTTGCTTTGCGGCCGCTGGAAAATGATACAGCGTTCGGGTTTGTGTTGGGCCTGTTCAATGGCATTGTCCAGGAGTGGTTTGTACTCGATGCATTTTTTAACTTCAATGCCGCAGGAAGCGCTGATAACCAGTTTTGGTTTGGCATCATCAATACGCACCGCCAACTCCCTTGCCGCGAAACCACCAAAGACCACCGAATGAATGGCGCCCAGTCTGGCACAGGCCAACATGGCGATGGCTGCCTCGGGAATCATGGGCATGTAAATAATGACACGATCACCCTTGCTGACGCCCTGGTTTTTGAGCATCCCGGCACACAGGGCGACGGCGTCTCTGAGTTGCGTATAGGTATAGCTGGCTTTCTGATCGGTGACCGGTGAATCGTAGATCAGTGCGGTTTGTTCACCCCGGCCGGACTCAACATGATAGTCCAGCGCCATGTAACAGGTATTCATTTCGCCATCGGCAAACCAGTGATGGATACCGTGCTCGTCCTGGCTCAGGATTGTGGCAGGTGGCTTGAACCACTGCAATGCATCCGCTTTTTGTTTCCAGAATGCCTCAGGATCATTCAACGCGGCCTGGTATTCGGTTTGATAAGACATGACTGGACCCTTGTGAATGTTGATGGTATCAGTGTTCTGACAACATAGTGGTACAGCAAAAAGTATCTTGATACTCAGTTAATAACAAACAACTCCATGAATTCGTTCACAGGCATCCGGGCCAGTTTGTCGGAGTCGAGATAGACATCCATGATTTGTTGACAGCGACCTTCGGGAAAGCGTGTGCGCAGGCTGGCAAGAAACTTGTTTTTCAGGACGGGAATCCCTTCCTCGCGCCGTCGCCGATGGCCAATGGGATACTCCACGGCGACTTTCTCCGTCTGGCTGCCATCCTTGAAAAAAATCTGGATGGCGTTAGCAATGGAACGCTTGTCCGCTTCCAGGTACTCGCGGCTATAACGTTCGTCTTCAACCACTTCCATCTTGTCACGCAATGCATCAATCTGTGGATGTGCAGCATGAAACTCATTTTCATAATGTTCGGCCTGCAGATCCCCCAGAATTAATGGCACGGCGACCATGTATTGCAGGCAATGATCGCGATCGGCCGGGTTGGCCAGCGGGCCGACTTTGGAAATGATCCGAATCGCTGACTCGTGGGTGGTGAGGACGATTTTTTCAATTTCCTCCAGATGGTCCCTGACCTGGGGATGCAGTTGCACGGCACATTCCACCGCTGTCTGGGAATGGAACTCGGCCGGGTAGGAGAGCTTGAACAGGATGTTCTCCATCACGTAACTGCCATAGTCCTGGGGGAAGCTGAAAGCGTTGCCGTCAAAGTGCACGTCATAAAATCCCCACCCGGGTGCCGAGAGGACGGAAGGCAGGCCCATTTCGCCTTTTAGTGTCATCATCGCCAGGCGGACGCCGCGTGAAGTGGCGTCTCCGGCGGCCCAGGATTTACGCGAACCGGCATTGGGGGCATGCCGATACGTCCGCAGGGATGAGCCATCCACCCAGGCCTGGGAGAGGGCGTCGACAATTTGATCACGATTGCCGCCAAGCATGTCAGTGATGACAGCGGTCGTGGCGACGCGCACCAGCAACACATGATCCAGGCCGACACGATTGAAACTGTTCTCCAGGGCAATCACCCCTTGAATTTCATGTGCCTTGATCATGGCTGTGAGGACATCCCGCATCCGCAAAGGGGCTTTGCCTTTGGACAGGTTATCGCGGCTGAGATAATCGGCCACGGCCAGAATGCCACCGAGATTGTCGGAAGGATGGCCCCATTCCGCCGCCAGCCAGGTATCGTTAAAGTCGAGCCAGCGCACCAGACAACCAATGTCCCAGGCGGCCTTGACCGGATCGAGTTCATGCGAAGTGCCGGGCACCCGGGCACCATTACGTACCGTGATGCCGGGAACCAGGGGTCCCAGATGCTTGGTGCATTCGGGAAACCGTAAGGCCAGTAAGCCACAGCCCAGAGTATCCATTAAACAATGGCGTGCCGTATCATAGGCTTCTCTGGATTTGATCGGATAGTTGCAAACATAATCGGCAATATCCACCAGCACCTGGTCAGGCTGGGGCCGTACATTGATATCAACATTGGTACTCATATATCTTAATCACGCTCTTCAATGGGTATCCAGCTGGCCGACGCCGGACCGATGTATTCCGCCGTGGGTCGAATCAGGCGATTATTGGCCCGTTGTTCAAAGATATGTGCGCACCAGCCGGTGACACGGGAACAAACAAAAATCGGCGTAAACAGTTGGGTCGGAATGCCCATGAAATGATACGCCGAGGCATGGAAGAAATCGGCATTGCAGAAGAGTTTCTTTTCGCGCCACATGACTTCTTCACACCGCAGTGAAACCGGATAAAGCACCGTATCACCCACATCTTCGGCGAGTTTGGCCGACCAGGCCTTGATGACTGCATTACGGGGATCCGATTCCTTATACACGGCATGTCCAAACCCCATAATTTTTTCCTTGCGCGCCAGCATGTCGAGAATCGCCTGTTCGGCTTCAGCGGGACTTTGCCATTGTGCAATCATCGCCATGGCCGCCTCGTTGGCGCCTCCATGCAATGGACCGCGCAAGGTGCCGATGGCCGCGGTGACACTGGAATGAATATCCGACAGGGTCGAGGCACAGACCCGCGCGGCAAAAGTCGAGGCATTGAATTCGTGTTCGGCATACAAAATCAGCGAAACATTCATCACCCGGGCATGCAGTTCGCTTGGCACCTGGTCGCGTAACAAGTGCAGAAAATGCCCGCCGATTCCATCGTCATCGGTTTCGGTATCGATGCGATTGCCGTCATGGGAATAGCGATACCAGTAATTGATGATGGAGGGAAAAACCGCCAACATGCGATCGGCTTTGTCGTACTGTTCTGAGAAAGATTGCTCGACCTCCAGGTTACCCAGCATCGAACACCCTGTGCGCATCACGTCCATGGGATGGGTATCGGCAGGAATTTTTTCCAGCACTGCTTTGAGGGCAGCCGGCAGGCCGCGTAACCCTTTGAGCTTTTGAATGTAGTCGTCCAGTTCCTGCGGGTTGGGCAACTTGCCATGGATTAAGAGATAAGCGACTTCCTCAAACCTGGCCTTGTCGGCCAGTTCAACCATGTCATAACCGCGATAGGTCAGGCCGGCACCGGTATGACCGACGGTGCAGATAGCGGTTTGTCCGGCACATTGTCCCCGCATGCCGGCATTGTTGTCCGTTTTATTCATTGTCATGATTTGTCACCAGCGAAGAGTTCGTCCAGTTTTTGTTCATAACGGTGATAATCAAGAAAATCGTACAACTCCATGCGGGTTTGCATGGTGTCCAGTACCTGTTGTTGGGTGCCGTCCTGCAGAATATGCTGGTAGACGTTCAAAGCTGCTTTGCTCATGGCGCGAAAGGCACTTAGCGGGTACAACGCAAGCTTGACACCCACCGAGGCGAGTTCCTCATTGGTGAACAGGGGAGTGGCGCCGAACTCGGTAATATTGGCGAGCACCGGTACCGGCACCGCCTCGACAAATTGCCGGTATTGGGCCAGTTCCGTCATTGCCTCGGGAAAGATCATATCGGCCCCGGCCTCGACACAGGCGATGGCGCGATCAATCGCCGGCTGCATACCTTCTACCGCCAGGGCGTCGGTGCGCGCCATGATGACAAAACTGTCATCACTACGGGCATCCACGGCGGCCTTGATACGATCGACCATTTCATCCTGAGAGACGATCATCTTGTTGGGACGATGACCACAGCGTTTTTGTTGCACCTGATCCTCGATATGCATGCCGGCGGCGTCAGCGCGAATCAATTCCTGCACACAACGGGCAATGTTGAAGGCGCCACCCCAGCCCGTGTCCACATCGACCAGCAAGGGCAGGGAAGAAGCCGCGGTAATGCGATGCACATCCTCAAGCACATCTTTCAGAGTGGTGATACCCAGATCCGGGACAGCCAGCGAACAGGCCGCCACCCCGCCACCGGAAAGATAAATCGCCTGATGTCCCACACGTTCGGCCATGACGGCGGTATAGGCATTCACTGTCCCGACGACCTGCAAGGGATTGTGGTTCTGGACTGCTGCACGCAGTTTCTTGCCGCGAGTCAGTTGTTCAGTCATTGGTTTTTCCAGGGAGGAGATCCTTGACAATATTCCAGGCGTGGCTGATATGACGGCGCATCAACATTTCCGCCAGTTCCGGATCCCGTCTGGCAATGGCGTCGACGATCTGGCGATGTTCCATTAATGCCGCGGTGGGACGAGAGGGCAGACGACTGGAACAATGGCGACACATGCGAATCAATTGATACAGCTCGCTGCTGAGCAACTGGATGAGGGACTGGTTGTTGCTGCCAAGGGCAATGCGATAATGAAAATCCAGATCGCCTTCGCGCTGGAAATACACCTTGCCATCGGCGTCATCAATACTGTGTTCATGTTGGTCGAGTAATTCCGACAAGGCTTCGATTTCCTCGCTCGTCATCTGCTGGGCGGCCAGGCGGGCTGACATGCCTTCCAGGGCTTCACGCACCACGTACACCTCGGCCATCATGGTTTCACTCAGGGTGACCACCCGTGCACCGGCATTGGGGGTGCGCACGACCAGCCGCATGCCTTCCAGGCGGCGTATCGCCTCGCGTAAGGGCCCGCGGCTGCTGCCGTATACCCTGGCCAGCTCTTCTTCGATGATTTTGGAGCCCTGCGGCCGTTTGCCGACGATGATGTCGTGCTTGAGCTGGCTGCAGACCCGGTCGGCGAGGGTCCGGTGGGCCTCCAGCGAGACAACCGGCGTATCGGGAGGTAATTTGTCCATAATTAAAATGTCGACAATAACAGGAAATAAACGCTGCAAGAGGTCATAAATAAAGCAGTGAAACGTAATATTGTCAACAATCTGGCTTAATTGTTGATTATTTGAGCGTTTTTCAAAAGTGCTGGGCTCACCCCGAATGAACGCCAACCAGCCAATTATGTTGACTGATTGATGTTGGAGTGGAGCGTGAATTCCCGGATCGGGTGAAGATGGATTCGTAAAGCGGACAAAAAATGTCCACAGGTGATTCAATTTCCCAATTATTTCACCACGTTGTAGAATACGCGGCTTCCACCCCAAGCCCGGGTGGCGAAATTGGTAGACGCAAGGGACTTAAATAATTTGAGCACCCGGATGGGAAACCTCTGGTGTGAATGGAGTCAAATTCGGGGAAACCTCAGCACGCAAAGGGTGGTGGCAATCCCGAGCTAAGTCTAAGAGCGGTTCTTGCTCCTATAAGTAGGAGTGAGGGCGTGACAGTTTGGACATAGTAGACGAAGATTGATTAGTCTATTGTCTTTATTGTTACCGTTGATATGGTCAAGTTCCAAAGGAATTGGTTTGCCTAACCAGGTAGTGTTCGAACAATTCAAGCATTTATGCTCGAAAATACCTTCTTTTAGAAGTCTGTTTTTGAGTTTATACGATTGAATTTTGTGATCATTACGGAGGTACTTCTCTATTGGCTGTTTAGCGCCGGTTGAGATACCTTTATTCCAGGCTTGGCCACGGAAGTGAGATGTATCAAGGTTGAAATGCTTAATTGCTTTCTTGAGGACATCGTAGTTACCTCCGTAAGGAGCTACACCAAGTTGTATGAGGACCTGCCTCATTGAAGTAGATGAGGTAACTGCATCACGAAGTTGCTCTTCAGTATACTTGTGTAGCTTTATAGAATCCGTTCTTGGAAAAGTGTAGAGACTTGACGGCTCCTGCCTACGTTATAGATCTTTATCTATATCTATAATATGGCAAAGGTAAAGTCCAGACCACAAATGCGTTTGAAGTACGCAGCAGCTAAAGCTGTAGTTGGTACGAAAATCCCTCGGTCATTGCGACCGTGCCGGTTCGATTCCGGCCCCGGGCACCAT
>JBECLA010000065.1:0-3682 GCA_040235565.1 Thiohalomonadales bacterium | reverse complement strand
CCGGGAGAAAATCTCCCCGGTTCAGTAGGCCGGGTTTTGCCCGGCATCGAGGTCACTACCACCGATGAGGGCGAACTGCTGGTGCGTTCCCCCGGCGTGATGCTGGGTTACTGGCAACGTGAAGAGGCGACCCGCGAAGTGCTTGATGAATCAGGTTGGTTGCACACCGGCGATCTGGCGGATATCAGGGACGGCAATATCTTCATTCGCGGCCGGTGCAAGGACATCCTGGTGACCTCGACCGGTGAAAAAGTGGCCCCGGCCGATATGGAAATGGCGATTACGCTGGATCTCCTGTTTGAACAGGCCATGGTGATCGGCGAGGGCAAACCCTATGTCTCAGCGCTGTTGGTGCTCAATAATAATGCCTGGAAAAAACTTGCAGGTGAACTGGATCTGGATGCTGAAGCTACCGGTGCGCTACAAGACTCGAAAGCAAAAGAGGCGATATTAGCCAGGCTCACAACTTTACTGGACATGTTTCCAGGATATGCGCAAGTGCATGCAGTGTATCTAACCTGTGAATCCTGGAGTATCGAAAACGGCTTGTTGACGCCGACATTGAAAATCAAGCGTAGTGAGCTGGAAAAGCATTTCGCAAAGGAAATCAGCGAATTGTACCGAGGCCATGTGTTTGTCGAATAACGTACAGAATATTTACTGTTAAATCTGAATGGCTGAATCATATGCGTGACGGGAGCAGGTAATATGAGTTCCACTGTGCCACAGGAGCAGGATAAGGTCGTTGCCGAAATACTGGCAACGATCCAGCAACTGGTTGCGGAAGTGCATCCTGGCAAGGCAGAAACCCTGCAACTGGATCTCGATAGTACAGTGGACAAGGATCTGGGCATGGACAGTCTGGGTCGCGTCGAACTCATCACTCGACTGGAAGAACGGTTCAATATCGTCTTGCCCGAACATGTCTATGTGGAAATCGAATCAGTTCGTGACCTGGTCCGGGCGATTACGACGGCGCAACATCATCTTGAGCTTCCAGTAGCAAGGGATATCACTGAATATGAAATAGAGAAGATTGAACGGTTACCGGAAAACGCGATGACGTTGATAGATGTGCTGGAGTGGCATGTCAAACATCATCCCCGGCGCCTGCATATCCGCATACTGGGGAACGTAGGAGAAGAAGATACCCTCACTTATGAAGAGCTCTGGCATGGGGCACAACAGGTTGCGGCCGGGATTCGGCAACGCGGAGTTCGACCCGGCGAAACGATAGCCATCATGTTGCCGAGCAGCAAGGATTATTTTTTCAGTTTCTACGCCATCTTGCTGGCGGGGGCGGTTCCGGTACCCATCTATCCACCGGTACGACGCAGTCAACTGGAAGATCATTTACGTCGCCACAACAGCATTCTGAACAACTGCGTCGCGAGTCTGTTGATCAGCATGCCGGAAGCCAAACTGGTGGCGCAATTGCTGAAATCACAGGTCGAGAGTTTGCGTGATGTCGTTACGGTTGAAGATCTGGCAGCAGAAGCGGGAGAGTTTTCACTCCCTGCCATTGCTGCTTCCGATATTGCTTTTCTGCAATACACCTCAGGCAGCACCGGTAATCCCAAAGGCGTGGTTCTCACACATGCCAACCTGTTGGCCAATATCCGGGTCATGGGAGAAGCGGTAAAGGCGGATTCCAGTGATATTTTTATCAGCTGGTTGCCCCTGTATCATGATATGGGTCTGATCGGGGCGTGGTTCGGCAGTCTGTACTTTGGATTGGTGCTGGTGGTGATGTCACCCCTGTCATTCTTGCTGCGACCACAACGCTGGTTATGGGCCATTCATCAATACCGTGGCACCTTGTCGGCCTCTCCCAACTTTGGTTACGAACTGTGCCTGAAGCGCATCTCCGATGCGGATGTTGAGGGACTGGATCTGAGTTCCTTACGACTGGCATTTAACGGTGCCGAGCCGGTCAGCCCCCAAACAATTGAAAAATTCACGGCACGGTTCGCACCGTTTGGGTTTCGTGCCGAAGCCATGCTGCCGGTGTATGGACTGGCGGAATCCTCGGTGGGGCTGGCATTTCCACCACTTGACTGCAAACCCCGGGTGGACTGTGTGCAACGTGAAGCCTTCAGTCAATCGGCAGACGCCTTGCCGGCAGAGGCGAGTGATGAAAATGCCCTGTGCTTTGTGGGCAGCGGCCAACCCTTGCCGGGACATGAAATCCGGATTGTGGATTCGGATGACAGAGAATTGCCGGAACGCACCGAAGGCTATCTGCAGTTTCGGGGCCCGTCGGTGACCAGTGGCTACTACCGCAATCCGGAAGCGACCAGGACCCTGTTCAAGGACGGTTGGCTGAATTCCGGTGATCTCGCTTACATGGCGGAAGGCGAAGTCTTTATCACCGGCCGCAGCAAGGACCTGATCATTCGTGCCGGGCGGAATATCTATCCACATGAAGTCGAGGAAGTGGTGGGAAATATTGCGGGGGTACGCAAGGGATGTGTCGCCACGTTCGGTACCAGGGATCCCCATACCGGCTCGGAGCAACTGGTCGTGCTGGCGGAAACACGGGAAACCGAGGCTGAGAAGACACATGCCTTGCAGAAAGAAATCACCAGCATTGCGACTGACCTGCTGGGCCTGCCACCGGATCGGGTCATCCTGGCCCCACCGCATACGGTACTGAAAACGTCCAGCGGCAAGATTCGTCGCTCGGCCTGCAAGGAACTGTATGAGAAGGGTGAACTCGGCCAAACCTCGAAAGCGGTATGGCGGCAGTTTGCCCGCATGGTCGTGCATTCGCTGTTACCCGAATGGCGACGGTTGCGGCAGAAGCTCGGCAATTCTCTTTATGCCGCGTATGCCTGGTGTTTATTCGGCACATTTGGGGTGCTTACCTGGCTGCTGGTGATGCTGGCGCCACGCCTGAGCTGGCGTTGGCGCAGTATTCATTTTTTCGCCCGACTGCTTGCCGTTGCCACCGGCACAAAAATTGACCTGAACGGCATGGAAAATTTGCCGCCCGCCACTGAATCCTGTGTCTATGTTGCCAATCATGCCAGTTACCTGGATAGCTATGCGTTGCTGGCGGCAATGCCGCGTGGTTTCAGTTTTGTCGCCAAGGTGGAATTACGCAACAAGTTGTCCGTGCGGTTATTGCTGGACCGACTGAAGACAGAATATGTCGAACGCTTTGACAGGGAGAAAGGCCTGATTGATGCGCAACGCATTAGCCGTGCGGCTCAACGGCAGCAGTCCCTGCTGTTTTTCCCGGAGGGGACGTTCAGCCGGGCGCCGGGCCTGCGCGAGTTTCATATGGGAGCGTTTGTAACTGCTGCCCAGGCCGGGATTCCGGTTGTGCCGATTGCCATTCGGGGTACCCGATCCATGCTGCGTTCAGGATCCTGGTTCCCGCGCCGTGGCAGAATTACCATCAGCATCGGGGAAATCCTCAAGCCGGAAGCGTTTCCGGAGCAAGTCGAAACTGATGCCTGGCAGTTAGCACTGGCGTTACGGGACAAGGCACGTCAATATATCCTGCATCATTGTGGTGAGCCGGATCTCTCCCGCTAATCACAAGACCGGCTACACTAAGGCTGTAATAATCAACCAACAACAAGAATCAGGACTGACCGGTGGCGCACATTCTTCTTGTCTATTCAACGACGGACGGGCATACCCGCAAGATCTGTCAACGGCTCCAGCAGGTGCT
>JBECLA010000049.1:0-9639 GCA_040235565.1 Thiohalomonadales bacterium | reverse complement strand
GCGTCACGGGTGCCATTCGTCAATTGATCGACGTGCAGAAAATTGACGCTCGTAGTGGTGTTTTGCAGGCGGGCGATGTAGACACAGCTAAACGGTACCTGGATGACACCGGGTGTCAGACTGAGATAGGGGGCGGTATATTCCGCCACACTGGTACTAGGTCGTCCGGGGCAGTGCTTGCTGGTCCAAGACACCAGTACATTGTTACCCAGCCCGGGGGCAAAGATATTGGCTTTATCCACATCGCCATAAAAGGCCTGGGGTGGCAAGTCGTCGGCGGTATTGGCAATGCCATCCGGGCCGTTGCCGTCGGGGTCATACAGCTGACCATCATGCTGGGCGGCACCACTGGAAATATTTTGCGGGTCTGACCAGGTCAGGCCATTGTCTTTAGACCAGGTGAGGTAAATATCCCTGGCGGCGTGTATCTCACCGTTAAAGTCCCATGCCCGATACTGGCTATCGACCGCATCGGCATAGACGAGGATCAACGTGCCATCCGCGAGACGCTGGATTCTGGCTTTATGGGCCAGGTTCGGCGCGGTGGGGGCACCGGTGGCGAGAGATAAATATTTGGGCGCGTTGAGGGTTATCCGGGTTGCAGCCAAGGTATTCGCGCTGACAAGCGCGAGGCTGATAATTGCACTAACGATGGCCATTGCGTGACGCATCGCATAATCCCCTTATGCTGACTCCTGTATTGCAGTTGCGCTTCTTTATTCTTGTTATGAATCATTCAAAAATTTTATAAGCCGATTTTCATATTTGGGGTTTGGGTACCAAATCCATTTCCTTTCTACTATAAGCGTAGACACGAAAAAGACCTTTCGATATTCGTATTAATACGTATAAGAGGCGTGTGATGAGGTCTCGCTGGTAATGCTATCACCACACAATAAGTACATATAAAGTCACGATATTTCATTCAGCTGGGTATGAATCCAGACTCTTTCGGATAGTGTCAAGCAGTGAAATTTAGAGGGGCAAAATTCGGTGGTTTTACATAGAAGATATAGCCAATATTACCTAATATTAATAATGGTTAAAGTGATAACTGTTGAATGAAAGAATAAAGTGATTTTATAGCCTAGTACCATACTTGGGTATTCATTAAAGCCATTCAAGCAAGAGACGATTACCTTGGTAGGACACAATCTGGCGTTGGGGAATCATGGGCGCAAGTAAAATCAGGCTTTTGCTGGTTGAGTCTGAACCGGCTGACGCAGACAGGATTTACGCTTCACTCAATGAGGTCGCGCCAGACCAGTTTGCCATCACGCATTTGACAACTATGTCTGAGGCCGTAGCGCTCATCGATAAACAACCCTTCGATGTCGTGTTGCTGGACGTGGGAATGACAGATACCAGGAAACTGGATTCCTGTTGCCACCTGAGCCAGCTCAACCCTTCCCTCCCCTATATTGTGCTTGGTGATGAGGATAACCAGGAAATGGCACTGGAAGCGGTCAAGCACGGTGCCCAGGATTATCTCAACAAAAGTAAGGCCACAGGCCAGGTTCTGATCCGGGTCGTACGTTATGCGATTGAACGTAAACGCAGTGGAGAAAATATTCAAACCAACAAAGAAGGGGTAGAGCAATTACTGCAATACGCCGATGAGGGGATTTACAGCGTAGACCTGGAAGGCAACTGTACCTTTATCAATCCCAGTGCCCTCCGTATGCTGGGCTATAACGACGAAAGCCAGTTGCTCGGTAAACATATTCATACCCTGATCCATCATACCCGTGCGGATGGCACGCCGTGCCTGGATAAAGAATGCCGTGTCTATAATTCAACCCGCTTTGGTAAAGTCTTTCATGTTGACGATGAAGTATTGTGGCGCGCTGACGGCAGCAGTTTTCCGGTCGAATATCGCACCGCGCCGACCCGGGTGAATGGAACGATCAACGGATCAGTGGTGACGTTTTCCGATATCACGCAGCGAAAACGGGTCGAATCAGATCTCAAAGCTGCCCAGGATGAACTCGAACAACGGGTTAAGGAGCGAACGCGACACCTGGAGAAGGTCAACCAGTTACTGGAAATTGAAATTGAACACCGCATCAAGGCGCAGGAAATTCTGAGTGCGGAACGGGAATTTATCACCACGTTATTAGATACAGTCGGGGCACTTGTGTGCGTACTGGACAGGGAAGGAAAGATCGTGATGTTCAATCGGGCCTGCGAGGAGACTACAGGGTATCGCTTCGAGGAGATTAAAGGAGAATATGTATGGGATCGACTTCTGCTCGAAGAGGATATTGAGCCCGTTACCCGGGTGATCAAAAACCTGCAAGCAGGCATGTTCCCCAGCCGGTATGAAAATTACTGGTTAACCAGGGAAGGCGACAAGCGCATGATTGTCTGGACCAATACAGTGTTACTGGATGATGGTGGAGAAGTCAAAAATGTCATTGGTACCGGGATCGATATTACCGAGAAGCGAAAAATTGAAGAAAAAGAAAAGCAGCGCGTGCTGGAGTTGGCGCATGTGTCGCGCCTCAGTACCATGGGTGAGATGGCGACCCAGATTGCACATGAGCTGAACCAGCCTTTAAGCGCAATCAATACTTACAGCGATGCGTGCTTGTATATGCTGCAATCAATGCCGGCAGCGAATCCTGATCTGACATCGGCATTGAGTGGTATCAAACAGCAGGCGCAGCGTTCCGGAGACATCATTCGTGGCTTGCGTAATTTTGTCAGTAAGGGCGAATTGCAAAAGTCAACAACGGATATCAATACAATCATCCAGTCGGTCATCAATCTGGCGATGAGCGAATTACATCGCAACAAGGTTGAGGTAAATTATACGTTGGATGAAAACCTGCCGTTAATCATTACCGAAAAAATTCTTATAGAACAGGTCATATTGAACCTGGTGCGGAATGCGATTGACGCAATGGCCGAAGCAAATTCATTGACGCGTGCAGTGCATATACATACGCTATTAAACGCAGAAGGGATGATCGAAGTGAGAATCATGGATACTGGTCCGGGATTGAGTGCCAGTCAGATTGAGCAAATTTTCAATGCGTTTGTAACGACAAAACCGAACGGTATCGGTATGGGATTGCCCATCAGTCGAACCATCATAGAGGCGCATGGCGGCAAATTGTTTGCCCGGAGTGAAATAAATAATGGCGCGACATTTATATTTACCTTGCCATTGAAAGGTTAGAGTGAGCCTGTTATGCAAACACAACCGATAGTACACATTGTCGATGACGACCAGGCGATTCGTGATTCATTGGGATTTTTGATGAAGTCCGTCGGATTTGAATCACAGACCTATGAGTCAGCGGAAGCTTTTTTGGATCAGGCTGAAGTTGACAGGCCTGGTTGCCTGGTCGTTGATATTCGTATGCAGGGAATGAGCGGCCTTGAATTACAGCAGGTGTTGAATCATGAAGGTATTGACATACCAGTGATTATTATTACCGGCCACGGCGATATCCCCATGGCGGTAGAAGCGATGAAAGCAGGCGCGGTTGATTTTCTGGAAAAGCCTTTTGACAATGAGCTATTGGTGGCGCGAATCAGGCAGAGTGTCAAAGAGGCCACAAAGAAACAGGACAAGGAAAGCAGGGTGGCGACGGCAAAAGCCCACCTTGCGCAGCTAACACCGCGCGAAGTGGAAGTCATGAATTTGCTGGTTGCGGGCAAGCACAACAAAGTCATTGCCAATGAACTGAATATCAGTGTGCGTACCGCAGAAGCGCATCGTGCCAAAGTGATGAAAAAGCTGCAGGCCGATTCACTTTCGGACATTGTCCGTATTGCGCTGTCACAGGCAGTATAACAAGTCCGGATTTCTCGTCAGGTGCGATTTTAAAAGAGACAAAAACCGGGACAGATTAAAAAGGGCGGCATCAGCCGCCCTTTTAGTTTTTTACAGCTCAAATTTTTTGAGCTTTTTCGGGACGCCGACATTTTTCAGCCGAACATATTTTGGTAAGCCATCCTTGTATGGCGGATAGTCTTCACCCTTGATAAGCGGTTCAAGATAGGTGCGGCAGGCCTTGGTAATGCCAAAGCCGTCTTTAGTAATGAAGTTGGTGGGCATCATTTTCTCGACATTGGCGACCTTGCTCAACGGTGCCATACCCACTTTCCATTTGAAAGGTTTGTTAGAGACCCGATCCACCGTGGGCATGATGGAGTTGTGACCCTTAAGTGCGTACTGTACCGCGGCCTTGCCCATCGCATAGGCCATATCGACATCTGTTTTGGAAGCGATATGCCGCGCCGCGCGTTGCAGATAATCGGCCACGGCCCAGTGATTTTTCAATCCGAGTTCCGACTGCACCATATTGGCGATGACGGTGGCGGCGCCACCCAGTTGACTGTGACCAAAAGCATCCTTGAGACCGCTTTCGGCGAGGAAGCGTCCATCCGGCCAGTGCACGCCTTCGGAGACGACCACGGTGCAGTAGCCGTGTTTTTTTACCATGGCATCGACCTTGGCGATAAATTTTTGTTGATCGAATTCCACTTCCGGGAACAGGATAATAATGGGGATATGGGTGTCCTCGGTAGAAGCCAGCCCTCCAGCAGCGGCAATCCAGCCGGCATGGCGACCCATGACTTCCACGATGAAGACCTTGGTTGAGGTTTTGGCCATGGAAGCGACGTCAAAGCTGGCTTCGCGCGTGGAGACAGCAATGTATTTTGCAACTGAACCGAAGCCGGGGCAGTTATCGGTAATGGGTAAATCGTTGTCAACGGTTTTCGGCACATGAATCGCCTGAATCGGATAACCCATTTCCTTGGACAGCTGGGAAACCTTGTAGCAGGTATCCGCCGAGTCTCCGCCACCATTATAAAAGAAGTAGCCGATGTTATGAGCTTCAAATACTTCAATCAGGCGTTCATATTCACGCTTGTTTTGTTCGAGGCCCTTCAGTTTAAAACGACAGGAGCCGAATGCGCCCGAGGGTGTATGGCGCAAGGCCTTGATGGCCGCGGCACTTTCCTTACTGGTATCAATCAGGTCCTCGGTTAGCGCACCAATAATGCCATTCCGCCCGGCATAAACTTTGCCGATCTTGTTTTTGTTCTTGCGCGCGGTTTCGATCACGCCACAGGCACTGGCGTTGATAACCGCCGTTACTCCGCCGGACTGGGCATAAAAGGCATTTTTCGGGGCTTCTTTTTTAGCTCTGACGGTTTTCTTTTTTGCAACTTTCTTCTTGGCTTTCTTTTTCGCGGCCATGGATATTTTCCCCCTTAAGTCATCAGGTAGTGAATTCAGTGTGGTTAACAACACAATGCCTGCATTCGAGCAGGCATTGTGTGCAAAATTCAAATTATTTATTCAGGTCCTTGACCTTGTTGCGTTCCAGTTCATGATCGGCCTGAACGCGCAAGGTGGTGACCAGACAATCCAGAATATCATTGTAGTGC
Source organism: Thiohalomonadales bacterium (assembly GCA_040235565.1). GTDB lineage: Bacteria > Pseudomonadota > Gammaproteobacteria > UBA6429 > Thiohalophilaceae > JAHEIJ01. The sequence goes on along the minus strand of JBECLA010000049.1, from coordinate 4,230 downwards.
TGGCGGCCGGTACCAAACTGTTCCCGGCCACTATAAAAAAACTGACTGTAGTAGGACGAGTCACCGGTCTTGGCCAGAATAAAATGGCAGTCATCATTTTCCCAGTACAGCGCCGGGCATTCCGTCACCTGGCCATCATTCGGAGTCAGGCGCAGCTCCACATCAACCGCCTGGGCCTCGACGGGTTTGCCATAGCGTTCCTTCAGCGTATCCTGAACGACTTTGGTTTCTTCCGGGGTGAAATCAGGTATTGCGTTCATGGGTGAATCCGCCACAGGTTGATTGAAATATTACAGCATACCGCAAAAACAATTCAGGTCGGTATTCTGCAAGCCTGGTGGCAGCATGCAACTCTAGTTTTTTATGCAAAGCAAAACGCCGTTTATCACTATTTGTCATTATTGCTGTTGAGGTGCCGGCGCAGTCGCGTGACGCGCGCTTCCAGGCGGGCAATATCGTCCCGCAAGGTATCGACTTCGTGCAGGTACTGCCGTACTGCCGCAGGCTGTGGCAGATCCTGGCCTTCCTGTTGCAGGTATTCGGCAGCATCCTGACCGAGAACGTTGAGCGCCTGCTGCCCCCAGGCGCCGGTGGCCCGCAGCAGATCACCCAGCTTGTGCGCCACGAAATCGCCACTATACCTCGACAGCAGTTCTTCCCAGTCGATGTCCCACTGGTCCAGTAAACGTTTAAAACGCTGGCCGGTTTCAACATCACCCCGGATAGTGACCTCACCGGCAAACAGCAGCTTGCTGGCATCCGGCCCGAGCGCCATTTTCGCCATGGCCAGCGGGGTGCCGGAAAGAATGGTATCGGGTTCATCAGGATACTGACTCATAAGGCTGATACCGTCAGCGCCTGGCAATAAATACAGGGTCAGCTCCGCTCCCTGCAGCTCAACGGCGATGACCTTGCCGGAGAACTGGGGCAGACGCTGAAATGTTTCAGGATCGAGACGCAAGGCGCTATTGAGTGCAGCTTCCAGGCCGGCACTGACACCCATGGCCAGTTCTCCGCCCAGACTCATTGATGGGGCTCCAGTAACTGGTCCAGGGGTTCGCGGGCATAATCGTCAGCGTGATGCAGTACCAGGGTTTTGGCCAGTTTGTCGTGCAGGCCCTGTTTGCGTTTATCCACCGCGATCCAGACAAAGCCGAGATAAACAGGCAGTGCGGAGACGACATACGCCAGGCAACGCAGCAAGGCCTTCTTCCAGCCCAGGGGTTGCAGGGTGTTGGCGTCGACGACCCGGCAATCCAGTAACAGCTTGCCCGGGGTGGCGCCCAGTTTGACCCAGAAGCCAATGATCAACAGGATGGGCAACAAGGTGGTGAGCAGAAAATCCATCGGGCCGTAGACGGCAAACATGCCGGTTTGTTCGGAGGACCAGTAGAAATAATCGCGGCCGTAGATCAGCAACTGGACAGGGGCGATCACGGCGCTGAATAAAAAACTGTCGAGAATGAACGCCAACAGGCGGCGCCAGAATCCGGCATAGTGAATGGCGTCAGGCTCGTTCACAACTTGTAGCCGCGGTGCAGGGCAACGATGCCGCCACTCAGATTGAAGTATTCAACCTTGTCAAAGCCGGCTTCGCGCATCATCGTCTTGAGGGTTTCCTGGTCCGGATGCTTGCGAATTGACTCCGCCAGATAGCGATAACTGTCAGCGTCATCGGTGATCAGCTTGCCCAGCAATGGCAGGATCTTGAACGAATAGACATCATAAACCGGGTTCAACGGCTTAATCACGGGTTTTGAAAATTCCAGCACCAGCAACGGACAGCCCGGTTTCAGCACCCGGTACATGGAGCGCAGGGCGGTTTCCTTGTCAGTCACATTCCGCAGGCCGAAAGCAATGGTGATGGCGTCGAAATGGTTATCGGGAAAGGGCAGGTGTTCGGCATCGGCCTGCACATACCGGACATTACCAAGCAATCCCTTATCCGCCAGACGCTCTCTCCCAACCTTGAGCATTGAGTCGTTGATGTCCGCCAGGGTCACCGATCCCTGCGGTCCGACCAGGCGGGCGAACTTGGCTGCCAGATCCCCTGTGCCGCCGGCCAGGTCCAGCACATGATGACCGGCCCGGACGCCGCTCATTTCAATCGTATAGCGTTTCCAGATGCGATGAATGCCAAATGACATCAGGTCATTCATCACGTCATATTTATCGGCGACCGAATGAAATACACCGGCGACCTTACGGACTTTTTCCTCGTACGGGACTTCCTGGTAGCCGAAATGGGTGGTTTTATCTTTCATGGACTGGTTTGCGTGCAATGACTGACAGGTAACACTAGATTTTACATGATAGGAAGTATCGCGCCACTCCACGCCCGGGAGAGAAGCGGCAGCACGAAAAATACGCGACGGGATCGTGCTGCGGCTACTGTAAATGCTTGGGTTCCGGACGCTCATGGCCGGCGGCCTTGAGTTTGTCCAGATAGTCCTGCCACAGGATTTCCTGGTTCTGTCCCAGTTTGTAGAGCGTATCCCAGGAATAGATGCCGGTGTCGTGGTTATCGTCGAAGTACAGCTGGATGGCGTAGTTGCCGACCTGCTCGATGCGCTCGATGTTGACGTCCTGTTTACCGATCTGCAGTTTTTCCTGCCCGGGACCATGGCCCTGTACTTCCGCCGACGGGGAATAAACCCGCAAGTATTCGGTGGGTAAATTGAACCGGCTGCCGTCATTAAAGGCGATTTCCAGTATATGGCTGGTTTTATGCAGATTGATCTCGGTCGGTTTCGGTGTATTGGACATAATGTTCCTCGCTGTCATTCGTCATCAGGCGCGCATCCCCGGGCAACTAGAGGATATAGCGGCTTAAATCTTCATCCCGGGCCAGGCCGGCCAGGTTCTCTTCCACATATTCCTGGGTAATCGTGATTCTCGCACCCTGGCAGTCGGCGGCTTCAAAGGAGATATCTTCCAGCAGGCGTTCCAGAATGGTGTGTAAGCGGCGGGCCCCGATGTTTTCCGTGGTTTCATTGACCTGGTAGGCCACTTCCGCCAGGCGCTGAATCCCTTCGGGCGTGAAGGTCAGTTGCACATCTTCCGTTTCCAGCAGGGCGGTGTATTGCTTGGTCAGTGAGGCGTCGGGTTCCGTCAGAATCCGTACGAAGTCTTCGGTACTGAGCGCATCCAGCTCCACCCGAATCGGAAAGCGACCCTGCAATTCCGGGATCAGGTCCGAGGGCTTGGCGACATGGAACGCGCCCGACGCGATGAACAGGATATGATCGGTTTTGATCATGCCGTACTTGGTGGTGACGGTAGAGCCTTCCACCAGGGGCAGCAAATCGCGCTGTACCCCTTCGCGGGAGACATCCGCCCCGCTGGTTTCGCCGCGTTTGGCGATCTTGTCCATTTCATCCAGAAACACGATGCCGTGTTGCTCGACACTTTCGCGAGCCTGTTCCTTGATGTCCTCATCATTGATCAGGCGTGCGGCTTCCTCGTCGGTGAGCAGTTTGCGGGCCTGATGGATGGGTAACTTGCGGGTTTTGGTCCGACCCCCGCCAAGATTCTGGAACATGCCCTGCAATTGGCTGGTCATCTCCTCCATCCCGGGCGGGGCCATGATTTCCACTCCGACGGCCGGGGCACTCACTTCGATTTCGATTTCCTTGTCGTCCAGATTGCCCTCGCGTAATTTCTTGCGGAATTTCTGGCGGGTGGCAGTTTCCTTGTCGGTGTCCGGCTCCTCCTCCTCGGCCCCGAAGCCAAATCCGCCCGTGCGGGCCGGTGGCAGGAGGACGTCCAGAAGGCGCTCCTCGGCGGCATCCTCGGCCCGGTGGCGAACCTCGTCCATTGCCAGTTCGCGGGCCTGTTTGATGGCAATTTCCATCAGATCGCGCACGATCGACTCCACATCGCGCCCCACATAACCCACTTCGGTGAATTTGGTCGCCTCGATCTTGATAAACGGGGCGCGCGCCAGCTTGGCCAGGCGGCGGGCAATCTCGGTTTTACCGACCCCGGTGGGGCCAATCATCAGAATGTTTTTCGGCGTGATCTCACTGCGCAGCGGATCGTCGACGCAGCTGCGACGCCAGCGGTTACGCAGGGCAATGGCCACGGCCCGCTTGGCGGCGTTTTGACCAACGATATGCTTGTCCAGCTCCTGGACAATTTCACGGGGTGTCATGTGGGACATACTGCGGTCCTGTTTAGATATCCAGTTCTTCGATAACGAGGTTATGATTGGTGTAGATGCAGGTGTCA
>JBECLA010000128.1:0-8535 GCA_040235565.1 Thiohalomonadales bacterium | reverse complement strand
CAGGTAACCCACGGAAAATGCCACCGTGAAATGCACGACTGCGAAACTCATTGTCTTGGTCATCGCCATCTCCTCCTTTCAGTCAGGTTGAATCTTGGCTTCGGGAGTAAGTATGGGGGCTGAATATTGATTGATAAAATCGTTTATTACGATTTTTCTGATAGGTATAGACTATATTTGAATGATGGGGATTTTCCGCCCGCTGCTAGGCAGCTATGGCGGGTTACTTTTGTTTCGGCAAAAGTAACCAAAACCATCTTCCCTGGTCTGCACCGGCTGCGCCGGTTCCCGCGTGACCGAAGGGAATCCTTTAGGGCGGCTCAGAAAAATCCGCGTTCGCCTGACTCGCAGCTTTTGCTGCGCTTCCTTTCAGTCAGCTAGCAAAACCAGCTCGAACAAGGAGGCTCACTTGATCGGCTTTTTCTTGCGCTGCTCGGCTTGACCAAAGGGGAAATACAAAGCGGCCCTGTAGTGACGATATAGGGAGCGGAGGTGAGCAATCATTCCCATTAGCACTCGCCGAGTTAACGAGACATTAAACTATATCGAGTGCGGCCCGATGTTGCGTGTTTTCATTCCCTGAGTCGCTGCCGAGCCCTGCAAGACTGTGAGGATCAGGCCGCGAAGCGGGCGAGTCAGGGATGGCGAGCGTTTACAGCGGTACATGGAGGTGCCGTCGGTAAACCCCCGAACAGGCTGAAGCGCGAGGGACTCCGCGTAGCGGACAAGACTGGGGAGAGCGCTTTTTGGTGACTTTTTGTCGCCACAAAAAGTCACTCGCCTCAGCACCGAAGGTGTGGGCGAAACAGTCTTTTGCCAAAACAAAAGTAACCCGTCACAGCCACGTAGTGGCGGACGGAAAATATTTACTGGATATAGTTACTCGCCTCAGCACCGCAGGTGCGGGCGAAACACTACTTTTACCGAAACAAAAATAACCCATCTTATTTTTTCTTTCGGGTTTTTTTCTGAGGCCGCCCCCCCGGTCCCAGCGGGGTGACGGTATTGGGCAGGTTGTCGCGGATAAGGTCGGCGAAGGCCGCCAGCGCCTGGCGGCGTGGAAAGCTGTGACGAAAAACCAGCGAAACACGCCGGGAAGCATCAGGCAGTTCCAGGGGTTGCGCTACCACGCCGCTACCGGTGGTCCAGGAGCCCCGCATCGCCAGAGCGGGCACCAGAGTACAGCCGAACCCGGCTGCCACCAGTTGCAACAGGGTTTCCAGGCTGGCTGCACGCAGATCCGCCATTTCTCCTTGTTGCTGGCGTTGTTTCAGGTGACACACGTCCATGGCCTGTTTGGCCAGGCAATGGCCTTCTGCCAGTAACAGCAGATCGACACTTTCCAGATCCCGGCGGGTGATTTTTTCCTTGGCATAAAAGGGATGCTGGCGCGGGTACGCGATGTAGAACGGTTCATCAAACAAGGACAGAGTCTCAAGATCCGACTCCTCCACCGGGGTGGCCAGCAGGGCAGCGTCAATCTCGTGATCTCGTAACCGTTGCAGCAAGGTGTCGGTAAGTTCTTCCGACAGTACCAGTTTCATCTGCGGATACTGTTTTTTAATCGGTTGCAGAATGAGCGGCATCAGGTACGGGCTCAGGGTCGGAATGGCGCCGATACGCAACGGACCGGCGAGTGGATCCTGGTGGGCCTGCGCAAGTTGCGTGATCACCCCGGCCTGTTCCTGAATCTGATAGGCATGTTCCAGAATCGCTGCACCGACCGGTGTAACTTCTACCGAGCGGCTGGTGCGTTCAAAAATTGCCACGCCCAGCTCGTCTTCCAGTTTCTTGATTTGTCCACTCAGAGTCGGTTGACTGACAAAGCAGCGTTCTGCCGCCTTGCCGAAATGGCGGGTTTCGGCCACCGCGATGATGTATTTCAGGTCCCGTAGATTCATGCCAAATGATAGGTTTAGACAATGAATTCAGTATAAACAAACGATTTCTATTATCAAGAAATATGGCCTATTCTCATTGGCATGCGAAAATACCAGACAAATCAACAACCCAATGCGTTGACACGAAATAGAACGGGAACAAAGATATCGGTCGTGTTAATTCGCCATGCGCAGAGCCTGTGGAACAAGGAAAACCGTTTTACCGGCTGGGCCGATCCGCCGTTGACGGCTGCCGGAATCAGGGAAGCAAGACAGGCTGCTGAATTGCTGCGATCTAGAGGATACCACTTTGACATTGGATACAGTTCAAGCTTGCAACGGGCCAGTCATACCCTCGACATTTTACTGGAGGAATCAGGCCAGGCAGGATTGATGCGCCTGCAGGACTGGCGCCTCAATGAGCGTCATTATGGTGCCTTGCAGGGACTGGACAAGGCGGAGATGATAGCGCGGGTTGGGGAACAGCAGGTCTGGCGTTGGCGCCGTGGCTACGAAGATCGGGCCGAGCCGTTGGCGCGTACCGATACCAGACATCCACTTCAAGATAAACGCTATACGGATGTCGATCCGCAATTGCTGCCGTCTGTGGAGAACCTCGCCGAAACCAGGCAGCGGGTAATGCCGTTCTGGCAAGAACAGATCCGGCCACGCATTCAGCGCGGAGAACGGATTCTGCTCAGTGCGCATGGGAATAGCCTGCGAGCATTGTTAATGGGATTGGCGGAGTTGACTGTTGCTGAGGTTGAGGGATTTGAAATTCCCACGGCAACACCGATTGTGTATGAATTTAATCAGCGTGGCAGACCGCTGCAATGGCGCTACCTGGATGCGGAGAACGAGGTGGCCAGATTGGCATAACTGTTTATTTAATGAAGAATCTGCAAGAGAGAACAGACTTATGAAAGCATTACTCATCACACCGGATACCCAGAGCATTGAGGCCATTGAAATCAGTGGTCATGATGAGATTATGAAATTGATTGGCTATGACACCATAACATCGGATGAAATCGGTCCGGAAGGCGATCGGTTGTTTTTCGATGAGGAATGTTTCTTGCGGGGCAGCAGTGGGCGATTTCAGATCGATACCGTTATACCTGTTTCCGGTAAGGGTGTCATTGTGGGTTCCGCGGATGACGGCACCACGTTGCGGGATGCTGTGAGCGATGTGGAAAGTCTGCGAGCGCGAATAAAATATCTCTAAACCAGAAGCGAGAAATTGCGTGCACAGATAGTTTAGAATTAATTACTTGAAATATGCACACTTGAATTGATGATATTGCCATTCATATCAAGTGTGGCTTCAAGCCCCCCTGCAGTACAGTCCGGCATACCGGGAATTTTTATAGGTTGTCGCAACAGGGAATAGATGCTGATTATTGGCTCGTTATTATCCAGGGTATACACATACTTGACCTGTTGGGGTTCAAGCATGCTGCGTGTAATAGTATTTTCAAATACAACAAGTTCACCACGATCGACTGCAAGCAGAAACATTTTAACAACTTGCTCATAATTGTTGTGGGGTTGTGGCAGGGGTTTTTTCAGGTATTCAGAAGAGGTGTTTACAGAAGCAAGGCTGAAACCGGCTGCAAGTAACAAGAAAACAATTAGTAGATGTCTCGGGTGCATAATTCAATCTCTTCTGTAAAACTTACTTGATTGAAATGCCAAGCTTAGCGAAGCGTGAAGGTTCTGTCTATCTCAGTCAGTGAAAGGCTGGATTGATAAACAGGAACAAGTTCATTCCCAGCGAAACAGTAGCGCGCCGATTACTAGAAATACCAGGCTCTGAGCCGCAAGGATTATCAGATGATAGCTAATATCCAGCAGACCGGCGCCATCGATCATGATTGAGCGGGCGGCCGCGGTGAGGTGCGTGAGAGGAAAAATTTCCGCCAGCTGTTGCATCATGGGATTGGTGCCCTCGAGTGAGAACCACACGCCGGATAAAAACATCATCGGCCAGCTTATGAGGTTTAACAGGCCGCCGGCTGTTTCCTCACTAGTAATGCGGGCAGCGACAACCAGGCCGAGACTAATCATGCTGAAAGCTCCAAGGGTAAACACCAGGAACAGGCTCAGGTGAGAGCCAAACATGGCATAACCGATGAACAGATTGGTGCCATAAAAAATAAATACCGTGATGACCATAATCAGGATAAGACGCGATACAACCTGGGCACTGAGGTACTCTAATGCCGTAACCGGTGTGGCCTTGAGACGTTTTAGCATACCGTTTTTACGATAGCGCACGATCACATAACCAACACCGAACAAGGCGCTGAACATGATGTTCATTGACAGGATACCGGGGATGACCCAGTCGACATAGCGAATTTCCTTGCCACTGACGGTTTGTTTTTTCAGAACCGAATCCAGGCTTGCCAGCATAACTTTCTCGACCAGGTAACCATTGGGTGATTCATCGTTAATCCAGTACTGTTGATTGGTAGTATCGATCAGCATATCCAGTTGATGGCGCTGAACCTTGATTTTTGCACTAGCAATATCGGTAACATTGATAAAATCGATGTATTTTGTTTGCAGAAAGGTTTCGAGTGGCGATATGGCCTGATTGCTCGATTGAACTGGGTGTGCAATGCCAACCTTATATTGATCGGCAAAATCACCGGTAAAAACGAGGGCAAAGCCTGCAACGATTAACACCGGCATGAAGATATTCCAGCCGACGGAAGAACGGTCGCGTAAAAATTCCTTGTTACGGGTAGAGAGAAGAGCGAGAAATCGTTGTAAAAACATATTCAGACCTAGTTGCGCAGTTCCTTGCCGGTGAGTTCCAGAAACAGGTCATCGAGATTGCGGGATCGTATCTGCAAATGTGCCAGAGAAATGTCGTGGGCCATGAGTTCTTCGATGGTGCGATTCACGTCATTGGTGGTGATCTCAATGAGCTCTTTGCGTTTGTGCGTAGTAAACGGCAGGTGGACAGCATGACTGATGTCGGATTCCGGTAATTGTAATATCACATCATTGAAATGCGCTGCGAGCAGTTCTTTGGGCGTGCCGTGGGCGATGATTTTACCGTGGTCCATGATGGCAATTTCATCACACAAGACATAGGCCTCATCCATATAATGTGTCGTCAGCAGAATGGTTTTTCCCTGTGTCTTGATGGATTCAATCAGGTCCCAGAAGTTACGACGTGACTGGGGATCTAAACCGGTAGTGGGCTCATCCAGAAATATTATGGTTGGATCGTTAACCAGTGCTATGGCCAGTAACAGCCGCTGTCGCTGTCCGCCGGACAACAGGCGGTTATCCTGCTCAAGATAGGAACCAAGATGGCAGCGCTGGATTAAATCGTCCAGATCCGCATTGCGCGGATAGAGGCGGGCAAACATTTCCAGGGTTTCACGCACACTGATGAAGTCCTGCAGGGCGGTGGACTGAAACATGATGCCGGCTTCATTTCGAAAGCGCTGACCGACAGGTTCGCCCTTGTACAGAACCTCCCCCAACGTCGGTTCATGTATACCTTCGAGGATCTCAACGGTGGTGGTCTTGCCCGCCCCGTTGGGACCCAGCAAACCAAAACACGTGCCCGGTTTGAGGGAAAAACTCACCCCGTTAACGGCCTTGATCCTGGGGTAATGTTTTACGAGATCACGGACTTCCAGCAATGCTTCTGTCAAGCGTCATCTCCTCACTAATACTAATAAGATAGTAGTAATCAGTTTTCTCTTCCGGAAAGCAAACCGGCACTGGACAAACTCAAGAGGCCGGGGAAGAATGATCAATTATACTGAGATTTAAACGTTGATTATGATTCAGGCCAGCTGATATGACCATTACTTTTGGACCGGTACCATCACGCCGTCTTGGCCGCAGTCTGGGTATTAACAATATTCCGCCAAAATCATGTTCCTATTCCTGTTTGTATTGTCAGGTCGGGGCGACGCGTGGCAGAACGATCGTACCACAGGAGTTTTATCAACCTGCCGAGATACGACAGGCTGTTGAATTACAGTTGCGCAAAGTTCGTGATGCCAGGGAAACCATAGATTACCTGACATTCGTGCCGGATGGTGAGCCGGGTCTGGATATCAATCTTGGCAAGAGTATCAAACTGCTACGTCCGCTCGATATCCCAATCGCGGTGATTTCGAATGCATCTTTACTGTGGCTGCCAAAGGTACGCAAGGCAATTAGCGAGGCGGACTGGGTCTCGATCAAGGTGGATAGTGTGGTGGAGAAGGCATGGCAAAAACTGAATCGACCACATGAAAGGTTACAACTGGACCAGATCCTGGATGGGATCCGGCAATTCGCCCGGGAGTTCGGTGGCCAGCTGGTATCCGAAACCATGCTACTCCAGAATATAAATGATAGCAGGGAGAATCTGGCAGGGATTGCCGCATTTTTACAGGAAATTGGTATTGCGTGCGCCTATCTGGCGATTCCAACGCGCCCTACTGCTGATCCGGATGCCCAAGGAGTCGATGAGGCGACATTGAATCGCGCGTATCAGGAATTTGCCGGTTACGTACCAAAAGTTGAATGCCTGCTAGGTTATGAGGGCGATGAATTTGCCTTCAGTGGTGATGTCGAGAAAGATTTGCTCAGTATCACAGCCGTGCATCCAATGAGGGAATCAGCGGTACGTACGCTGTTAAACAAAGCGCATGCTGATTGGCAGATAGTCGATAAGTTACTTGGTGAAGGAAGGCTTGTAAAAACCGAATATCTCGGAGAGCAGTATTATCTTCGTCGATTTGTTGGTAAGTAGTCAAATAGCCGAACGATGTGCATTGGATAATAACGGATAATTTAAAATAGTGGACTGTAAACAAAATGAATCGCATTTCAACTGACCGGCTTGGCAAAAGCTTCAGCAAAACTATTTTCAGTTTTTTCAAAATATTACCCATTATTATCGGCATGTTACTGGCAACCAGCCTGGTAATTACACTGTTTCCTGAGCAGATTTCGACTGGATTGTTTGGTAACGGTGATTTCCTGGATGCGCTACTTGGGGCCTCAATCGGTAGTATCGCCGTTGGGCATCCGTTGGCCAGTTATTTGTTGGGCGGGGAATTGCTGCGCGGCGGTGTTGGGCTAATTGCGGTGACTGCCTTGCTGGTCAGCTGGGTAACGGTGGGGATCGTGCAGTTACCGGCTGAATCCCTGATGTTAGGCGGTCGCTTTGCTGTTATGCGTAATCTGGTGTGCTTTATTACCGCTGTGATTATTGCGTTTGTGACTGTTTTTACTATCCGACTGATAGGCATACTCTAATGTCAGATAAAATGAAATCGCGCGGTATTGGCGGCTGGATATTTCTCGGCCTGGTCATCATCAGTTACGCATTGGTTGGGCTGGTGGAGCCGGAGGCAACAATTCAGGCATGGCTATTTTTTGAGAATGTGATGAATCGGGTTCTACCCGTTTTAGGACTTGTTTTTATTTTATTGTTTGTTGCCAATTTGCTGCTCGAGCCGAAATGGATCAAGCAGTATCTAGGCACAGGTGCAGGCCCGAAGGGTTGGTTCGCGTCTGTGATTGCCGGGATGCTGTCTATTGGACCAATCTATGTATGGTATACCGTATTGAACGAGCTACAAGCGAAAGGAATGAGGACTGCATTGATTGCGACTTTTCTTTACAGCCGGGCAGTTAAGCTACCCTTATTACCATTAATGATCCATTATTTTGGTGTCGTATATACAGTGGTTTTGTGCCTGTATCTGGTTTTATTCGCGGGGATCAACGGTATTGTAGTCGAAAAACTAATCGTGCAGAAGAGATAATCAATACTGGGTGATTATTGGCAAGTGTGGGTGTGAATTATCAGCGAGGGCTGGTCCAAATAGTAGTCATTTTGAAACTACAATTACTAGTGCTACCAGAATGCCGGCACCCAGGGCACAAAGGCTGTATTTTCGATGTTCTTTCTCTGCTTGTGGCAAAAGGTGTGTGGCGCCGACATAGACAAGCATACCTGCTGACAGAGATAAGAGGTTGCCAAGTAAAGGAGTATCAATCCGGCTAATGTAGGGATAGGATATCAGCATGCCCAAAGGTGTAGACAGGGAGGCAGCAAAAAATGCAAGGATCAGCGAGGTTTTGGTGCTAAAACCACCACGCAATAAAAGCAGGTATGTAATGATACCTTCAGGAAATTCATGCAATACCATGCCTGTAGCAGCTAGCGTGCCTGTAAAAATACTGACTGTGAAGGTAATCGAATATACAATACCGTCAATGAACGAATGGAAACCGATTCCTATCATGGAAATCAGCCCGATACCATAACTGGAATCCGGCCCCCGCTCACAGACGAAGGCAGTGACAAACCGATTGAAGAGATGGAGTAGAACAAAGCCAACAAGCAGGTAGACAGGTGCATTACTATTCATTCCAAATGACTTGGGTATGATGTGCAAAAAAGACACAGAAATAAGTACGCCAGCAGCAAAGCAGATAAAATAGATACTGTACTTCCTGCCCCAGGATTCAAAGTGACGAATAGTGTAGATGCCAATTGCGGTAACTATTGCTGCAAGCAGGCTCGCAAGGAGTGCCGTCCAGAATGTATTTTCCAATGGCATGGTCCCTAGATTAATTCAAAGAAACAGATTTATGGGTATTACATTATATTTACAACAAAAAA
>JBECLA010000137.1:0-22495 GCA_040235565.1 Thiohalomonadales bacterium | reverse complement strand
GCGACGATCTCGGAATCCAGATTGGTCTGGTTGTTGCACGGATCTACCCGGACCCGGCCAAGCGTAGTGATATTCGGGAAAAGTGCACCACAACCGGGCCGGAACGAATGCTTCTGGACAAAAAAGGGGCGGTTATGTTTGCATGGTTTATGACCGATGTGGTCGCGTTTGTGCTGGGTCTTTTCCTCTGGTTATGGTTGCTGGCGAGAAAGGGAGCCTGAACACGGCCCGTTTGCCCGTCATCTTGCACTCTTGATGATGCCCGGTAGAGGGTTTGCCGCTGAACCTGTTATCGCTTCAGTAAGTTGTCCATATCAATCTCAAGTATGAAGTTCTGTTCCCCGGGAGGTATCCGGTTAGTCCATCGCAGGACATGTAGACGGATAGTTCCAGCCTGCTCCCGACTTGTTTAAAAGCACAACAGTATGAGCTAACAATGAAGTCGTAGAGCAAGAACATAATCCCGCATTCACCTGACACGGCAGGCAATGCTATGCTTGGACAATAGTCTGGCCATGCTTGCAAAGTGGATAGTGCATAACGGAACAATGAAACTGTTCAAATCAGAGAACCAACCCCTCTATAGTGCCGCAGAGCTGGCAAAGTTAAACTTTTCCGCGTTTGCGAATCTGCCCCAGGCCTACAAATCCCCTGAGAAAAAAGATCTCAATCTTGACGCGTATCAAAAGCGCCTGCGGGATCTGCGCAAAATCCCGTTACGGCATCTGGAGGATGCCAAACACATCCTGGTTAACCTGAATCGCCTTGATCTCAAACCAGCGAAACGTCTTGAGTCGTTAAATCTGGTATTGAAAGAGGTGTATCCCAATATTGCCATGTGGTACGACAAATATCAGGGCCGACAGAACAGCTTGCCGGAAGGCAAGGAACGCCGTGAAGCGCTGATGGGTTGTATTGCCGTGGTCGAGCAGCTGGGGATTGCCTATAAACATCTGTTCCAGAGCGTATTCAGCCCTGAGCCCCGGCGTTACCGGAAAAACCGTCAGGCCTGTTATGAATATGGGTATCGTGTTCTGGAAATGTTATTAATCGAACAACGTTTACGCGCCCTCCGATATCAGAAGTTACCGCGTAGTGCCTGGCGGGACAGTAACCATGTATTCTTTGCCCTTGCCTTACATAATGATCTTGATGAGCCACATGCCTTGCATGGTTTTGTGGGAATAAAGAAGCGGGAAAAACATCATGATTCCAGCAGCATCCTGGAAAGTGATGCTCGTCGCTTGTACTTGTCGTTGCAATTATTCGGGGTACTGGATGTCACCACCTGGCCGACCCATCTGTTTCATGTCCCGCATGCCTATATTGATTCGATTAAACCGGGTATCAAACTCAGCGGCGATGATGGTCAACCCGTAAGGGAGGGCCATTTACTCACCTGGTTGGATAATGATGGTCCGCCGAAGTTTGAACGTCCCGAGAATATCAAAGGCCCGACCATTCAGCTGGATTATACCCAGTACCACAATCGTCTGGTAAAGGACTATGAAGCCATTGCCAGTATGAAGTTTATTGATACCTACGATCCCAGGAAACTCAGCGTACCCTTACAACGATTGAACGAGGCGGACCGGGTACCGGCATTGCAAATGATGTTAGCGAGCCTGCGCAAGCGACAGCGTCATTCACGTCGTCATGCGCTGTTCAAAGATAATGTCGTGCGGGTTTATTTCGGCATGGGTGAAGTTCTGCGGTTGTTGACCGATCTGCGGCGTAAGGATTCAGATTTCGTCAGGCAATCCCGTGAATTCACCGATAGCCTGGCCCAGTATTCCTCCTTGCTGGCAATGGGGGAGAAGCGCAGTGCGAGTAACCAATGGCAAATTCTGAATTTCAGTGCCGGGGGTATTCTGATCAGTACCATGGAGACAGATTTCAGCACCCCGGTTGCACTGGGGCAATTGCTGGCCTTTATTCCCCATGAGGATATGAACCAGCCCTCCCTGGGGTTTGTGTGCCGTCTCAACCGGCCCCAGGATAATGTGGTTGAAGTCGGTATCAGTCGCCTGGCGAATTACGTAGAAGTTCTACTGGTCGAAGGCGTGGGCAAGAGTGAGGAAAATAATTATATTCCGGCTATGCTGATTCAGGATGGAGCCGAAAACTGGCAACTGATCACCCAACCGAATGATAAATTAAAACCGGGTATGCCGATCAAGTTATTGCGCAGTGGGACCAAGGCGCCCGCCAGACTGGGCGATGTGTATCTGACAAAAAAAGAGTTCACGGTTTTTGATTTACGCTCCCCCGGTCTGCAAAAACAGATCTGGCAACCGACCAGGGCTAGATAAAACGCATGGACAGATCAATGGCACGAATATGCTTGGTGATCGAACCGACCGATATATAGTCCACCCCGGTTTCAGCAATCGCCCTCACTGTCTGTAAGTTCACGCCACCTGATGCCTCCAGTGGGATACGTTTGGCGGTAAGTTCAACTGCCTGTTTCAGGGTAGAGATATCCATATTATCAAGCAGAATCCGATCTACCCCGGTCTTGAGCGCCAGTTGGAGTTGAGTCAGATTTTCCACTTCCACTTCAATCGGGATTGTCGGTGACAACTGTCGGGCAGTGTCGACGGCAGTCTGAATGGAGCCGGCGGCACTGATATGATTTTCCTTGATCAGGATCATATCGTATAGACCGGTACGATGATTATGTGCCCCGCCACAACGCACCGCGTATTTTTGTGCCAGGCGTAAACCCGGTAGCGTCTTGCGGGTATCAAGAATCTTGCAGCCGGTACCCGCTACCGCCCTGACATAATCGTTAGCGTGAGTGGCGGTCGCGGAAAGGGTTTGCAGGAAATTGAGGGCAGTGCGTTCTCCGCTTAACAGATGACGTGCAGAACCCTGCAGGTAACACAGTTCCTGATCCGGTTGAATGGCATCACCATCCCCGAAATGCCATTCAATGCCAATATTGCTATCAAGCTGGTTGAAAACTTCATTTACCCACTCCGTACCACACAGGGTGGCATGTTCCCGACTGATGATCCTGGCTTGCGCGAGTTTGTTTTCCGGGATTAATTGTGCTGTCACATCTCCTGTGCCGATGTCTTCGATCAGAGCGAGTGCGACATGTTGTTGCACGTAGTCTTCAGGTAATTGCATCTTGAGCAAGTAATTATTGTGACATGCCGAAGCCGATAATGACGTCGCGTAATTCGGCATTGAGTGTTTTATCAATTGCGTCGCGGGCACGCTGAGCGGCAGTGTCCGGGTTTTGTGATGACACCTTGATATTCCAGCGATGGCTGCCTTGTGACTGGTTATTCTCCTGACCGAGCAGATTTACCTGCAAGCTGCCACGATACCAGTACCAGCCCCTGTCATCGGGAAAACCATCAAGCTGCAGATCCGCTTCCAGCTGATACTCAGCCCTGGAACCGGTTATGTGCCGGAAACCAGCCTGGGCCAGCGCACCTTGCAGGATTGTTTCGACACCACCGATGGGATCGTTCAGTAACTTCAAATCGATATGCACGCGTTGCAACAGGCTGTCACGATCAGCGCGTAAACTGGCCAGATTATAAATGGGTGGTATGCCAATACCGGTCGGGTCGATGATCTTCAACACGCGTTGATTTTCATAACGATTGGCCTGGATCTCAACGGCCTGATTGGCATGAGCGAGCTGGCGGAACAGGGCATCTTGTTGGCGGGCAAACGTAATTTCATGTTCAGTCGCCGTATCCTGGTCTTGAATTGCCTGCCGTAGATCATTGGCGGCCTGGTTACGATCCAGGACGGCCAGCGCGTGAAACTGTTTGTTCGCCGGATCCTGCCAGAGTTCAGCGATGCGGATACCCTCAACGAGTTGATCGGTCTGGGCAGTGATATACCGGCTGGCACTGGCAGAGGTTGCCCCGCTTGACTCGCCAGCCACGGCCTGGCTTTCAAATTTCACCACATCTTCGCTTTCCTCGATGATTCGCAACTGAAAGATTTTACTGAGATCGGCCCGGGCCCGATCCTGGGCGAGCGCCCGATGGTCACTCTGACCACGGCCCAGGAGATAGGCGTTTGCCGGGTATTTCTCGCTGGCGGCATTGATCCAGTCAGGTTGTTTTGAGCCCGAGGTAGTGCAGGCGGTAACCAGGCTGATGAACCATAACAAAAATAGCTGACGATAAAATGACATGATTATTTACTCACCCAATAGCGCGGGACGTAATGATAGGAAATATAGCGTCTTTGGCCTGCTTTTACTTTGACGTCGGTTAGGTTTGTGGTGTACTGGACTTGCCCCAGTATATCAAGCAACTCAAGTGTGAGATTATAACTACCGGGTTGCAATTTTAACCGTGCTATCTGGATATTTGCCGGCAGGGTTAACCAGCTTCGGGTGTCAGCCTGTTCCGAGACGAAACCCACAATATTAACCAGCAGTCCGGCCATATCATTCTGCTTTCCGGCCTCCCTTGCCATATTGTATTTTAGCACGGCCCGGGCCACAGCCCGCGCAGTGATGGCGGGCAGGTAGGCTTCCAGGGTTTGATTGGCGATCTGATCGATCGCTTCAACCTGCTGGGTTTTCGTTTCTTTTGTTTGGGTCGAAAGACGAGCAGCAGTAATAAGTTCTGGCCGACTCTGGTAATAGGGCAGGGAAACTCGTATCAGGCGGCCGGAGCCGGGATCCACGGCAGCGACACTGTGCTCTCTTTTAATTGGCGCCAGGCCATTGTGCAACAGCAACACGATCTCCCCCTGCCCGGTTTCTGGATCAGGTTCCTCCTCAAGGGTGATAGCAAATCGGCTCTGCAGTTGCTGGTATTCATTCGTCAGGCCGACCTTGTGCGCCATGCGTAACAAATCCCGCTGCAGATATTCCGGTATTTCCAACGCGTAGAGTTCCGCGTGGGCCTGGTAGGCTTCGTATGCCTTGCGATAGGCGATCATGGCGTCACTGTATTCACCCAGGTCCTCAAAAATCATGCCACTCAGATAGCGGGCAAAGGGATCCACGCTGAGGGCACTTTGGGGGGAATCCTGCATGAGCTGTCGGAGGCGGACTTCGACCTGCAGGGCTTCGACCCGGGCCGCTTGCGGCTCTTCCAGTTCAAGATAATTCAGCGCCGCATAAACATGCAGCATGACCTGTTCCAATGGCGTGCCGGTATAGGTGCGGGTGGTATCATTAAACACAAAGGCGGCTGTCTGTTCCGTCACGCTGATTGCCGCATAGGTCTGAATCAGTTGCTTGGCCTGTTCGAAGGTTTCATTACTGGCAGCATAGTCATGTTGCATGCGTTGCAGCATGGCTTTGTTCAGAAGGTAGAGCAACAGGTCGCCACGGGGATGACGTTGTTTTTCCAGCACCTGCATGGCAGTAGCCGGATCCTGGGCGGCGAGTTGCTGCTCAATTGGCGCAAAGCCCTGGCTGTAGGTGGCGCAGCCTGCCAGTTGCAGCAGCAGCCAGGTGCCGCAGAACCAGCGTAGGATTTTAGACAGACTGAAATGCGCCTTTCGCCTCATCGCAATAACGGCGGGGAAGGCGACGGTTTAGAAGCGGAGCTTGCTGTTTTTTACCAGCTTCTTGATCTTCTTCTGACCGACCCAGACGATACGATTATCGCGAAGACTGATCAGGTTGAGATCCACCTGGTAGTAACGAAGCTGGGTCGTCCCTTCCATATCGATAATGGTATTGATCGTTCCTTTGAGCATGAAATCTGCACCCAGTTCCTGGCCCATGGGTTTACGGGTATCCTCGCGGGCATGCAGATCCTGGTCCATGCGTTCATCTCGAATTTCTTCTCGTTCCTGGCTGGAGGCAACGAAGGTGACCTTGCCGGAGTTAATCATGGCGCGTTCAATATCATTCACGAAGGTGTTGACGTTGATGTGCTCGTGACTCAGGTTCCGTACGGTACCAACAATGACCGCGGGTTGCTGTTGGTGACGGCTGGTATATTCCTGGCGCCACGGCCGCGCCAGCATGTCATTGATCATTTCTTCCGATACCAGGCGGGAATCGGTGTCGTTCCAGGCACCACTCAGATCATGCGTTTCTTCCACGCCCACCCGTTCAACCTGGGTGCCGCAGGCACTGAGACCCAATAGCACAACCAGAAAAGTGGCAAGCAGCGAATCCCGGTGCAACAACAGCATTATTTTTTCTCCCGCGATACCTGATCAAAAATATTCTCACTGTGATCGGTGATGTAACGTTTCAGATCGGTATTCATATCGTCGACCATATTGGTGGTACGTTTCACCTGTTCCAGATCAAGCTCGGCGATCGAAAAAACCGTACCGTCCTTGTCGTTGCGCCACCGGCCGATGATTTCCACCCCACTGAGGTTCACTTTGCTGAGATTCCGGATCTGGCGGCTGACGGCCTGCTGGCTGATAGCATTCTCGCCACTGCCCGAGGCAGCGGTATAGTCGTTACTGACCACATCCAGGTAGGACGTCAGAATGCGCGCCACTTCGGCCCGCGCCCGGTTATCGGCGGTAGAAATCTGGAGTGATTCATCCCCCATCAACGGGGCCTGCCCCACGCCATGGAACAATCGGCCATTTTTGTCGTTCAGGTACTGGGTGCCTTCATTGACCCAGTCCGGTGCCCCCTTGATCCCCAGGTCGCTCTCCACCATGGTTTTGCTGGCACAGGCGGACAGGAACAGGATGGCGCTTGCGAGCAGAAACCAGTTTTTCAGATACATAATCAGGACTCCCGAGTTTGACTGTCAGGGCTATGTCAGCTGCCAGCGTGTGCAGTTCACCGCCTGATATTGTCAGCCGGCAATCAGCTTCGAACCCTAAGCTAAGCATATTGGCAATGGCGCTA
Organism: Thiohalomonadales bacterium; assembly: GCA_040235565.1. Classification (GTDB taxonomy): domain Bacteria; phylum Pseudomonadota; class Gammaproteobacteria; order UBA6429; family Thiohalophilaceae; genus JAHEIJ01. The sequence continues at coordinate 15,678 of JBECLA010000137.1, read as the reverse complement.
AAATTCTACACTCAACGAGTGCCGCTGCGGAACAGTACCGTGGTACAGACAAGGGACAGGATGTTTCAATATTTCGTCTGGCCCTCTACGCCGGCGAAATAGTCCCGGGTGAGCCTGAATACCAGTGGTGACAACAGCATCAAGGCTGTCAGGTTGGGTAAGGCCATTAGCGCGTTCAAGGTATCCGCCAGCAACCAGATAAAATTCAGCTGGGCGGTTGCACCGATAGGGATCGCAATGATCCACAAGGCTCGAAACGGCGTGATGGAGCGTACCCCGAACAGGTACTCCACGCATTTCTCGCCATAAAAACTCCAGCCCAGCAGGGTGGTGAAGGCAAACAGGCTGATGCCGAAGGTCACGATATAACCACCGAAACCCGGCAGGCTGGTTTCGAATGCCGCCGCGGTGAGCGCGGCTCCGTTTTCTCCATCGGTCCAGGCCCCCGACACAATAATCACCAGGCCGGTAATGGAACAGATAAGAATGGTGTCGATAAACGTCCCCAGCATGGCAATGGTGCCCTGGCGCACGGGACTGGCGGTGGTGGCGGCGGCGTGGGCAATGGGTGCGCTTCCCAGCCCGGCCTCGTTGGAAAAAATGCCCCGCGCGACACCGAAGCGGATGGCGGCCCAGACCGCGGCACCGGCGAAGCCGCCGGTGGCGGCAATCGGCGTGAAGGCGTGTTTGATAATCAGCATAATGGCGGTGGGGATCTGATCATAATTGATGGCCAGCACCACCACGCCGGCAACAACATAGGTAATGGCCATAAAAGGCACCAGTTTCCCCGCCACAACGGCGATACGACGAATACCGCCAATCAACACCAGCGCCGCCAGGCCTGCCATACACAGGCCCGTCACGAGGTGGGGTAAACCAATTTTTGTGTGCAAGACATCGGCCACGGAATTGGCCTGGACCGTGTTACCGATCCCGAAACCGGCCAGGGCGCCAAAAATGGCGAAGGTGGTGCCGAGCCAGGCCCAGTGACCCTTCAGACCGTTGCGGATATAGAACATCGGCCCACCAATATGATTCCCCTTTGCATCAGTCTCACGGAATTGCACCGCCAGCACGGCTTCGGCGTATTTGGTGGCCATCCCGACCAGCGCGGTGCACCACATCCAGAACAGGGCACCCGGACCACCAAGGAAGATGGCGGTCGCCACACCGGCAATGTTACCCGTTCCGATCGTGGCGGAAAGGGATGTCATCAGCGCATTGAAGGGGCTGATATCACCTTCGCCCTCGCGGCGTCGGCCTTGCCACAACATGCGAAAACCGTAGCCGATACGCCGGATGGGCATGAGACGAAGGCCGGCGGTAAGAAATAGCCCGGTGCCGAGTATCAACACGAGCATGGGGACGCCCCAAACCAGACTATTGAGTTGCGTGATTAAATCGGTGATGAGATCCATAGGCTTACCCGTTGTTATTCTTGTGCTCTGGACACCATGATCGGCATAGTGAAGGAGGTACCGATGCCTTGCCCGATATAACAGTGAATCGAGATAGTACCTTATTTCAAGCCCGGCAAGGTGAGCAAGTTCGGTTTTTGGCGGGATTAACAGTTTCTAATATATAGTGTAAGGTGCGATGTCGGCGGTTAAACAGGTATTGTGGTGAAAGATTTTATTCTCCCCTTCTTGCGTTCCTTGCTGGACAGTTTGCGCGATCTGTTACCGATACTCCTGGTCATCAGCTTTTTTCAACTCGCTATCCTGCAACAGCCCATTCCGAACATGGGGGAGATGGTGTATGGCACGTTCCTCGTGGTTCTGGGCCTGACGCTATTTGTCCAGGGACTGGAGATGGGATTGTTCCCGCTGGGTGAAGCCATGGCCTACGCGTTTGCGCGCAAGGGCAGCCTGATCTGGTTGCTGGCCTTTGCCTTTGCACTGGGTTTTGGGACGACCGTGGCTGAACCGGCCTTGATTGCCGTGGCGGAAGAAGCCTCGAAGATTGCCGCCGCGGGGGGAGCGATTGAAAACAGTCTCCAGGCCATGAACTCTTATGCGACCGGCTTGCGTTACACGGTCGCGCTGTCAGTTGGTTTTGCGATTATGATTGGTGTGATTCGGATTCTGTATGGTTGGCCGATCCAGTATCTGATTATTGCGGGTTATGCCGGGGTCGTGGTAATGACCATGTTTGCGCCCAAGGAAATCATCGGCATCGCTTATGATTCGGGTGGCGTGACCACTTCCACCATCACGGTGCCATTAGTCACTGCGTTGGGTGTTGGCCTCGCTTCCAGTATCAAGGGCCGGAATCCCATGACGGATGGTTTTGGACTCATTGCCTTTGCGTCATTAACACCTATGATTTTTGTTATGGGCTATGGGATGTTGATCAGATGAATGTGTCTTTCAATATCCTGCACACCCTGTCGGATACTATTTTCGATGTGTTGCCTATCGTGGTGATCATTTTTGGTTTCCAGCTTTTGATCATTCGCCGGCCGATACCGAATCTGCGAAAAGTCGTTATTGGTTTTGTCTATGTGCTGCTGGGACTGGCTTTTTTTCTGGATGGACTGGAAATTGCCTTATTCCCGGTTGGCAAGTTAATGGCACAGCAACTGACCGATCCCGCCTTTATTTATGGCAAGGTGGAAGAGACGGTCCGGGCCTTGCAATGGGGTGATTATATTTTTGTTTACCTGTTTGCAGCGGCCATCGGGTTTTCCACCACTGTTGCCGAACCCTCACTCCTGGCAGTGGCCATCAAGGCGCAGGAAGTCTCCGGTGGAGCAATCAGTACCTGGGGGCTGCGGATAGCGGTGGCCATCGGGGTGGGGCTGGGGATTGCGCTGGGTACTTTTCGCATTGTCAGTGGCACACCGTTGCATTATTACATTATTGTCGGCTACATCATCGTGATCATCCAGACGGCCTTTGCGCCAAAAACAATTATTGCGCTGGCGTATGATTCAGGTGGCGTGACGACCTCGACCGTTACCGTGCCTCTGGTCACCGCACTGGGGCTGGGACTGGCGTCGACAGTACCGGGGCGCAGTGCGCTATTGGATGGTTTTGGCCTGATTGCCTTTGCCAGCCTGTTCCCCATGATAACGGTAATGGGCTATGCCCAACTCAGTGAATGGCGGCAAAAAGTCGCCAGCAAACGAACGCAGAGGACAGGAGAGTAAGCCATGCACTTTAAACTTCTGATCGTACTGGTCGAAGATGACAAGACCGATGCAGTGATGGATGCGGCGCGGGAAGCCGGCGCCACTGGCCAGACAGTCATCAGCAATGCTCGCGGTGAAGGCCTGGTAAAGAGCAAGACATTTCTGGGCTTGACCCTGGAAACGCAGCGCGACGTTATTCTGTTGCTGGTGGAAGAACACCTGAGCCGCAAGATTCTGGAGACCATCTGCCGGGCAGGCGAGTTTGACGATAAACCGGGAACCGGTATCGCTTTCCAGATTGACGTGGAAGATGCCATTGGCGTTGCGCATCAAGTGCAAACCCTGACTGGAGTTGTGGAGGAGGAATTATGAGTGAGCGTAAAGTAGTTCGTGTTCGTCATGTAATGAAACCCAAGGTGGATATAGTCGATGGCATGACGACGGTGAAGGATGCCCTTGCCACAATGAAGCATACTGAAACCAAGGCACTGATTGTCGACAAGCGGCATGAGGATGATGAATACGGTATCGTCATGTTGTCTGATATTGCCAAATACGTGCTGGCCAAGGACCGGGCGCCGGAGCGGGTGAATGTCTATGAGGTGATGTCGAAACCGGTGATCTGTATCAATCCGGATATGGATATTCGTTATTGTGCACGCCTGTTTGACAAATTCGGTTTATCCCGGGCACCGGTCGTGGAAAACGGCAAGGTGATCGGTGTCATCAGTTTCACCGATATGGTGTTAAGCGGTATGGTACAAAATGACTGACAGCAAATTGCTGAGCGCCAGGGTCGTGCCCCTCTTCGGGCGTAAAATTCAGTCGCTGAATGAACCCGAGTTTTACAGCACTCTGGCGGACACTGTCGGACCGGGTATCGTATTTTTCACCAAACCGGGATGTTCTGCCTGTCGCCTGTGGCAACGGTTATTGGGCGAGCTAGTACAACACCACCAGGGAATTCAGGTCTTTCAGGTTGATGCCGAGCAAAATATGGGCCTCAGCCATGAATATGAACTGTTTCATTTGCCGGCCCTGTTTCTGTTTGTGGATGGTGAATTTCATTGTGAACTGCAGGCCGAGGCACGTCAGTCAAATCTGCTGGCGGCAATTGATGCCGCCCTGGCCGCGCCTGCCGAGGAGGCACCATGACGTGGCAGGTTGATCCTGTCAGCGGCTGGTTGCAGGGTGCCCGCCATGTTCCGTCCCCCAATTGTGATGAGCGGCCTGAGGGGGCAGAGATTACCCTGCTGGTCATACATGGTATCAGTCTGCCGCCGAATGAATTTGGGAGTGAGGAAATCGATCGCTTTTTTACCAATCAACTTGATCCCACTGCCCACCCGTATTTTCGTGACATTTACCAGTTACGCGTTTCTTCCCATCTTTTGATCCGGCGTGATGGTGAGGTCGTTCAATATGTGCCTTTTACCCAACGCGCCTGGCATGCCGGTGAGTCCTGTTACCAGGAGCAGTCATGCTGCAATGACTTTTCCATTGGCATTGAACTGGAAGGGGCGGATGATATCCCTTATGAAGCCAGGCAATATGAAGTGTTGCAGGCGCTCATTGAGTTATTGCGTAGCAGCTATCCGGCGATTGGTCCCCGGGCTATTGTCGGGCATTGTCATATTGCACCGGGGCGTAAGACGGACCCGGGGCCGGCTTTCGAGTGGGCCCGGCTTGGCATTGATGAGCCACAAGCTTGATATTCGAGACAGTACAGTGGAAACTTACCCACCATGAACCTGATCAGTATATTGATTGCCCTCGCCGTTGAGACTTTTTATCGCCCGATACAGGAATGGCGGCGGTATAACTGGTTTTATCGTTATGCGGATATGTTGTACAAGCGTCTGCAGGGTCAGGGCTGGCGCGATGGTCCCCTGGGAGTGATCCTGATCATCGGCTCCGTGGTATTTGGTGTGTGGTTGTTGAACGCCATGCTGGACGGGGTGGCGGCCTTGTTCAGCTTCCTGTTTGGTGTCGTGGTGCTGATTTATACCATCGGGCCCCGGGATCTCGAAGAAGAAGTCGAGGAGTTCAGTACCGCAGTAGAGCGGGGTGATTACGAAGCCGGTGAAATCTATGCAACCCGTATTCTGGGTTATGAGGTTAGTGGTTCTCCGACGGAAGCGGTACGGCATGTAAAGGAAGGTTTGGTGGTCGAGGCCAATTCCCGGCTCTTCGGGATATTGTTGTGGTTCATGTTACTGGGGCCGGTAGGTGCTGCGCTGTTTCGTCTGAGTTGTGAATTGAAAAGTCATACCAGCCAGTTAGAAAGTGGTTACGCTGCCGCCGCACATGACTTGTATCGCATCATGATCTGGCTTCCCGCCCGGCTGGTGGTGCTTGGTTTTGCCCTGGCAGGGAGTTTTGTGGATACGGTGAGCATGTGGAAGTCGATTGCTGATATTTGGCGGGTCGACAGTGAAGCATTGCTCATTGAAAGTGGCCTGGGAGCCATCTCCCATGAACCCCACAGCGAAGAAGAGCAGACTACCGCTGATCTGGAAGCGGTGGCGCAGATTATGGCACTGATCAAGCGTACTTTGTTGGTCTGGTTGGCCGCCCTGGCACTTCTTACCCTCACCGGCTGGGTGTTCTAGTTCTTACATCGCTTTCTCTGCGCGCGACTGTCGCAACCACTGTTGTGTCTTCCATCTGTCAATCACTAGTTAACAATCTGAATTGTTATGCATGAAATAGTCAGTACTACGGTTGATATGATTCGTCATGGAGAACCGGTTGGCGGCCGCAGATACCGTGGCCAGATTGATGATCCGCTGAGCGACAAAGGCTGGACACAAATGCGGCAAGCGGTGGCCGAACATTGTCCCTGGGATGTCATTATCAGTTCAACCCTGATGCGTTGTAGCGAGTTCGCACGGGAACTGGGACAACGCCATGGCATCGAAGTCAAGGCCGACCCCCGGTTCATTGAAATCGGCTTCGGTGAATGGGAAGGGCGTACCGCGGCTGAACTTAATCAGGAAGTCCCCAACCAGGTCCAGCGTTTTCTGGCCGATCCATTGAATTACACCCCTCCGGGAGCGGAAACCTTGTACGAATTCGAGGCGCGTATTATCGGTGCCTGGAACGAGATGTTAGAAGAATATATCGGTCAGCATATCCTGCTGGTAGGACATGCTGGCATGATGCGAATGATCCTGCGACATATACTCGATATGCCGTTAGACCGAATGTATCGGATCCAGGTGGCCAATGCCGCCATTAGCCGAATTCGCATTGAACACACGGGCGATTCAAATTTTCCTCGTCTGCTGTTTCATGGCGGTCATTTGTCATAGCTGGTAATAAAGTCGCACCGAAGCTATGCCAATCGTTATAATTTCCTGACTCACGCTACTCATTACCAGCAAGCCTGTCGTTCCTCAGCAGTTAATTAGCTACACTCATTTGTATTGCAACATGTGGGAATTCTTCTGCAATGCGTGCATATGGTCGCTTGTTAGTAGTACTGGTGCTGATGAACCATCAGGCACATGCCGGTGATATATCCGGAGCACCGGCGATGGTGCCGCCTGAAATACTTGGAGACTTTTCTTCTCTCTGGAGCAATAACGTTATCAACACAGGTTTTGAGCCGGATGAATATCGGACTCAGCAAATTGGCCTGCAATTCGATATATCACCCCGCTGGGGTCTTGTCTTCGACTACAGTATTCTGACTGCGGATCTGGATAATCCGGTTTTGCCAGGTTTTGTCGGCAGGCTTGATGAGATCAACCTGTCATTGATGCATGAACTTTATCGTGCTCATCCGGATGCCAATAACTTCGCAGTACTGGAGATGGGCGCCGGTATTCGTGCCTACGGGGATTATGATGGAAACCGGATACAAAATGCTTTTCATCGTTTAATTAATAATGGAGTTAATCATTATCCTTATGTTGAGACAGAAACCAGTATGGCGATCTTCTGGCTCAAAGGGGATTATCAGAAACTCTATCCACTGCCTTTGGGTCGTGAACAGGAAAACGCATGGCAGGCGGGTTATTGGTTTAGTACAACCGGTCTTGTGAGCGGTGAGGGTCAAAGGGATGCTGCTTTATCGGCCAATGCAGTGATGCGCAATCAGATCATGACATTCTGGTTGGGACTCAGGGAAGATTGGCGTGAAGACTATGAACTTGATTTCGTCCAACAAGCCACTGCGTTAAGTGAGTCAGGGACATCATTTACTTTTGGCTTTGGGCTTGGCCCGCTAGTATTTGAAACAGCGCTAGGGCTTGACGATAAATTGTCATATAGTCGTTTAATATGGACAGCGGTTGAAAATGAGTACACCTCTGCCGGGTATTCTGTACAGGCCGACAATGCTATGGCATTAAATTATTTACTTCCGGATATAGAAGCAGAACTTCAATATCGAAGGACATTGTCTCATCGAATGGAATTATTTGGCCAACCCCATACCTGGTTTGTTTTTGAGCTGCACTATGGTGAACCTGCTTATGAGGAGTTTGTTGATGTCAATGACCCGTTGCAGCAAACCACGGTCACTAGCATGTATAGTGAAATTCACCAAATAGCTGTTGGAGTTGATTTTGAGTGGCGTAAACAGCAGTATTTCCGTCGGGCCTGGCCCTATTTGACATTGTTGGCAGGGCAGCGCACGGAGAAACTTAAGGCGGATAGTGGTGCCACATCAGGCCAGGAATCTGAGAAGGTATCAAGTGCGGTTCTCGAAGTCAGTAGCGGGATAAGATATAATGTGTATTCCTGGAAGAATGGACAATTCCTTTTCCAGCTGGGGATTACAGGTAATTATCCCCTCGCATCAGAAACAGTAACCTTTGCCCAAACTCAACGTGAGTTACTCCAACCCAACTTGAGCATGAATCTGGGGTTTTCCCTCAACTTTGGTTTCTGAACGTAATAGCTGTTATTGAGGTTGTGGTGTTATTGTTAAAAGACCGGACAGAAGGAGAATGAATATCTGAATGATACGAGTACGCTTAACCAGTCTTTTATTGTCAATCATCACTCCAGCGTTTGCTGCTGTTTCAGTTGTCGATGACAATGGAATGACCATTAGCTTGTCATCCCCTGTACGAAGAATTATCAGTCTTGCTCCGCATGCCACCGAGTTATTGTTTGAGGTTGATGCGGGAGATCGGGTTGTTGGCACTGTCGAACACAGTGATTATCCTGCCGCGGCACGACAGATCAGTCGAGTTGGTGGCTATAACGCTCTGGATCTGGAAGCAATTCTGGCATTGCAACCTGATATTGTCATTGGCTGGCGTACCGGCAATAACCCGGTGCAGCTGGATAAATTACGCACGCTGGGCGTGCCAGTGTTCGTAAGCGAGCCACGGACACTGGCAGATATTCCAGATACCGCCAGGCGGCTGGCAATACTGGCAGGCACCAGTAACCAGGCTCAGGATTTTATTCAACAGTTTGAAAAACAACACCTCAGTTTGATGCAACGCTATTCCCGCCTGCAACCGGTAAAGTTGTTTTATGAAGTGTGGCACCAACCCTTGATTACCATCAATGGCGATCATTTGATCTCTGATCTCATCCGTCTGTGTGGCGCCACCAATGTCTTCGCGCAACTGCCGGCACTGGCACCTACCGTCAGCATTGAGGCAGTGATTGAAGCCGCGCCGGATATTATTGTGAGCGGTGCGCGGCACACAGCTCGGAATGAGTGGCGCAATGCGTGGCAAGCCTGGCCACAAATTCCGGCTGTTGGGCACGATCAGTTATACTTTATCAATCCGGATTTAATCCAGCGGCATGGGCCACGCGTACTGCAAGGTGCCAAGCAGTTATGTGCGTATGTGGATCAGGCACGGCAAATTAAATATGCAAGCGAAGAATCCCGATAAATTTCGCGAGCGGTGTGTTAGTTGTTTTGCTGTTGGGCCTGTATCTCGCGAAGTTTGGGGACCTTGAGACCGGCCTCGTCCGCATGTTGGATGGCGCGAGCCAGACGTGAAGGTGCCGAGCGACCCATGCACTTGTGTTGCAGGTCACCCTTGATACCTTCCACCATCCCCTCGATCAAGCGTTCCCGTTCCAGATGATGACCTACCAGCCAGGCCTGGATGTCCATTACTTCAGCGGCGATCTGGCGCGCCAGATTTTCATGTTTAAACCAGAGATCGTCGACGCTACCACCGATGACCAGCCCGGCGATATTGGTGGTAAGGATGTAAACGTTCTTGCGTACCAGCTCGAACTCAAGCTCAGCTTCGCTTTCGAGTTCCCAACTGGGGATGTCCAGTGTGGCCAGCGCGTTTTCCAGCAAGGCAGCCTGTGGACCAAAGATCGGGGACGGGATGAGTACCTTGAAGTCCTGCCCCTTTTTCTTTTCAAACCAGACAGAAATCACCGTCGGGTTGCTGATATCGTGTTGTTTCCAGTCGGCCGGCAGGAGTTCATTCTGCAGCAGTCCGAGGTGGGCATGCCAGTCTCGTGGAATATTCTCCAGGGTGTGATGCAGGTCATTTTCACCCACCGCTACCAGAACCAGCCGTGGGACAGGCACGGCCTGGCTGATTTTTTCCAGCCTGGTTTGTCGATTGACAGGAAAGATCGGGTGGCCGAGCCGTAACAGGCCGCGGGTAAAAACACCGCCCATTTCACCGGTACCAATAACAATCACGGGATCTTGCATCGTATTTTCCTGGGATTTTTCATATTAAATGGATTATTGTCGTAGCACAGTAATATTGATCTGTATCAACAGATCAACACAGCCGTATATGGGAAAAAGTTGAGCTGGATAGTATGTTTATCGCCTAACTGCAGTCATGATTTATTAAACACATTCTAATATAGATATGGGTTATGGCTCTAATAAGTTGATTTTAAAATATTAACTAACGCTTGCACCCATCGGGTGGCTACCCTATTCTCCCTGCTGCATGACGTCATTGCCCAAAAACGGGGCAAACATCAACAAGAATTATCAGGGGAATACATGGGGAGATAAAAAGACAAAATGATGCAATGTTCTTTAATTAGCATATCATTATATTCGACAAAATATTCCAACAAACAAGGGGATCAACATGTCTGATGGACTGCTGTTTGCGCTACTGGCCGGAGTAGTGGCTATCATTTACGGCATTATTTCCATTTTCCGTATCCTGAGCATGTCACCGGGTAACGATGAAATGCAACGCATTGCACTGGCAGTGCAGGAAGGTGCGGCCGCTTACCTGAAGCGCCAATACATGACCATTGGTCTGGTGGGCGTGATTCTGGCGCTGGTGATTTTGTTCGCGCTGGATATCGAGACTGCGCTTGGATTTGTGATTGGCGCGGTTTTCTCGGGGCTGGCCGGTTTCATCGGTATGAACGTATCAGTGCGTTCCAATTCCCGTACCGCAGAAGCCGCACGCAAGGGTGTGAATGAAGGGCTAAAACTCGCCTTCCGCGGTGGCGCCATTACGGGTCTGCTGGTCGTCGGTTTGGGGCTAATAGGTGTTGCCGGCTACTATGCCATTTTGCAGGCGGCCGGTTCGGAACACCCCTTACATGCACTGGTCGGGCTGGCCTTCGGCGGATCACTCATCTCCATCTTTGCCCGGTTGGGTGGCGGTATCTTTACCAAGGGCGCTGATGTGGGTGCTGACATCGTGGGCAAGGTAGAAGCCGGCATTCCGGAAGACGACCCCCGCAACCCGGCGGTGATTGCCGACAACGTGGGGGATAACGTGGGCGATTGCGCCGGTATGGCCGCCGACCTGTTTGAAACCTATGCGGTGACCATCGTTGCCACCATGTTTTTGGGTGGTCTGGTGATGAAAGAAGCAGGCTCTGCCGCCATTATTTACCCCCTGGTACTGGGCGGGGCATCCATCATCGCTTCCGTTGTCGGCACCTTCTTCGTCAAGATCAAGGAAGGCGGCAAGATCATGAGCGCCCTGTATCGGGGTGCCATTGTCTCTGCGGTCCTGGCGGCGATCGCCTTCTACTTCATTACCGATGCCATGATGGGGGACAATGGTAAATACAGCACCATGGCCTTGTTTGGTGCCTCGTTGATTGGTCTGGCGCTGACGGTTGCCATGGTGGTGATAACCGAATACTACACCGCCACGGAGTTTAAACCGGTACGGCATATCGCCCAGGCATCCACCACCGGTGACGGGACCAATGTTATTGCCGGACTGGGCATTTCGATGAAATCAACCACCCTGCCGGTGCTGGCTGTCTGCGCGTCGATTTGGGGTTCCTACGAACTGGCGGGTTTGTATGGCATTGCCATTGCCGCCACCGCGATGTTGTCAATGACCGGCATCATCGTCGCGCTGGATGCTTACGGGCCAATTACCGACAATGCGGGTGGTATCGCAGAAATGGCGGATTTGCCAGCTGACGTGCGCAATACGACTGATGCGCTGGACGCGGTGGGTAACACCACCAAGGCGGTCACCAAAGGGTATGCCATCGGTTCCGCCGGTCTGGCAACCCTGGTGTTATTTGCTGACTACACCAAGGCACTGGAAGACCAGGGTGGCGTGGCGTTAAGTTTTGACCTGTCCAATCACATGATCATCATCGGTCTGTTTATTGGTGGTCTGGTGCCTTTCCTGTTTGGTGCCTTTGCGATGGAGGCCGTCGGTCGTGCTGCAGGCGGGATCGTCAATGAGGTCCGGCGTCAGTTCAAGGAAATGCCCGGTATCATGGATCGCACCCAGAAGCCGGACTATTCCAGAGCCGTGGACATGCTGACCATTGCCGCCATCAAGGAAATGATAATTCCTTCGCTCTTGCCGGTCGTTATCCCGGTGATCGTCGGCCTGGTACTGGGTAAGGAAGCCCTGGGCGGGGTGTTGATCGGGACGATTGTGACCGGTTTGTTTGTGGCGATTTCCATGACCACCGGCGGGGGTGCCTGGGATAACGCCAAGAAATATATCGAGGACGGTAACTACGGCGGTAAGGGTTCCGATGCCCACAAGGCAGCGGTGACCGGTGATACCGTAGGTGATCCCTACAAGGACACCGCCGGTCCGGCTATCAACCCGCTCATCAAGATCATGAATATTGTGGCCTTGCTGATTGTGCCGTTGATTGCCTGATAGTACCCGGCAGTAACGTAAAAAGCCGGGCCATCAAGCCCGGCTTTTTTATTTACCCCGGTTTTTCCCCGGTTGCCATAAGACTTCGGTGCCGTTCTCGAAGCGAGCCAAAACGCGGGCGATTACAAAGAGCAAATCAGACAGACGATTGAGATAATGAATGGTTGCAGGATTAACGTCTTCCTCCCGCGCCAGGGTGATGGCACGACGTTCCGCCCGACGGCAAACGGCGCGTGCCAGATGTGCGGTTGAGGTTGCGAGTCCACCGGCCGGCAGAATGAACTCCTTCAGACTTGGCAAGGCGGTGTTGAATTCATCCAGTTGAGATTCCAGCCGCGTGACATAATTTTCCTGGATGCCCTGATAACCCGGAACACTGAACTCCCCCCCAAGATCAAACAAATCATGCTGCACCTCAACCAGGCATGCGCGTACTGTGTCAGGTAACTCGTACGCCAGGATCATGCCGATGAGGCTGTTGAGTTCATCCACGGTGCCATAGGCTTCCACCCGTTGACAATCCTTCGCTACCCGACTGCCGTCACCCAGGCCCGTCGTCCCATCGTCGCCAGTGCGGGTATAAATTTTTGACAGGCGGTGTCCCATGTCTATCCCTCGGTGAGGCGGAAGATAATTGGTAATTCAAGATCCGTATCCATGCCGGGCATCGCGGTCGCATACCAACTGAGTTTTTTCAGTCGCTGCATGGCATCCTGGGCGGCTAAATCCAGAATAGCATAGCCCGAACTTTTAACGACACGGATATTGTGAATTGCGCCCTGTCCGGATATGCCGAACCCCAGTAACACCGTGCCTTGTATCCCTTGCCGGCGGGCAAGCGGTGGATAATAAAAATACTGTACAAGATCATGACGAATGCGATTGAGAATAAGTGCCCGATTCATTGCGGGAGGTTTCGTCCTCGTTTGCGTTGCGGGGGCCGGGGTTTGCAGTGTGTCAAGGTTGGATGCTTCGCGAGCGCCTGGTTCAGATGAAGTGGTTTGTGTCGTTACCGCGGTTTTGTGATGCCGCGGTTGTGATTTGGAACCCGGATGTGTCGCTGGTCTGGTTGTGGCTTTTTCATGCGTTTGCTGCTGTCCGACCACTTCGATGGGTTCCATATTGAGTGCCAGGTTCGGGAGTTGATAATCAAATTCCAGCAGAGGTTTTGAGACTGACCAATGGAACAGTAACAGACCGTGAAGTAACAACGAGATTCCCAGCAACAACAGCAGGCGGCGATGGGGTGATGCTGGGATCGCGGTTTTCATGACTACTATTTGTCAGGGGTAAAGTTTACGCCAATGTATATTGAACGGCCTGCTGTATTGTAACCATAAACGAGTTCATAATCCTCGTCCGTCAGGTTGTCGAGTCGACCTTCCAGCCACCATTGCCTGGACAGACTGATGCGAGTAGAAAGGTTGAACAGGTTATAGGGATCTAGGGTTATTCTTTCTGCTGGAAAAGTTGAGAAATTCATGTCTTCGCGTTCTGAGGCATAAACCCATTCAAGGCTGAAATTACCCTTGTTTTGAAAATAGCGGGTTGCTTGCAACCCTAGTTTTAACCCTGGCCGGCGTAGAAGATCAGAATTGTCAGATTCATCAATGGCTTTCATCCAGGTGAGATTGGCCTGGAGTGACCAGAGATCGAACTGGTAGTCGTATTCCAGTTCGAGTCCATCAATGTGTGCTTTACCGATATTTGTATACTGCCATGTAAAAGGATCACTCTGAATCAGATCAGTGATGGAAGTGTGATAAGCCGAGGCACTAAAATTTTGCTTCTTACTGATTTTATAGCGTGCTCCAAACTCCAGAGTCTGTGAAGTTTCCGGTATGAGATCAGGATTACCGTAAACGGGGTAATAGAGCTCATTGATAGTTGGCGCGCGGAAGGCGGTACCATAGGAAGCCAGCAGACGTAATTTAGAAGTCGTATCGAGGCCCCAAGCAATTTGCCCAGTGGTATGGTTACCAAAACTGCTATGATCATCGATCCGCCCACTAAGGTTCAGTTCATTTTTCCCAAAACGATTACGAAAAATGGCATATAAGGCATTATTGGTAATATTTTCATCAAAATTAACGTGGCCACTGTTTTCATCACTATTAATGGCATCGTCATTCTGGGAACTGATCCCGAGCGTTATGGAATCGGTTGGACTCAGGACTATGTCATTTTGCCAGTCAACCAGCCAGCGTTCCGTGGTGATACGTCCATGCTGAATTCCTGAAAAAGATTCATAAGTACTCTTGGAATCATCCTGGGACAGGCCAAAGTTTAAGGACTGACTCCATCGCGCGGTAGTTTGATTGATCAGCTTAGCGGTTACGCTGCTATTAGTATTATCATCCTCACCAATTCCACCTGAAGAATCGTATTCAGTTTCACTGTTACTGTGCCAGCCACTTAACTGCAACGATGTCAGATCAGTAATAGAAATATTGATGTTGCCACTTAGACTACTATTTTTGTATCCGTCATTGTCCGGGTTATAGTCGTAACTATTCTTAGGATTGGTTGCCGAGAAGCCTTCGGTATCCTGCGTAGAAAAATTCAAGCTATAGGTGAATTTCTCGCCCCCACCCAGGCCGGCATCTACCAGCCAACTGTTATAGGATCCAACCTGGCCACGCAGGTGGCCACGCTTGTTTTGCCGCGTAAAAATCTGGATTACACCACCAATGGCATCGGAGCCATATTGAGCGGCATGAGGACCGCGTACGATTTCAATACGTTCGACATCAGTAAGAGAAAGGTTTTGCCAGGCAAAGCCACCCGTAGTTGCTGAACTGACACGCATGCCATCAATAAGGACCAGCGACTGGTTCGAATTCGTGCCTCGCAGAAACAGGCTGGTTTGTTGGCCGGGACCGCCACTTCTCGCAATATCAATGCCTGCCTGCAAGCGGAGCAGTTCAGTGACGTTAGTGGCCTGACTCTGCTCGATGTCTTCGCGTGTTATTACACTGACAGATGCCAGTGATTCGTCGGCGGTTTGTGCCGTTCGGGTTGCGGTGACAATGACCGCTTCCTGTTCTGCCGCGTTTATCCCACCGTAGACTGCAAAAAGAAGCAGGCTGGAAAACAGCCTGAAAGAACTGTGTTTCATTATTATTTCCTCGTACAGCGCTCACCCGCGCAATGGCTAAAAAGGTGTGTCGAGGAAGAAAGCAATCTGGCAGGGAGGTTTTTCCCTGGTATCGTCGCCCGCCGCGACACACCGGTTAAACGCCAGGCCGGTCTCCGGGCTCGTGAGGGGATGAAAACCATCCGGATGAGTCGCCTTCCCATGTCTTCGGATAACAGACACAGTGGCGCGTGACCCATCGGCTCTCACTTACCGTTGCGGGGGCAGCGCCGGAATTGCCACATCCGGTATGGAGTGGCGCACCGGCTTCCCGTTTCACCCTGAATACGGTGGTATTCAGGGCACCTGGTGTAGAAAGTGTGATGTGGGGC
>JBECLA010000136.1:0-3029 GCA_040235565.1 Thiohalomonadales bacterium | reverse complement strand
GCCCCACATCACACTTTCTACACCAGGTGCCCTGAATACCACCGTATTCAGGGTGAAACGGGAAGCCGGTGCGCCACTCCATACCGGATGTGGCAATTCCGGCGCTGCCCCCGCAACGGTAAGTGAGGGCCGATGGGTCACGCGCCACTGTGTCTGTTATCCGAAGACATGGGAAGGCGACTCATCCGGATGGTTTTCATCCCCTCACAAGCCCGGAGACCGGCCTGGCGTTTAACCGGTGTGTCGCGGCGGGCGACGATACCAGGGAAAAACCTCCCTGCCAGATTGCTTTCTTCCTCGACACACCATTAGTAGCCATTGCGCGGGTGAGCGCTGTACGAGGAAATAATAATGAATCACAGTTCTTTCAGGCTGTTTTCCAGCCTGCTTCTTTTTGTAGTCTACGGTGGGGTAAACGCGGCGGAACAGGAAGCGGTCATTGTCACCGCAACCCGAACGGCACAAACCGCCGACGAATCACTGGCATCTGTCAGTGTAATAACACGCGACGATATCAAGCAGAGTCAGGCCACTAACGTCACCGAACTGCTCCGGCTGCAAGCCGGCATTGATATCGCAAGAAGTGGCGGTCCCGGTCAACAAACCGGTCTGTTTATGCGCGGTACCAATGCCAATCAGACCCTGGTACTGATTGATGGTGTCCGCGCGGCCTCTCCCACCACCGGGGCCTTTGCCTGGCAGCATCTGTCATTAACGGATGTAGAACGTATCGAAATTGTGCGGGGCCCCCGCGGCAGCCTGTATGGTTCGGATGCCATTGGTGGCGTCATCCAGATCTTCACCCGTGATAACAAGGGTCTGCATGTGCGCGGTCAGGTGGGCAGTTACAATCACAAACTGGCCGAGGCCGGGATTGGTGGCGGTGACAAGATTAAATACAGTCTCAATGTCACTGCCCAGGACACGGATGGCTTTTCTGCCACTAATGAGAAATTACCCTACTTCAACCCTGACAGCGACGGCTATCAAAACAGCAGTGCGAGTGGCAGGCTCATGTTTCCGCTCAACCCAAAAACCGAGTTACGCTTCAGCGCCTGGTACGCCAATAGTGAAACCGAATATGACGACTTTGTCGTTGATGATATCAACAGCATCTTTGATGCCAGACTGGTCAATCAAACGACGCGGCATTGGTCACAATCGTTTAGCGTCGGTCTCACCCGGGATGATATTGAGGATCAATCAAGTTTCGGAAACGGCAAAATTCAGACCGAGCGTGTGATGGCTGACTGGCAGCATAACATCACGCTGTCGCTCAACCATTTGCTCACCGCGGGTTTAAGTACCCAGAAGGATCAGGGCCTGAATGAAAACCTCGATCTGGATACGATTAACTTCGATCAATCCGTGCGCAACGATGCGGTATTTATTGAACTGCAGAGTCAACTTGGCAACCATAGCTTGAACTTGAGTGGCCGAGTCGATGACCATGAAACCTATGGTGACCACACTACCGGTAATGCGGCCTGGGGATACAGTCCAACGTCTGATCTTCGCGTCACAGCCTCTTATGGCACCGGTTTCCGAGCCCCGAGCCTGAATGACCTGTACTATCCCTTCTTTGGTAATCCGGATCTGGAACCCGAAACTTCGCAAACCGCCGAGCTTGGTTTGCGCTATAAATACAAAAAACATCAGCAGCTGCGTGTGTCAGTTTACCGTAATGATATTGAAAACCTGATCAGTTATGACTTTGTCACCGCCCAGGCGGAAAATATTAATGATGCCCGCATTGATGGTCTGGAACTGGAATATCAATACAATCAAACCACCTGGTCATTGCTGGCTGCGCTGACGCTGCAAAATGCCGTCGACAAATCCGACAATTCCGAACTACTCCGACGACCAAGAGAAAAATTGTCCCTTCAGCTACATCGTACACTGACTAAACAAGGCAGTGTAGGACTGGAATGGTTGTACGTCGGTGAACGGCTGGACCGCACCCTGACTGGCGATGAAATACTTGATCCTTATCATCTCATCAACTTGTCAGGGGTCGTGAATATGGCCAAAAATCTCTGGATGGAAGCGCGGGTGGATAACCTGCTCGATGAAGATTATGAACAGGTATATGGCTACAACACACCCGGCATGTCTGTCTTCCTCGGCGTAAAGTACAAACTGCCTGAATAGACACGATGACATGGAGTTGAGCTTTAATTTACAACCATGAAGAAGCAACCCCAATACACCTTTTCCCGACGGCTGCTATTGCTGTTGGGAATCTCGTTGTTGCTTCACGGCCTGTTACTGTTCCATTGGCCATTCTCAAAACCACTGCTGCAGTTTGATTATCAACTCCCGAACCTGGCACTCAATATGGAACCCATTGAAGTTGTCGGACAGCAGCAGACGCATGAAAAAGCCACAACCAAACCAGCGACACATCTGGATTCCAAATCACAACCGCGGCATGACAAAACCGCGGTAACAACACAAACCACTTCATCTGAACCAGGCGCTCGCGAAGCATCCAACCACGACACACTGCAAACCCCGTCCCCCGCAACACAAACGAAGACGGAACCTCCCGCAATGAATCGGGCACTTATTCTCCGTCGCATTCGTCATGATCTTGTGCAGTATTTTTATTATCCCCCGCTTGCCCGCCGGCAAGGGATACAAGGCACTGTATTACTGGGATTTGGTATTTCCGGACAGGGTGCAATTCACAATATCCGTGTCGTTAAAAGTTCGGGCTATGCTATTCTGGATTTAGCAGCCCAGGATGCCATGCAGCGACTGAAAAAACTCAGTTGGTATGCGACTGCGATGCCCGGCATGGATACGGATCTTGAATTACCAATAATCTTCCGCCTCACCGAGGGATAAACATGGGACACCGCCTGTCAAAAATTTATACCCGCACCGGCGACGATGGGACGACGGGGCTGGGTGACGGCAGTCGGGTAGCGAAGGATTGTCAACGGGTGGAAGTCTATGGCACCGTGGATGAACTCAACAGCATCATCGGCATGATCCTGGCGTACGAGTTACCTGACACAGTT
>JBECLA010000100.1:0-3009 GCA_040235565.1 Thiohalomonadales bacterium | reverse complement strand
AGTACCCCGGTTCACGCCTGAAAAGCCAATCACCGCATGAAAGAATCAGTGACCCAGAATATGACTTCTAAATTTACGGCGTTACACCTGCTGGCCTTCCTGTTCTGGATTGCCTTTGGGTCGGCATTCGGGGCGGAAGAGGAAAAGAAGCCACAACAGGAAGAACCCCCGATGGTCACAAGAGAAACGACCGCCATGGAAGATATGCTGAAAGGTAAATTTACCGAAAAGGGGGCTGACACCTGTATCAAATGTCATGATGAAGATGCCGATTATCCGGTATTCGACATCTTCAAAACCAAACATGGCCAGGAAGGAGACAAACGTTCACCGTTTGCGCAACTGCAGTGTGAGGCCTGTCATGGTCCGGGTGTGGCCGGGGCGGCGGCGATGGAGGAGGCGCTGGACCGGGGCGGCCACGTCGGCAGGGTGAGGCCGGGACAGGAGCGACCACCGATTTTGAATTTTGGTCTCAAGTCGGATGAACCGGTCGAGAAACAGAACAGTATGTGCCTGACCTGCCATCATGACGATCAGCATATGGGATGGAAAGGCAGTACGCATGAAGGTGCGGATATCGCCTGTGCCAGTTGCCACAGAATCCATGCTGCCAGAGATCCCGCCCTCTCGACTGATACTCAGCCAGATGTTTGTTTCCAGTGTCATAAGAAGCAGCGCGAGGAGTTTTTTATGCCCTCGGTGCATCCGGTGCGTTTTGGCCAGATGGCCTGTACCGAATGTCATAATACCCATGGTTCGGCAACCAAACGTCTGATGGTTCGATCGACTATTAACCAAACCTGTTATGCCTGCCATGCAGAGAAGCGCGGCCCCTTTGCCTGGGAACATGCGCCCGTGCCGGAGCAATGCACTCTTTGTCACAGACCACATGGCTCGATTAATCCCGCGCTGTTGAATAAGCGACCGCCGTTACTTTGTCAGCAATGTCATTCCCAGATGGGTCACCCCAGCATTGCCAATACAACGAGTGGTTTGCCAGGCGGTGCGCCGTCGGGGTTCCTGCTGGCGGGATCGTGTTTGAATTGTCATTCCCAGGTACACGGCTCGAATCATCCTTCCGGAGTCAAGCTAATGCGGTAAGAGCCAGGTAATTGTGTCACTAAAAAACGGAGAACGTGGTACTACAGAGACGACGTTTATGCAGCCGGTTATAAGCACAAAGACAGTCACAGAGATATTCGTCCTCACGATGTTGTCACTCTATGTCAATGTTGCGCTGGGGGAAGAAAAAGTACCTGCGACCGCAGAAGAAGTGAACCTCGATACCTCGAAGTGGAAATGCAAATATTGTGAGTTTGAAGAAGGGTTCAGCGGTGAAGTCGAGGTGGGCGCGGAGTACGTTTCCGAAGATTCATTTAAATTCGGCGAATACACCGGCCTGAATGAAGAAGGTGTCTACTTTATCGGTAATGCAACAGCACGTTATCGTGACGAAGACGCCTATTATATGGATTTGTTTATCAGAAACCTGGGCCTGGATAGTCGGACAATTGGTATTGAGGGTGGCAAACAAGGTAAGTACAAGCTGTTTCTGCGCTATGATGAAATTCCGCATTACATTTCCGAAACCGGGCAAACACCGTATCTGGGCGTTGGCAGCGGTACCTTGACCCTGCCAGGCGGCTGGGTACGGGCACCCACCACGGCGGGTATGACCGACTTGACAAACAGCCTGCATCAGGTCGATCTCAAAACCAAACGTAAACGCGTCGATGTAGGGATGGCATATATACCGAAATCGAAATGGGAATATAAACTAAATTACCGGCATGAGGTCAAAGATGGTCAGATCGCGACGGCCGGCACGTTCTTTTTTGATGCCGCGCAGTTAATCAAACCAGTCGATTACGAGACCAATCAGGTTGATGCTTCGATTTTCTATAATAGTGAGAAAGTGCAGACTTCACTGGCCTATTACGGCTCATTTTTTAAAAACAACAATGATTCGCTAACCTGGGACAATGCCTATACCTCGGCGTTTGGTGCTGATTCCGGGCAACTTGCACTTGCCCCCGATAATCAATTTAACCAGTTTATTCTGTCCGGCGGATTTCATCTTGGTGAGGGAACTCTGGCCAGTGCTGAAGTGGCAATGGGCCGGATGGAGCAGAACGAAAACTTTCTTCCCTATACGACCAATGCCGGGCTTGGTGTTAATCCCTTACCCAGTAATTCCCTGGGTGGCGTTGTTGACACCTTGACCGCGAATGTCAAACTGGTCTCCAATCTCTCGGAAAAATGGCACCTGCATGCCATCTATACCTACAACGATCATGACAATAAAACACCCCAACTGGACTTCGATAGCTGGGTCTCGACCGATATTGCGGTTAACGGTCCCCGTACTACACTGCCGTACAGTTTTACCGAGAATGATTTCAAGATAAGTGCTGATTATCGCTTGGTAAGAAGTACCAAGCTGGCATTTGGTTATGATTATGACACCATCGAACGGACTTACCAGGAAGTAGATAAAACCAAGGAAAATACGGTCTGGGCATCAGCAACCGTGCGGGCCCTGGATACGGATTTGATTGTCAAACTCGCCCGTGGCGTCCGGGATGTATCGAACTATACTCCGGTGCCAGAAATACAGCCGCCGGAGAATACCTTGCTCAGAAAATACAACATGGCCGACAGGGACCGCCTGCTGAGCAAGATGCATGTCAGTTTCCTGCCTACCAGGGAAAATCTCACTATCGGGCTGAGTGTTGATTATGCGATGGATGACTATACGGATTCAGAAATCGGCTTGACAGAAGCATCGGAATTCAGCGTCCACGCTGATGCCGGTATGACGATTGGGGAAAGTACTTATCTGCATTTTTTTGTCGGGCAGCAACAAATTGAATCAAGTCAGACGGGTAGCCAGACATTTTCTACTCCTGACTGGTCTGCGAATAACAATGACACCATTACTTCTGCTGGCATCGGGTTTACCCAGGGGCTTACCGAACAGCTTGATATTGGCGCTGATTTTACCATGTC
>JBECLA010000009.1:0-2521 GCA_040235565.1 Thiohalomonadales bacterium | reverse complement strand
TTTCCTTCCAGAGCCTCTCGCGCCGCCAGCAACATATTGCGGCCGCCAAGGGCATGCACATTCAGCATCCACACTCCCATGTCCGCGGCGACTTTACAGGCACGCGCCACGGTATTGGGGATATCGTGAAATTTCAAATCAAGGAACACATCAAAACCCTTGCCGATTAATTGTCGTACCAGCGTGGGGCCTGCCAGGGTAAACAATTCCTTGCCCACTTTCAGTTTGCACATGGAAGGATCCAACTGTGCAGTGAAATCCAGTACCTGCTTTTCAGATGAAAAGTCCAGCGCGACAATAATACGTGACTCACTCAAGGCTATTCCCCTTCTACCCCCTGGATCGGCCTCACCGTGTTCCAGTGTTTACAACTCGGACATTGCCAGTACAGCGTTCGACCGGTGAAACCGCATTGGCTGCAGGTATAGATGGGCTTGTCCGCAATCAACCGGGTGGTCACCTCTTTTAATACTTGCAACTTGTCCCGGACCGAGTCTTTGACATTTTGCAGGTTCAGTTCAATCAACCTGTCCATGCCGCGCACGGAAGGTTTCTGCTTGAGATAATCACTGATAAACTCCGCTGCCTGTTCGTCATCCTTTTCCTGTCGAATGAGCTCCGCCAGGGTCAACATCATGGAGATGCCGTCATGTTTCGCCAGGTTCTGACGCAGGAAAGTGACCATCTCGTCCAGTTTACCCAGTGCGCGGTAACACTCCGTCAGCGGTTGAATGATTTCCGGTAAGTAATCCGGTTCCTGCTGTTCCACCCGCAGATAGGCCCGGATGGCGGCTTTATAATTACCGGCGGACTTTTCGATGTCCCCTTCCATCATGCTGGCACGTGCACAGTTATGATCTTCCGCCAGAGCGCGTTTCAGGAGCTTCAGTGCTCTGGAAGGTTCGCCATGGCGATAGGTGTACTCCGCTTTTTCACAATAATACTGGGCGATCAAATCACGCTGGTTTTGTCCGGTTCGGGCTTCCAACCGGGTCGCCACCTGAATTGCCTTGTCCCAATCTTTTTCCTGTTGATAGATATCCAGCAAATGCTGCAAGGCGGCAACGGTATGCGGTTCATTATCGATCAACTCGCCCAGTAATGTTTCAGCCCGATCCAGCAAGCCGGCCCGCATGTAATCCTGTCCCAGTTCAAACAGCGCCTGGGCCCGTTGTTCCTTGTTCAGGGTCGGTCTGGCAATCAAATTCTGATGAATGCGAATGGCGCGATCCACTTCCCCTCGACGGCGAAACAGACTGCCCAGCGCCAGATGTGTCTCAACGGTATCCTTATCCACATCAAGCAATTGAATGAACAGATCAATGGCCTTGTCTTGCTGCTCATTGAGCAGATAATTCAAACCCTTCAGGTAACTGCTTGGCAGATTCGGGGCAACATCGACCTGACGACGGGATTTGCTCCGGCGACCAAACCACCAGCCGCTCAAGGCAGCGAGGGGCAATAATAAGAACAGGGTTTCCAGCATATTTAATTATTAATGGTTATCCCGGATCGGGATGGCCCGCAGGTTCGCCACTTCTTTTTCCGCCAGGTGCACGGCTTTTCTTAATTTCACAACTTCTCGACGATGGTTGATGATCATGCTGGCACTGGCAATCACGCCCAGCAATGCTCCGACAATCATGGCCAGGACCAACACCAGTGACAGGGCGACATCCTTGCTACCAAAATAATAATTCAGCTGGACGGGCTCCGCATTTAACACGGCAAATACGATTCCAAAAATCACCAACACCAGAAACAGAAATAAATAAACGATTTTGACCATGTGTCACCTTCCAGCCTTATTAGCTTCCGGTTTTCATTACCGGTTTTTCTCTACGCTCTATTATGAATAAAAGCGGAACGTCTGCCAAATCCATAAAAAAACGGCATGAAGCGAATGCTCCATGCCGTTTCAAACTACATCATTAACAGCAGGATGGTTTAATTCGTGATCTCCACCTTTTCCATGCTGTCATTGACACGTTCGCGCATTTCCTTGCCCGGCTTGAAATGTGGCACATACTTGGCAGCAAGTTCTACCGAATCACCGGTCTTTGGATTGCGCCCCACTCTGGGTGGACGATAATGCAATGAAAAACTCCCAAAGCCTCGAATCTCAATCCTTTCACCATTGGACAGTGTGTTCCCCATATGGTCAATCATGGTTTTCACCGCCAACTCCACATCCTTGTAGGCCAACTGGAGCTGTTTCTGTGCCAGGATTTCGATCAACTCTGATTTTGTCATCGTCCTTCCTTCAGGATAGTCACCTATCCAAGTATAGGCATAATTTAGTCGTTACCTTCCATCTGTTCTTTCAACAGATCACCCAGGGTAGTCGTTGCAGGCGCAGTGCCTGCTTTGTAGTCACTGATGGCTGCCTTCTCAGCATCGGTATCCTTCGCCTTGATGGACAAGCTGATGGTGCGGTTCTTGCGATCCACACCCAGGAACTTGGCTTCGACTTCGTCACCGACATTCAACACGGTGCGGGCATCTTCCACCCGATCCTGAG
>JBECLA010000150.1:0-6178 GCA_040235565.1 Thiohalomonadales bacterium | reverse complement strand
ACCACGTCGGCCGTTACCACCAGGTCACTGGGCAGCAGATCCTTGATGGATTTCAACAGGAAGCTGATGGTTTTGAGCTGGGCCTGAATGACGGCGACGTACACGGCGGTATCCTCGTCGGTCACCAGGGGGCAAATCGTGGGGCGATAGCTCGTGGGATTACCCAGCAGCTGGCGCTGGTTGGGCAGTTGCGGCAGCATGGCAACCTGTTGGCTCAGGATGGCGATCTGTTCCTGCAGCTCGCTCAGTTGCGGACCCACCCCCTTGTGCATGACATACAGGAAGGAGGCGGGGATCCTGTCGATGAGCTCACCCATTTTGCCCAGCCGTTCCATGGCGGCACCCCCGCGGCCGAATTGCTCGCCGATATCGCTGATGTTTGTGACCAGGTCCTGCATGTCGAGGCGAAAGTCGTACACGCCCTGGTCGACGAAGTGCTGGTAGTCGGCACGCTGCTCCTGGAGAAATTGCAGGGTCTCTTTCAGGGTATCGACCATTTTGCTGTTGCGCAGGTTGTCTGCCAGCGGACGGTTCTCCTCCAGGTAGGAATACATCTCGTTGACCTTGTCCTGGACGTCCTCGATCCGATCCTTGACCTTGCCCGGGGCGGCGGCGGCGCGCTTGGTAACGGTCTGGGTCTTGCTGGTGACTTTGCTCCTGGCTTCGCTGAACCAGCCGGCGTCAGCCTGCAGGGGCAGGACCAGGGCGGCCATCAGGGTCAGGCATACAGCGCTTTGGGAAAATATGTTTTTGTCTTTAAGCTTCATGGCGGTATCTCCTTTTTTTCCAGTGGTGGTTTTTTTTCTCTTCACTCACTAGGGCGATACCGCCGGGTAAATCCCCTCATGGGATTTTAAAAAATGTGAAATGGGTTTTAATTAGTAATAGCTAATATATTCACCGGCTGTGCGAGCGAGCGGGCAACTCGTCTGGATGGGACGGGATAAAAAGGACAGCTTCACATTCTCTTAAAGCAACATAAAGAATAATAATCGCGCGAGGTTCTTCCGATGAACCGCCAAGTCCTTTTCATAGAAAAAACCAATCAATACATTCGGAACAATATATTGGCCAGATAATCAACCAATCACTATAAGTAATATCACTACCCACCAATATGAGTCGTATTTGATTCCGACAAGGAGATCGCGATATGAACGAGATGAGTAAATGCCCGGTGATGCACGGCGCTGCTACAGAGAGCGGCATGTCAAACATGGAATGGTGGCCCAGGGCCCTGAACCTCGACATCCTGCATCAACACGATACCAAGACCAATCCGATGGGAAAGGAATTCAATTATCGGGAAGCGGTCAAGCAACTCGACTTCGAAGCGCTCAAGCAAGACCTGCACGCATTGATGACGGACAGCCAGGACTGGTGGCCGGCGGACTGGGGTCACTATGGGGGGCTGATGATCCGCATGTCCTGGCATGCGGCCGGGTCCTATCGTATCGCTGACGGCCGCGGTGGTGCCGGTACCGGCAACCAGCGCTTTGCGCCGCTCAACTCCTGGCCGGACAACGCCAACCTGGACAAGGCGCGTCGTCTGCTCTGGCCGATCAAGAAGAAATACGGTAACCAGCTCAGCTGGGCTGACCTGATTGCCTATGCGGGCACCATTGCCTATGAATCCATGGGTTTGAAAACCTTCGGCTTCGGCTTTGGCCGCGAAGATATCTGGCATCCGGAAATTGACACCTACTGGGGTTCGGAGAAGGAATGGCTGGCTCCCACCGGTAGCGAAGGCAGCCGTTACTCCGGCGAGCGGGATCTGGAAAATCCACTGGCCGCGGTGATGATGGGTCTGATTTACGTTAACCCCGAGGGCGTGGACGGTAATCCGGATCCCCTCAAAACCGCCCACGATGTGCGTGTGACCTTTGAACGCATGGCGATGAACGATGAGGAAACCGTTGCCCTGACCGCCGGTGGTCATACCGTAGGTAAAACCCACGGCAACGGCGACGCGGCGCTGCTGGGCCCGGAACCC
The DNA here is from genome assembly GCA_040235565.1 of Thiohalomonadales bacterium. Lineage (GTDB taxonomy): Bacteria > Pseudomonadota > Gammaproteobacteria > UBA6429 > Thiohalophilaceae > JAHEIJ01. The sequence goes on along the minus strand of JBECLA010000150.1, from coordinate 4,185 downwards.
GAAGCGGCCGCTCTCGAAGAGCAGGGTCTGGGCTGGAACAATCACACCCAGCGCGGTATTGGCCGTGACACGGTCACCAGTGGTATCGAAGGTGCGTGGACGTCTGACCCGACCCGGTTTGACATGGGTTACTTCGACATGCTGCTGGATCACGAGTGGCAATCGGTGAAAAGCCCGGCCGGTGCCTGGCAGTGGGAACCCATCGACATCAAGGAAGAAGACATGCCCGTGGATGTGGAAGATCCCTCCATCCGCTGCAAACCGATCATGACCGACGCCGACATGGCGATGAAAATGGATCCGACCTACCGCGAAATCATGGAGAAGTTCCGCGCTGATCCTGACGCTTTCAATGATGCCTTTGCGCGCGCCTGGTTCAAACTGACCCACCGTGACATGGGGCCCAGGACACGTTACATCGGTCCCGATGTGCCCAAGGAAGACCTGATCTGGCAGGATCCGGTTCCTGCCGGTCGTACCGACTACGATGTCCAGGCGGTGAAGGACAGGATTGCCGCCAGCGATCTGAGTATTGGCGAGATGGTGGCCACCGCCTGGGACAGCGCCCGGACCTTTCGCGGTTCGGATAATCGCGGCGGTGCTAACGGTGCGCGCATCCGCCTGGCCCCGCAGAAGGACTGGGAAGGCAACGAGCCCCGGCGTCTGAACAAGGTGCTGGCTGTGCTTGAACCCATCGCGGCCGAGAGTGGCGCCAGTGTGGCGGATGTGATCGTGCTGGCCGGTAACGTCGGTGTCGAGCAGGCTGCCAGGGCCGCCGGTGTCGATGTAACCGTGCCCTTCGCGCCTGGTCGCGGGGATACAACCGACCAGATGACTGATTGCGATTCCTTCGAACCGCTGGAGCCCATCAATGATGGTTATCGCAACTGGCTCAAAAAGGACTATGCCGTCAGCGCCGAAGAATTGATGCTCGACCGCACGCAATTGATGGGGCTGACTGCTCCTGAGATGACGGTGCTGGTTGGCGGCATGCGGGTACTTGGCACCAACCATGGCGGTACCCAACATGGTGTGTTCACCGATCGTGAAGGGGTGTTGAGCAACGACTTTTTCGTCAACCTGACCGATATGAATTACACGTGGCAGCCGGCCGGTAGTAACCTGTATGAAATCCGTGACCGCAAGACGGATAAGGTCAGGTGGACGGCAACACGCGTGGATCTCGTCTTCGGCTCCAATTCGATCCTTCGTGCCTATGCCGAGGTCTATGCACAGGATGACAACAAGGAAAAGTTCGTGCAGGACTTCGTCGCCGCCTGGGTCAAGGTGATGAACGCGGACCGCTTTGACCTGGCCTAGTCCTGGCACAGCGTTTCAGCGTAACAGCAAAAGGGGGGACAGAATTATTTTTCTGTCCCTTTTTTTATTTCGCGTATTAAATGAGTGGGAGTGATTTAATATCAGGTAAGGAATAAAAATACCTAAAATCTGGATCGTTCCAAAATGTTTGAACCTGTCACTATTGTCGCCATCGCCGGCGCTTTCTTGATCGGAGGCGTGGTGAAAGGCGTCATTGGCCTCGGGCTACCATCGGTCAGTCTGGCCCTGTTGGCAGTGATCATTGATTTGCCCAGCGCGATGGCGTTGATCGTGATACCGACGTTTTTCACCAATGTCTGGCAAGCACTGGTCGGTGGCAATGGCAAGGTGCTGGTAGCGCGCTTGTGGCCGTTTTTTCTGTTGGCTGCCATCACCGTGTGGATAGGTGCCGGCGCACTTACGCGTGTGGATTTGGCCTGGCTTTCCGCGCTGCTGGGCTTGCTGCTGATGGTTTACTCGATCGTCAATCTGGGCGGAATGCATTTCAAGACCTCGCCGCGGCATGAGGTCTGGCTCGGTCCCTTGCTGGGCTCAATGAATGGGGTGTTCATGGGAATGACCGGGTCAGCCGTGGTCCCGGGGGTGATGTATCTTCAGTCACTGGGGTTATCGCGAGATGTACTGGTGCAGGCCATGGGGATCCTGTTTATGGTCACGACCCTGGCGCTTGGTATTGCCCTGCAACAAAATGCGTTCCTGACCGTGCAAAACGGGATGGTTTCACTGGCATCCCTGCTTCCCGCTGTCATCGGCATGCTGTTCGGTCAGCGGATCAGGCAAGATCTTTCCGAGGTATGGTTTAGAAGAGTATTTTTTGTTTCGCTGCTCTTGCTGAGTGTTTATATTGTTCTCATGGCATTCAGTAGAGCAACATAAGAAAAACAGGGTCGCAATGACCCAAATGGCATTTACGCTAGATTAATATAACCGGTCAAAAGGAGATAACGTTATGGCTCGCTCATCGTTTTCCAGACGGCGGTTCAACAAATGGCTGGCGGCTGGTCTCTTAATGTGCGGCACCCGGGTCAATGCACAAGCTGCTACGGGTAAAAATTCTGCAGCGCCAGCAATGTCACCAACACGACTAAACGTTGCCGCTATCCAGATGGCCCCCAGGCTGGGTGATGCCCAGTCGAATATGAATCAGGCAGAACAGCTTATCCGCAAGGCCATGCAGCAAGGGGCGCAATGGATTATTTTACCGGAGATGTTTACCTCTGCCGCAGCGTTCCATCCGGATATGCTCAAGGCGATACAACCGATCGACGGTGCACCGCTCAAGATGTTAAAAGAACTTTCGCGCGAAGGAAATGTAGTGATCGGCGGATCGTTTCTCGCGCAGCGTACGCAAGGGGTATTCAATACCTTTGTGCTGGTTTTTCCGGACGGTCAGGTTGTACAGCATGACAAGGATTTTCCTACCTATTGGGAAAACTGCTACTACAAGGGGGGGAGCGATGACGGGGTGATGTCGACCCCGATTGGCCCCGTTGGCTCTGTTCTGTGTTGGGAATTTATTCGCTCGCAAACGGCGAAGCGACTGCTGAACAAGGTCAATCTGGTAGTGGGGGGTTCCTGCTGGTGGACCCTGCCTGACGAGGCAGATCCGGACAGTCCCCGAAGGGCTGCGAACCTCACAATGTTGAAACAAGCCGCGCCTCGGATGGCAAAAATGCTGGGTGTGCCGGTGGTACATGGTTCCCATGCCGGTAACTTCGAAGGCTTCTTCAGCCCGGAGCTTCCCGACGTGCCGTATAACTCGGCGTTTCTGGGTGAAGCCATGATCGTCGATGCGCAGGGCAAGGTGCTGGCCCGTCGATCTCAGAAGAGCGGGGAAGGCGTGGTCACCGCCGAGGTGGAATTGATCAACAAGTCCGTTCCGTCTGAAACAATTCCGGACAGTTTCTGGATCCCCGCGGAGATGCCGGACGATTGGAAAGAATCCTGGACACGTTGGTTTGAGAAAGGGGCGGATTACTATGAGATGGTCACCGCACCCTATCTTGAAACGGGAATGATACCTGAGTACGTCCCAGAATATCTTCGCTGAATTTCGATTAATACAGGCGCTATCTCTCAAACCCCGATTAAGGAAAGACAACAGGAGAACATCCGATGTTTATCGTACTGCTTGAATTTTCTGAGAATAAAAACCAGGCCGGTCAATTTATGGAAGGCCACAACGAGTGGATCAAACGTGGTTTTGATGAGGATGTCTTTTTGATGGTCGGAAGTCTTCAACCTGATCTGGGCGGCGGGATTATGGCTCATAATACCACGCTGTCCGATCTTCAAAGCAGGGTAAACACCGATCCGTTTGTGAAAAATCATGTGGTAAGCGCAGAAATTATTGAAATCAAGCCAGCAAAAGCTGATGAACGTCTTCAATTTCTGTGTCATTAACCAGAACCAAAAAAATAGAGAAAAGGGAACGCGATTGGTTCTGATATAAGCCAATAGCGCCCATAAATATTCAATGGAATTTTTTACTGTATTGTTGGTTTAGATTTTATTTCAATGGGAGAAAATAATGAAATTGTGGCCGTATGTTTTGGGAGCCTGGTTGGTTTTATATGGATTAACTTCGGTTATCCAGCTTAGTTTTAAATATCAATCCATTGTTATGGGGATTCTGGCACTCGTTGCAGGAGTATTGGTTTTTATCCGGCGATGAAGCAGGTGAGAATTGATAACAATAATTTATTTAAATAATCGTGTTGTCACTGTCTATCAAATGAAGGGAGGCAATATCAATGAAACTGACACGGATTTTCCTTGCAATCATTTTTCTTGTTAGTGCGTTCACCGTACATTCTGCCGAATTGGTTACGCTGGAAACCCGAC
>JBECLA010000090.1:0-14556 GCA_040235565.1 Thiohalomonadales bacterium | reverse complement strand
CCGCGGTTCCATCAGCTGCTTTATATCTGCCAACAAAGCCTTCCCAGATATTACGTACATTTGTAAATGCTGGACCATCAATCCCATATGCATCTGGATTCGCTAAAATGTTCGCAAAAAGTACGCTGCGAAAACCGGTCCTACAAAGTGTTAATATCGGTGTATCGGTCTTACCACCAACAATATTGTAGACAGCCCAGTACGCCACACCTGGATCCTGGTCATTAGATCCCACAACGTGCGGAAAAGGCACGTTAAATGCCTTCTCTGGATGCCCGGCGGCATATTCACGCAATCTACGGACATCAATCAAGACCGCTTTCTCTGTATTCATTTCCAGATAGGCCCTGGCCGAACTGATTTCAGACCTGTAATCACGCGGCAGATCATAACGACTACCTTCCGCAGAGACCTGGGTTGTAAATACCAAGGCAAATACAGCGCCAATGCCAGTAAGCAACGATGAAACGCGCATTCTTGTCAGATTCTTATGTTTGTTTTGCACTAGACTACCCCATATATTAGTTGTTGTTAATTTATTACGAACTTTGATTGTTTTACATTTTTTCATACTACAAACCATTCAGATTTGCAGGCTGCTACGTTTAACTGAAAATAACAGTTTGTTCAACGAAAAAAATAAATACAATAATTATGTACTAGATAAAAACTAACAAATTGAATAAGAAGATTTACTGAGTTTCGGAGATCGATACTCATAACATTCTTGTGTAGTGGAGCGATATCGTTATTTTTAATCAAGAAATGTTCTGTCATACTGGCGCAACCCACAAGGCCAGTTTTGTTCCTATAATCTTATTGCATTCCCTCCCGGATGTGGGAAGTGGTACGAACACATAGACGTGTGAGGTAGAGCGAAGCGCACTGGAAAATGGTCCGGCCAGTCTGCTTTAACCCAATAACCTTGCGATATCCTCTGACTCGACAGCCAGAACTATACCGGCGAATATCATAAGCATTCCCCACCCCTCTAAACGAAGGGCGGACACCCTGTCGGGTAACGATGCAGTCGCCTTGAGTTTACCAATCTTGGCAGAAATCCCGGATAATTCAATATCGGCACCGCCAGTCTTGATACGATGATCATTTTTAAACTTCGGAAACCGTTTCCACTTCTCACGCATTATTTGACGAACACTCGGGAGTCCAAATAACACCCGCATTTTCAGAATTCCTATCACCACTACTACAAGTCCAAGCATTTGCAGAAAGGCACTGCTCCATCGTATAAAGGGCACCATTTTCGCTTGCGGAACATAAAAGTGCACCAATATCCCTATCCAGAAGGCAGCGAGCATTACCAGAAACACCTCGGCTTGTTTGCCGCTGAATAGCCAATTAATCACGCGGTATACCCAGTTCCCAATCTGTTTGAGCCTCTTATACATTAGCAATACCTGATGCGCCAGCTGATGCAATGTAGTGTTATGTTATCACTTGATGGAATCATTTATACCGCTCACAAATGCCTGTTCCGGCTCGAATACGAACATTTGAACTCTGCTCAGGAACCTCAAGCCGCGATCACATGGCCAGGTAAATCCCAAGCAAAGCGAGAATGGAAAATACCGTGGTTGCTACGCCAAGCCAAAGTACATGCAACCGATTTTTCTCGATGCGTTGAACGAGCTGTGTGTTCTGTTCCGCGAGATCCTTGATGAGCTCGGAGGCGGCAAACATCTGTTCATGCAGGTCGGTCACCATCAACTCCAGCGCCTCAGCGCGTGATTCCAGTTCGGTGATGGTATGGGATTCGGGTGAAACGGCTGGAGGTGTGCTCGACTCGACTACCTCTGGCGTAGATGAGTTCTTCCCAACCGCATTCCACAACTTCTTCGCACCTTCCGCTACCTTTGGTGCGTTACGAATAACCTCAGACCAGGGAACGGCCTGCAAAACAGTGACCCAGGGGAATGGCATGAATCTGTCTCCTGCGAGGTTAAAAGCATCTTACGACCATAGATAAACTATAGATTACAGGCCGCAAGATGCCGCTTCATTCCTGGCTGTGCTCTGACTGTAATTATCGAGTAACTGGTGACAGCCATCATGCTTCAAGTGGACGGCGTTGGGCGATCATTTCGTTCCAGGCCTGGATAGCTTCATCGATAACAACGGCTTCGTCCCTATCCGCCAACGGAATGGCTGGGCCGAGCTGGCCGCACACAGGGCATATTACGCGATAAACGATTTCATCACGTCCATCCGCTGTACGGCGGGTACCGCGACGAACGTCGGCTTCGGCGCCACAGGTGCAGTGTCTTATGCTCATCGTCGGATTCGTTCCTGGCTCTGGGTTAACACTCGGTCTATATAACTAATAATATAATTATGATAATCAGTAATATTTCCACCGTACCGAGTCCGGCACCGGCAGGCAACTCAGCGATCCGACCATTGAGCCGGGCAACTTCCTCCTCGGTCATTTGATTAACACGTGCACGAGCGGAGACGGGATCTACACCCAGCTCAATCAACTGTTGTTGCACATCGTCTCGCTCCAGCATATCGGCGAGCTGGGCCCGGTCTTGCTGATGAAGAATCTCTTCAGTGCTTACCATTCCCGCCTGTACTGGCGATACCAGTATCAGCAGCATACTCAGCAGACCTGCTAACAGACCCGATTTTTTCAAAACTGACATGGTGCGCTTGTCATTCATTACACACTCCTCCCAAAAGGTATTCTGAATTTGATTTAACTAGCTATGCTTTATGTGTGGCCCTTAGCCTGTATTTACGACCTGTATTTACGATTAGACGAGGAAAGAGGCTTCTCCCTGAAATTATTTTAGATATTTTTTTGAGGCAACTGTATACGCATAAAACCTCTGTATTGACCTGGCTCATTTACAGGCCAATAAAACAGCTAAACTTCTGGATAAAATTACGTCCAGGACCGCCGTCATACCGTGAGAGATGCTTGAATCCGGGCGCGAGAAATGGCCATGTCGGGTCGAAAAGGAACAATTAAACTTCGGTCAGGCAAACAGGCACTCAACCAATGTATGCTGATCGAGGTCTTCGAGAGGTCTTTAAAGTAACTGTTCCGCGTTCTGCTTAACTACAGACATTGATTAACTATTCCGGTTGTTCTCCGCGAAGTGGTCACAATCGGTTTGAAGCAGTCATTATATTTTTACCCGGACCCTGTATACCTGGTCAGGATTAAATTGAAACTGGTCTTTCCCGGCAGGCCTCTTTTTTTATCAATTTTTATATCCCAGATGTTTATTTTTGTTTTTCTTTTTCAATTGCCCTGGCGGATATTTATCGCGATGGGCCGCATGTTTTGAATATGGCTTGTCACTCTCCATTTCTATGCTCACGTGTTCGCCCAGATGCACACGTAACCGCCGGGGAAGCGTTGCAGAAACTCGCCATTGTCCATCTGACAAATAAAAGTAAACTCCCCGGCCGGTATCAAAATAAACTTCCGCATCCGGATAGTAATGATAACGATAACGCTGTTGGGCTCGACGGCCATGTGCCGGTGCATGCGCTGGCGGCATGTTTTCATTTTGAGCCCCGGGGTGACGATCGCCTCCCCAGTCAACACTGATCCCACCACTCGTGGTCTGACACCCGGTAAGCATCAATGCTAACAAGGCGCTGAATATCATGGGCTTTATCAAATTAACTAATTTATGCATTCTCTAATCACCTTTGCCAGAACTGACGAGACATATTTCCGGGAAATCACTGACGATACATGCCAGCTACGTTTTAACGATCATGAAAAGAGAATATCGGCAGGAGAAACGCTTATTTAAACCAGAATATTTGAGACCTGTTTCACATATTTACCTGACGGACTGTCGCAGCACACAAATTAAACGCACTCTTCAGGAGTGCATGATAGCGAGTGAAATTGCAGACGAATGATCAGGGCGTCAAGCTCGAACACAGTACGCTGCTCAAGTTCATAGAAAACTCTTTAACGACAGCAACATCCTCACACCCAGTCAGAGGAAGACAATTCATTTACCATTTCGTGCATGTCCTCCTCAAGTTGCCTGCGTAACTCATGCCATTCTTTCTTATATTCAGCAAGTGAATCATTGTCTATCGCCTCGAGTTGTTGCTGTGTGTCACTAATTTTCTTACTACTTTCGGTAACAGCCTCAACACTTGGCTCAGAGAGGTTTTCTTTATTCTGATCAAGGTCAGTGGCAACCTCCCGCAGAATTATCTTGTCCTCGTCAGAAAGGTTATTGTTTTCTTCTTTTAATGCGCGGTTAATTGATTCTTCCAGTTCCTCGATGTTGTTACGCAATTGCCCGGCATATTTATCTATGGTAGTTGATGCTTGTTGGCCGAATGAGTCCGACATTTCTTCCAGTTTCTCGCTCATACGATCCATTTCGAGCTTAAAGCTATCGGCGGAAGATTTAAATTGACTGGATAAGTCATCACCCAGGCGGTCCAACTTACTGAAAATGCCTCCCAGCGCGCCGCCATGAACCGAATATTTTGTCCGCTCGTAATCGACTAACCACTGATCGTCGCGCAGAACCAGGTAGGTGGTAAAGCTTCTGTTATCCTGGCCCGAGTTGGCTGGACTGGCAAATTCCGAGTTAACACTGGCCACTTTTTCCTCAATTGTAATTTTTCCAAAAGTCGGCAGAAATCCACGCCATTCCTTCGAGAAACCATCATAGTAAACGGGATCGGTCAGCGTAGAGTATTCAATGGCATCCATTGTATCGTTGCTAAGCACGGCTTCCCAGAAAGCCAGGGTGACATCCTGGGGTGTCTTCGGGCCGAAACATGCTGAAAGTGGTAATACAAGGCAGGTTAATACGATATAAAGCAAGACATTTTTTTTCATAACAACTTCGTTTGACTATTTATATTGAATATGCGTTAACAAGTTATAAAACCAGAATTAGAATTATAATAATCAACAGTAATTCCACCATACCGATACCTGCGCCGGCAGGTAACTCAGCGAGCCGGCCATTGAGCTGAGCAACTTCCTCCGCCGTCATTTGATCAACACGCACACGCGCGGAAGCGGGATCCACACCCATAGCAATCAACTGTTGCTGCACATCGTCTCGCTCCAGCATCCTGGCGAGCTGAGCACGATCTTGCCGGTGCAGAATCTCTTCCGTACTTACCATTCCCGCCTGCACTGATGTTACCGGTAACAGCAACGTCCCCAACAGACTTATCAATACCGCCGATTTTTTCAAAAATGACATGGCTATGTGTTCAATCAAAAAATAATCGTATAAATCCAGTGGTATTTAATAGAATGTAAATCTTCTTCCAATTCCCGGATCGCTACGAGCATCTACACTGACAGAACGATCAGTTCACGCCTGATCTTTGTTGGTGCGGATTTCTCCGGAACAATCGGGAATCCATTATCGTCTTTTTAACTTAAATCATACAGCTCGTCTGACACCGTGCAATACACATCACTATTAAATGTGAGCCTGTTCACTCTTATACTATATATATGTACAAGCATTGTGGCAGGGAAAGCTCGCCAAAGAGGCGAGACTTGAATCGAGCAGTTATGACTGATCGGTATTTTGCGCGTCGATCTTTAAACCATTTGCCCGGCTCACCACTCTTGCGGTTACATACATCGTCCCGGATCTCCATACTCGCTATGGCGCCAGGCAATTTATCATTACGCCGATCTTCAACAACGGATGACACATCCAGGCTGACTCCGATAACAGGCGGACGGGTTTATACTGGACGAACCACCTGTTATTTAACACACTCCCGTTATTATTGTGCTTGCATAGATTCATCGTATTCGGGTCTTGTTACTCGCTTAAACTGGCTGTCCAGTTATCGTCTGCTAACCCATCAGTCCCTCCGCCTCTTTAAGTACCAGCTGCATAAATGCCTGCGCGGCGGAACTCGGGCGTTTGCCTTGACGCTGCACCAGGTACCATTGCCGTTTCAAAGGGAAACCCTGTACATCCAGCACGCACAGTTGGCCTGATGCCAGTTCCGCCCGGACGGTATGCAGTGACACCACCCCGAGGCCCAGCCCCGCTTCCACTGCCTGTTTGATCGCTTCGTTCTTGTTCATCTCCATGGCCGCTTTATAGACATAGTCATGTTCCGCGAGAAAATTCTCCAGCGTGCCACGTGTGCCGGATCCCGCCTCGCGCCCGATCAGGGGCTGTTCCATCAGCTGCGCCAGCGGGATGTGCTTCACCTTCGCCAGCGGGTGACTGGTGGCAGCAATGACCACCAACGGGTTTTCAAGGAAGGGCCGTGCGGCCAGGTCGTGGCCTTCGGGTGGCTTGCCCATAAGCGCAAGATCGATGCTGTTTTCGGTCAGGTGGCGCAGCAGGGTTTCACGGTTAACGACGTTCAGGCTGATGCGCACATCCGGGTGCAGGTCGCGAAACAGTGCCATCATTCGCGCGGCAAACACGCTGGCCGTACTCGCCGCCGAGACCGTTAGCGTTCCACCCTTGAGGCCCTGCTTTTCAGCCAGGGTCTGCTCCAGGTTTTCCAGCTCATGGGCAATGATGCGGCCGGCCTGCAGCGTGTCCCGTCCCGCCTCGGTGAGGTGAATCTGCTTTCCCATGTGTTCGAACAGCGGCAGCCCCAGAATGCCTTCCAACTGCTTGATTTGCATCGAAACGGCGGGCTGGGACAGGTGCAGCTCGGCGCTGGCGGCGGAAAAGCTGCCACAGCGGGCCACGGCATCAAGAATCTCCAGTTGGCGCAGGGTCAGTCTAAGCATAAGTAAAAGTTTGATTTAATCTCAAAATATCTGAATATACCTTATAAACCTTATGATCTATAGTCCTTCCCCCTAACGGTATTAACCAAGTTATTTTTCGGAGGAACCATGGCTCACGATCAATCCAGTCGTTACGCGAACCTCGACCTGAAGGAAGAGGACCTGATTGCCGGCGGCAAACACATCCTGGTAGCGTACAAGATGAAGCCCAAGGCGGGTTACGACTACCTCGCCACCGCGGCGCACTTCGCCGCCGAGTCGTCGACCGGTACCAACGTCGAAGTCAGTACCACTGACGATTTCACCAAGGGCGTGGACGCGCTGGTGTACCATATCGATCCCGCCACCGAGGACATGCGGATCGCCTATCCGCTGGAGCTGTTCGACCGTAACCTGACTGACGGCCGCTTCATGATGGTGTCATTCCTGACCCTGACCATCGGTAACAACCAGGGCATGGGTGATGTGGAATACGGCAAGATGATCGACTTCTACGTCCCGGAACGCGCCATCCAGATGTTCGACGGCCCGTCCAAGGACATTTCCGACCTGTGGCGCATCCTCGGTCGCCCGGTGAATGACGGCGGCTATATCTCCGGTACCATCATCAAGCCCAAGCTGGGCCTGCGCCCGGAACCGTTTGCCCAGGCGGCCTATGAATTCTGGCTGGGCGGTGACTTCATCAAGAATGACGAACCGCAAGGCAACCAGGTATTTTCACCGCTGAAACAAACCCTGCCGCTGGTCTACGACTCCCTGAAGCGCGCGCAGGACGAAACCGGTGAAGCCAAACTGTTCTCCATGAACATCACCGCCGATGACCATTTCGAAATGTGTGCCCGCGCGGATTTCGCGCTGGAGACCTTCGGTCCCGATGCGGACAAGCTGGCCTTCCTGGTCGACGGTTACGTGGGTGGCCCCGGCATGATTACCACCGCCCGTCGTCAATATCCGGGTCAATATCTGCATTACCATCGTGCGGGTCACGGCGCTATCACTTCGCCAAGCTCGAAACGCGGCTATACCGCCTTTGTACTGGCCAAGATGTCACGCCTGCAGGGTGCTTCCGGTATCCACGTCGGCACCATGGGCTACGGCAAGATGGAAGGCGAGGCCGACGACAAGGTGATCGCCTACATGATCGAGCGCGACGAGTGCCAGGGCCCGGTTTACTTCCAGAAGTGGTACGGCATGAAACCGACCACGCCGATCATCTCGGGTGGCATGAACGCGCTGCGCCTGCCCGGTTTCTTCGAGAACCTGGGTCATGGCAACGTCATCAACACCGCCGGCGGTGGCTCCTATGGCCACATCGACTCCCCGGCAGACGGTGCCAAGTCACTGCGCCAGGCTTACGAGTGCTGGAAGGCCGGTGCCGACCCGATCGAGTATGCGAAGGAACACCGTGAATTTGCCCGCGCCTTCGAATCGTTCCCGGGCGATGCCGATGCGCTGTTCCCCGGCTGGCGCGAAAAACTGGGTGTCAAGGCCGCTTAATCGCCCGCACCTGAAACAAAGGCGGCAACGATCGGGAGCCATGTGTGTTCCCGGTCGTTGCCGCTTTTTTTATCTTGCGGTTCGGTGACAAAGGCGTGAATTTATCGATTTCACATCACCCAGGATAAATGTCCGTCCCGGATTGTGAGTGAGCGTACCAACCTCGATCACAGTCCGTTGATCAATATCATTGAGAAGTCGTTATTGTAAACCTGCCGCTTACCGCTTAACAGCGGATGTCGCAGGCCTGAGAAAGGAATGGATGATCAAGTCAGAATATCGGAGCAAGACATACAATTATGCAAGCTCCGATATTCATATTCGCGCCTGATTCAGCGTCAGCCAGTTAAAAGCCACCGCGACTAAAACGGCGATCTTTCATTTCATCCAGCTCTTTTAGTTGCTCGGCTGTCAATTCTTTCCGAATCTGCTGCATGGTCTTAATGCGTTGCACTGTCATATCCGCCGTAATTTTCGCCTTGGCATCCGCCAGATCACGCACCTTGGCCGCATCATAGGTTTCTGCCCTGCCCTGTTCACGTAATGCCTTGCGAATCTCAAACAGCTCGTCGCGTTTCACTTCCATTTGATCGCGTGATTCATTCTTGATCTTGCGTATCGCCTGGCGCTGCTCGGTTGTCAGATCCAGGGTTTTCATCATATGCATCATTCGGTCACCACCATGATGGCCACCGAAATGTCCACCGGGTCCACCACAGGCATGGGCCACCCCGGCAATACCAATCGTCCCCGCCAGTATGCTTCCAATAATCCAGTTGCGTTTTTTCATTGGCTTTCTCCAGTTCGATTAAATTAAACAACAGTCACTGCTACGTTGAGAGAAAGTATGTAAAAAGCCTTTGCAAACTTGGGTCAGGAATGGGTAAAGCTATGTAAAGATCTGTAAAGACACCTGCAACCGCCCACAAATCTGTGCCAGAATCCACTTATAGAATAAGGCCTTACACGCTTATGACACACATCTTAATCGTCGACGATGATACCGAGCTGTCCTCCATGCTGGGTGACTACCTGGCGGCGGAAGGTTTCAGTATTGACCAGGCCTTCGAGGGAAAACAGGGCGCACAAAAAGCCATCACCGGCCAGTATGACGCTGTCGTGCTTGACGTCATGATGCCGGAGCTGGACGGTTTTGAAGTCCTGCGACGTATTCGCAGCCAATCCAGTGTGCCGGTGTTAATGCTCACTGCCAAAGGTGACGATGTCGATCGCATTGTCGGTCTGGAAATCGGTGCGGATGATTATATCCCCAAACCCTTTAATCCACGGGAATTGCTGGCACGTTTAAACGCCGTCTTGCGGCGTACCCAGGGCAGTAAACAGGATATACACAAGGAGCAGATAGAACATATCGGCCCACTTGAAATCAATCCCTCCTCGCGCACCGCCCTGGCCAGGGGACAGCCGCTCGAATTAACCAGCACCGAATTTAATCTCTTGCATGCTCTGGTCAAGCAGGCCGGCAAAGTGGTCAGCAAAGAAAGCCTGTCCGAACAGGGGCTGGGCCGGAAACTGGAAAAATATGATCGCAGCATCGATATGCATATGAGCAACCTGCGTAAAAAAATGGCACTACATGAACTGGGTGCCATGATCATCACCGTCCGTGGGCAGGGCTATCAATTGGCGGATCAGACATAACATGGGGCGTTTATTCTGGAAAATTTTCTTCAGCTTCTGGCTAACCTTGCTGGTCACGGGTGCCATTGTCGGCGGACTGGTGTGGCAGCACAATAAAGCACGCATAGAACAACTGGAAGTTCTGGTGAATAGCCCACGGGCCGATTTTGGTGTTAACGCCCTGGCCAGAATTCTCCGCGAAGAGGGACGCGACGGCCTGGAACGCGTCATTCAACAAAGAAGCGAGCTTCACAAGCGGCCTTTACCGATATTTATCGTTAACGATGCCGGGGAAGATTTATTAGGCCGGCCCGTCCCCCCGATAGTTCTGAATAAAGCCCGGGAAGCGCTGGCTGACCCACAGCAAACCGCGATTCAACAGGTAACCACAGCGGAAGGCGAACAGTTTTTACTGTTTATACCCCGCCGGGATTTTCGCGGCATCCGACACAAATTTGGCTTGCCCCGGCACCTCCCATGGACGCCATTATTCATTGTCTTCCTTGGCAGTCTATTGTTCAGTGCCGGGCTGGCCTGGTACCTCACCCGCCCCATCCGGCATTTGCGTGAGGCCACCAACCAGTTTGCCGCAGGCAAACTGGACACCCGGGTCATGCAATATATCGGCAAGCGCAAAGATGAAATAACTGATCTTGCCAGGGATTTTGATCACATGGCTGAACAGGTGCAAAACCTTGTCGCCACACAAAAGCGTTTATTAAATGACGTCTCCCACGAATTGCGTTCCCCCCTGGCGCGTTTACAGATGGCCATAGAAATGGGGCGTCAACAACCTGACAAGAGTGAAGAATTGATGCAGCGCATCGAAAAAGAAAGCCAACGTCTGGATGAATTAGTGGGTGAACTGCTGACGCTGTCACGACTGGAAACCAATGTCCATAAAAACGAAAATGATTATTTTGATATCAACGGTCTGGTGGCATCCATCGCCGATGACGCGCGCTTTGAAGCAGAAAACCAGAATAAACAGGTCATTTTCAACCCGGATAACGAAGTCTTAATCAATGGCAGTATCGAGCTGTTACGCCGGGCAGTCGAAAATGTGATTCGTAACGCCATTTATTACACGCCCGAACAAACTCAAGTTATTGTCAACACGAACCACGATAACAATCAAGTTGTTCTCACGGTGTGTGATAGTGGTAAAGGTGTCAAGGAAGAAAAGTTGCCCGATCTGTTTCAACCCTTCGTGCGCATCAGTGACAGTAACCAGAATGTGAAAATTCCCGGCTATGGCCTGGGTCTTGCGATTGCCCGTCGCGCCATCGAGCTTCATAACGGGACAATTAAAGCCTACAACCATCCGCAGGGAGGCCTGTGTGTAGAAATGCGAATCCCAATTTAGATTTTGGGCCGCATTCAAGCAACTGATCGATGTTGGGAGGAGTTGCCAACCTCACCCACAGTGCTCTGGTCAAGGTAACACAGAAGTCTTTTGTTCAAATGCTCTGACCCCTTGATCCCAACCTTCATAACCACAAAGCATGCTGATCAGGATCATCAAGAAGTTTTTAAAATAAAAAGGCTACTTACTGCTTAACAGCTGAGTTTTTTAAACTATACCGTCCTTCTCGGCGAACTGGCAGGTATCGGCCAACAGGCTTTCGCTCTCTACAACTACGTCTGTCCAGTCTTGCAATTTCATAGAAATTTATTTTGTTATTACCTGTTCTTCGATGTTATGACCACGGAAGGTTATCGCTCGATGTGGACAAAAGTAACGCAAAAGGACGTCCCAACGCCCACATCATGGTACCCATCCGTGCCACCCGATAACCCGTTTATTGAGGAGGAGGATAATGCCACGATACTACATAGATTGTCGCGATTACCCCAGCGACATAAACTGTTCCGTTGCGCTCGCTGCCGACAGTAAGGAGGAGTTGTTGGAAGCAGCGATCCAACACGGTACATCGGTTCATGGTTACGATGACACGCCGGAGTTCAGGGTGACGATCTTCAAGGAGTTCAAGGAGGGCACACCCCCCGCCTAGTATCTAATCACGGCATTACTGAAGGGAATCAGCCGCCCAAAGGTCAGCCACACAACTCGACTGGACGGCGGCTGGTTGTCTCTTTGGTCAATGAGCCGGATCCGGCCCCTATTTTTACTGCATATTAAAATTACAACCCCAAGGCAATCCGAGTCAGATCCAGCATTGACTTCGGTGGGGTTTTAACAAGCATGGCTCTTGCTGACTTCATCCTGTCCGCGGCTGCATTAATCTTGTCAAACATATCATCGTACAACCCATCGGGCATATTGAGTGCTGGCGTCAGCCGCACGGTGCGATAGGCATTGAGTGCCAGATTGCCATGCACGCCTCCCTGGTAAAGCATCATCATGCCCAGGAAGGTCGTGAACTCACCAATCAGATCGTCCTGGCCGAATGCCCTACTGTGCGGAATAACGGGGTGGAACTCAATGGCATACCACATGCCAAAGCCACGCACATTCGCAATGAGATCCGGGTGGTCTTTAGCGATACGCTGCAACCGCGCCAGTCCCGGTTCGCCCAGGCGGCGTGAACGTTCCACCAGGTTTTCCTCCCGCAGGATTTCCAGCGATTTCAAACCTATGGCCATCGCGAGTGAATTGCCGCCGAAAGTATTGGAGTGAATTTTACAATCCAGGCCCCCCAGCATCTTGCCGAAGATCGCCTTGCGGACCACGGTCGCACCGATGGGCACCATGCCACCGCCTAACGGTTTAGCAAAGGTAATGATGTCCGGATCCATACCGCCCCATTCAATGCTTGGCACCCAGTAACCACTGCGCCCCAGACCCGCCTGGATCTCGTCGGCAATCACAGGAATACCATGCTCTTTGGCATAACGATCCACGCCCACCAGAAAGTCACGGGGCGGCACGATCACCCCGGCCTCCCCCTGAATCGGCTCCAGCACAACGGCAATGATATTGTCTGCCCCTTTGCTGCGAATGGTTTGCTCAAATGTTTCAAGATCACCAAACGGTGGCGTTAACGTCTCGAATACCAGGGGGCGAAATGGTTTCTGCGCCACCTCGTTGGCGGTCAGGCTCAGCGCCCCGATAGTTTTGCCGTGGAAGGCGCGCTGAAAATTAATGAAACAGGAACCGCCCGGCCGTGAAGCTTTGGCGAACTTGATTGCCGCTTCAATCGCTTCCGAGCCACTGTTGGAAAAGAAGACTTTACTATCCATGTGTGAGGGTGCAAATTGTGCAACCAGTCTGACGAGATTGGTTTCCAGTGCCGCACGCCAGTCGGATAACGATTGTTGCGGCAGACCCATCGCCTCGCCTTCGCCAAGGTAGCGACGCACAAAATCCATCAGTGGCGGATAGTGATCCCCGAAGGGTGTTGCCGCATACCCACTGGCATTGATCCGCCTCACCCCTTTGGGATCCTCCAGTTCCCACGGTGAGACGACTTTGAAAGGCCCCGCCATACGGGCATAGTCAAGCGCACGGATCAGATCCGTATTCCCATGCTGCTTTTCGAGCTCAAACACGATTTGTTTCGACAAGCCCGCAAAAACATCATCGGTACTGATTGGCGTGTGCGTCATCAGGCGAAGCTCCCAGGGCGCTTGTGATCATCACTCTCTGTCACACACAAAGTTTAGTCCATCAAGTAACGCCTGGACTCCAAAGGGGATAATATTTAAATTGTTATTCAGCTTTATACTAACCCCCCTACTCTGGAATCGTAATCCTGGCGTTATTCTCGACAATTACTCCTCGGCCAGGAAGTTAGAGCCGCGTCGGAAACACGACTCCAGGGAAGGAGGAGGCAGAGTAATGCATGGATTAGAACATGGAAGTGCTTATTTCGCGGAGCCCACGGATGGGCGAGTGCGATTCAATTACCGAGCGGCCGAGATGGAGGTAATGCGAAATGATTATAGGAACAAACCTTATCATGTCGTCTTGGCCGCTATTTTTACCAGCCATAACAAGTCAGCGACGATTATTCAGTTGAGCCCGACTTCATATCAATGCTTGCTTTTATTCACGATCTTTACCACCGAGAGCATGACCGGCACTTCGATCAATACCCCCACCACAGTCGCCAGGGCCGCCCCGGATTCAAACCCGAACAATACGATGGCCGTAGCCACGCCCAACTCAAAGAAGTTACTTGCGCCAATCAAGGCCGAGGGACCAGCCACGCAGTGCGCAACGCGAAATTTGCGGTTCAATAAATAGGCCAGACCGGAATTGAAATAAACCTGGATCAAAATCGGTATCGCCAGCAACACAATAACAAGGGGCTGGGCAAGGATCTGTTCACCCTGAAACCCGAACAACAATACCAGCGTGGTCAGCAAGGCCACGAGGGAGATCGGGCCCAACCAATCCAATGTATGCTGCAACGCCGCTTTACCTCCCGATTTCAATAATCCGTACCGCCAGACCTGCGCGATGGCCACTGGAATCACGATGTACAGCACCACCGACAGAAACAGTGTATCCCAGGGCACGCTGATCGCCGACAGTCCCAATAACAGACCAACAATCGGCGCAAATGCAAACACCATGGTGGTGTCATTCAGCGCCACCTGGGTCAGGGTGAAATGCGGTTCGCCATTGGAAAGATTACTCCAGACAAACACCATCGCAGTACACGGCGCGGCGCGCCAGGATGATCAGGCCGGCGACATAACTGTCAATC
>JBECLA010000106.1:0-8931 GCA_040235565.1 Thiohalomonadales bacterium | reverse complement strand
ACCCATGCCGGGAGTTTTGACCTCAGCTTCCTGCGCCCCATCCCCAATATGGTGATCATGGCACCGGCTGACGAAAACGAATGCCGGCAAATGCTCAGCACCGGGCTTCATCATGACGGGCCAGCCGCGGTACGCTATCCTCGCGGCCAGGGTCCGGGGGTCACAGTCGAGGCTTCCCTTGCCCCCCTCCCGCTGGGCCAGGGCAACATTGAACGGCAGGGGCAACGCATTGCCATTCTTTCCTTTGGGTCTCTGCTCCAGGAGGCCCTGGTGGCCGGCGCGCATTTTGATGCGACAGTCGCCAATATGCGTTTTATCAAGCCCCTGGATGAAACCTTGCTGCTTGAGCTGGCAGCCCGGCATGACCTGCTGGTTACCCTGGAAGACAATGTGGTACTCGGTGGCGCGGGCAGCGCGGTCAATGAAGCCCTGGCGGCGCATCAGCAATTGATTCCTGTCCTCAACCTCGGCCTGCCTGACCGGTTTCAGGACCAGGGCACCCGGGAAGAACTGCTGGTCGATGCAGGGCTTGACAGCGGTGCTATAATCGCCGCCGTTGAAGCATTTCTGGATCATGAACCGCTTGCCAAACACGCCACACTCGCTTAAATTCCTAGTAAATTAGTCGGATATAACCATGACTGCCAGTTATACCCTGAAAATCCTCACGGATTTTGCTGCAGCCCATTACCTGCGTAATTACGAAGGGGTCTGCAATCGGTTGCATGGGCATAACTGGAAAGTGGAGGTCCAGGTGGTCGCCCGACAACTGGATGAGGTTGGCATGGGGGTTGACTTTAAAGTCATCAAGGACGCCACCAAGTCCCTGATTGGGCGGCTGGATCATTACAATCTGAATGACCAGCCACCGTTTGACACCGTGAACCCCACGGCCGAGAACATTGCGGCTTACCTCTATCGTGAGTTGTCGCAAGCGCTGAATACCGAGACAGTAAAAGTTGACGCTATCACCCTGTGGGAAACCGACCGGGCCTGCGTCACCTATACAGAGGATTTACAATGAGTGCCGTAATCGAAGACGTACAAAGCAGAAAAGACACCCGCCAGATTCCGATCAACAAGGTTGGCATCAAGGATATCCGCCATCCGGTGCGGGTCAAGGATCGCAACATGGGTGAACAACACACCATTGCGTGCTTCAACATGTACGTCAATCTGCCGCACAACTTCAAGGGCACCCACATGTCACGCTTTGTGGAAATCCTCAATCAGCACGAGCGTGAAATATCCGTGGAATCGTTCAAGGAAATGCTGCGTGAAATGGCCGAACGCCTGGAAGCGGAATCCGGGCATATCGAAATGCGCTTCCCCTACTTCGTCAACAAAAAAGCACCGGTTTCCGGGGTTGAAAGCCTGATGGACTACGATGTCACCTTCGTGGGTGAAATCCATAATGGTGTGGATGAGATGACCATCAAGGTGGTGGTGCCGGTCACCAGCCTGTGCCCCTGTTCCAAGAAGATCTCCGACTATGGTGCCCACAACCAGCGCTCCCATGTCACCGTGACGGCACGCATTACCGATTTTGTCTGGGTAGAGGAAATCATTGACCTGGTTGAAGAGGAAGCGTCCTGTGAATTGTATGGTCTGCTTAAACGCCCCGACGAAAAATCGGTCACCGAACGCGCCTATAACAATCCGAAGTTTGTGGAAGACATGGTACGGGATGTCGCCGCGCGTCTGAATCAGGAAGATCGCATCAGTGCCTATGTGGTGGAATCAGAAAACTTTGAGTCCATCCATAATCATTCGGCCTATGCGTTGATTGAAAAGACGAAGGAATAGCCGGCCTGAGTTTGGCTGACGGGTGCGCGTCAAGCAACACCCGTTGCCATTACCATTTCTTCTCCAGCATCAGCAGTTCACCGTCACGTTTCATGTTGACGCGGTTCAGAAATGACATGCCCAACAAGGCCGTGGTAGGAAAGTCCCCTTCCAGCACCGCGGCTTCCACATTGTGCAGCACGATATCGCCAATCTGGACACTGTCGAGTTTCAGCTTGTATATCCTGGCGTAACCACTGGCGGTGGAGGAATAGCCTTGCTCCCCTTCATAGCGAAAATTGATCCCCAGTTTACGCGCCAGTTTGGCGTTGATGGCAATGGACGAGGCACCGGTGTCAACCAGGAAGTCCACCGGTTGACGATTGATGAAACCCGACACGTGATACATGCCGTTAACCGGTCGAATCATCGCCCCTGATTTCTCCGGGGCGGAAAAAGTCGCGCTGATATGGCTGCCAAGACGATACACCTCCCGGCGTCCCCCGATCTCCAGTACCGCCTGTTCACTGTCCGCCGTGATCAGCTTGATGCCCTCCGGGGTGGTCTCGCCACTGCGGAGCTTGTATTGCTTGCCATCAACCCGCAGGATGGCCATATCCTTGAGCAGTCCCAGCACCAGAATATCGGCCGGGTAGACCCCGGGCGCGAGCATCAGGGCGGCCAGACAGATGAGCAAGAGGCGTCGCATGTTTCCTACCCGCTTTAGCGGCGTACCCGATAACCTTCGCCCTGCGCCTGTTGCAGGTTGACTTCCAGGCGTTGCGGATTCCAGCCATGCACCTTGTCATGCGCTTCAATGAACACCGTATTGACCCCGGCGGGGATCATGACGCCGGATAAATTGCGCGTAAAAGGTTGCTCATTGACATGAGGATGATACAGGGTGCGATGCCCCAGCACCTTGCCATCCCCGGCCACGATACGCCAGCCATCGGCGTAATGGTCCCAGCCGGTGTCGGCATGTTGCAGGGTTACGGCAACCGTCCAGCTCGCACCTTGCTGTTCGAATTCGACGTGCTGAATCGTCGCCTGACCCGCCCACACTGGGTTGGCGAGTAACAGAGTCAATAACAACAGTCCATATCGTTTCATAGCATGTTCCCATATATATAAAGAATAAGCTGCAAGCTCAGGGCCGCATAGATCGCGGCCCCGATATCATCCAGCATTATCCCCAGGCCGCCAGTTATGCTGCGATCCAGCGCACTTACCGGCCAGGGCTTCCAGACATCGAACAGACGAAACAGGAAAAATCCCGCTATCACCCAGCGCCAGTCAAACGGCACGGCGGTCATGGTTAAAAGATAACCAACCACTTCATCCCAGACAATCGCCGAATGGTCATGGGCGCCCAGTCGATCCGTAGTCACCTGGCACAGATACACACCGATACCGAACAGGACCACGACGAGGCCAAGATATACCAGCACAGGCAAGGGCGCCAGCAGCCAGAATAACGGAATCGCCGCCAGGGTTCCCGCCGTGCCTGGCGCAAAAGGTGACAACCCGGAACCAAAACCCAGGCTCAGGAAATGGACCGGATGGCGCAACAAGGCGGCATCAACACGATTGCGTTTCAGCAGGCTCATTGGTTTTCCTCGGCAAAATGGCGGTAACCGGTCAGAGGTATGGCGAGTGGCTTGCCGTTGGCATCCAGACAATGCAATTCGCTACCCGCCACGACACGCCCTATCTCGGTGAAATGAAAACCATACTGCTGCGCAATCTGCGTCAGGCGTACAATATTTTGCGGCGCTACACAAAAACACAATTCATAGTCATCCCCGCCGCTGATCAGGGATCGCCACAGTTCAGGATACTGCGCCAGCAACCGCTGTGCCGAAGCGGAGAATGGCAGTCTTGGTTGAAAAATGTCAGCGCCACAACCACTGGCAGCCAGGATATGGCCTAAATCGGCCAGCAAACCATCGGAGATATCGATGGCACAACTGGCAATCCCCCGTAATTCACGCCCTTCTGCAATGCGCGGCAACGGTCGATTTAAATGTGTGAGCAAGTCAGGATATTCCGACTCGTCCGCTGTGATCACACCTGTCATTATTTGCAAAGCAAGGGCGGCATCACCCAGGGTCCCGCTCACATAAATGTGGTCACCCGCTGTGGCCCCCGTTCGCAATAACGCCTCACCGGCGGGTACCGTTCCGCCTATCTGCACCGTTACCGTCAAGGGGCCGCGGGTCGTATCCCCGCCGATGAGCGGCAACTTGTACTGGTTGGCCAGATCAAACAGGCCGCGACTGAATTGAGTTAACCATGCTTCAGTCGAGTCAGGTAACGTCAGTGCCAGGGTAAACCAGGCGGGATCGGCACCCATTGCCGCGAGATCACTCAGATTGACTGCCAGAGCTTTCCAGCCTATATCATAAGCCGATGTAGCTTGAGAGAAATGCACGCCCTGGACCAGGGTATCAATCGCAATGACAAGATGTTTATCAGGGGCTGGTGCGATCAGCGCAGCATCGTCCCCAACGCCAAGCACGACGTCGGAACGATCCTCGATCTGGCGGGTAAAAAAACGCTGGATGAGTTCAAATTCCGGGATCGACATGGAAACTCCAGAGTGATCCCGACAGTTACAGACTGGCTTTGACTTCGAGTGAACGCAGACTCGCTGCCAACCGATCCATAATCCCGTTCACGAATCGGTGTCCCTGGTCTGCACCGAACATCTTGGCCAGTTCAACCGCTTCGTTAATCACAACCCGATACGGAATTTCAGGATGATGCAGCAGTTCATAGGTACCGAGACGCAGTACCGCCAATTCAACCAGATCCACTTCTTGCAGTGGTCGGGAGATAAGCGGCCCAATATGGCTATCCAGTTCTTCGCAATGCTGCGGCACCTTGCGAATTAATTCGCGAAAGTAATCAACATCCACATTGCCGGTTTCTTTCTCGATCAGGTACTGAGTCTCGATTTCAGCCGGTTTGTTGTCGGAAACCTGCCATTCATATAATCCTTGCAGGGCCAGACGACGAGCACGAGTACGGGTACTGGGTTTCATAGGTTTGTCGGTCAGGATCAGTCGATATTTTTTAACAGATTAATCATTTCAATGACTGACAGGGTGGCTTCCGCACCTTTGTTCCCTGCCTTGGTCCCTGCCCGTTCGATGGCCTGCTCTATGGTATCCACGGTAAGTACACCAAAGGCGACCGGAATCTCCTGCTGCAACATCACTGTTGCCATTCCCTTGACGCATTCACCGGCAACATATTCAAAATGCGGTGTCCCACCACGAATCACTGCACCCAGCGCGATAATGCCATCGTATTTATTTGTGGCCGCCATTTTCTTGATTGCCAGCGGTAATTCATAAGCGCCTGGTACCCGTACAATTTCGATGTCCGCCTCTTCCGCGCCGTGTCGTTTCAGGGTATCGACCGCACCGGCTAACAGACTTTCCACAATAAAGCTGTTAAAGCGGGCAACAGCAATACCAAAGCGGGCGCCCTTGATGACCAAATCACCTTCAACTGTTTTTATCTTGTCCATCATCATTACCTTGTTCAGTTCTTGAAAATATCTTGCACTGCTTCACTGGCATCACGTTAACGAGCTAGTTGTGGACATATTCAACCACTTCCAGCCCAAACCCGGACAGGCCATGCATTTTTTTCGGTGCACTCAGCACGCGCATTTTGTGTACGCCCAGGTCCGTCAGAATTTGTGCGCCAATCCCGAAGGTACGGAGATCACTGCCTGCTTCGGTGCGCGGTTGATCAATACCTTTATCGACCTCAGCATAATGATGAATGCGGTTGATAATGACATCGGATTCGTCTGCCAGGCGCAGAATGATTGCCACGCCATGGCCTTCCTCGGCAATTCGCTGCAAGGCATCACGCAAGGGCCAGCCACAATCATCACGTTGACTACCGAATATATCACACAGGCTGTTCTCAACATGCACGCGCACCAGGGTCGGTTGGCCGGGTTCCAGATCGCCTTTGACCAACGCAAGATGTACCTGGTTATCAATGACATTACGGTAGGCATGTAACTTGAACTCACCAAATTCCGTCGGCATGTGCGACGAAGCCATGCGTTCCACGGTTTTCTCATTCAACATGCGATACTCGATGAGATCCGCAATGGTACCCATCTTGATGTTATGTTCCGCGGCAAATTTCTCCAGATCCGGACGCCGTGCCATCGTGCCGTCATCGTTGAGGATCTCAACGATGACCGATGCCGGCTCCAGCTCCGCCAGGCGCGCCAAATCGCAGCCGGCTTCGGTATGCCCCGCACGCGTCAACACGCCACCCGGTTGGGCCATCAAGGGAAACACATGACCGGGTTGAACCAGATCGGAGGCCCGGGCATTGGCCGCGACAGCGGTACGCACCGTGACCGCGCGATCGGCGGCGGAGATGCCGGTGGTCACCCCTTCGGCGGCTTCAATCGACACGGTGAAATTGGTTGTATGTCGCTCATTGTTCTGACTCACCATCATCGGCAAACGCAGGTGTTCACAACGCTCCTTGGTAAGCGTCAGACAGATCAGGCCACGTCCATAGCGTGCCATGAAGTTGATATCTTCCGCCCGCACCAGTTCAGCGGCCATGATCAAATCGCCTTCATTTTCCCGATCCTCGTCATCCATCAGGATGACCATCTTGCCCTGACGAATATCTTCAATAATTTCTTTGCTACTGTTTAATGCCATAAACCTGAATATCCTGCTTTTGCATCACTGCTTACGAATGTTTGATAAAACCGTATTCCTGTAATTTTTCCAGGCTGATCCCAGCGGACTGCGTGTCCGCCGCCTTGTCACCAAGTAACAGACGCTCGAGGTACCGGGCAATAATATCCACTTCCAGATTGACGCGTGTCCCGGGCTTGAATTCACTCATGCTGGTCTCGACCAGGGTATGCGGCACAATGTTCAGTTCGAACTCGGCACCGCTGACACCGTTCACCGTCAGGCTGATCCCGTCAACACAGATCGAACCTTTCTCGGCGATATACTTTGCCAGTTCAGCCGGGGCCCGCACCATAAAACGTTCCGATCGGCCGTCCGTACTGCGACTGACGATTTCGCCAATGCCGTCCACATGGCCACTGACCAGATGTCCACCCAGCCGGGTGGTGGGCGTCAGGGCTTTTTCCAGATTGGCCTGGCTGCCTTGTTGTAAGCCGGCGAATGTGGTCCGGCTCAGGGTTTCCCCCGACACATCGGCCCAGAACCCATCCCCGGGTAACTCCACGACCGTGAGGCACACGCCGTTGACCGCGATGCTGTCCCCCAGCTGCACATCGGACAGATCCAGCTTGCCGGTCTGAATCCGTAGCCTGACATCCTGCCCTTTCGGTTCCAACGTCGCAATCGTGCCGATCGCCTGAATAATTCCGGTAAACATCGTCTCGTCTCAGTTCAACTCGAAATCTGCGTCACTTTACCCTAGCAGTAACGCGCCAATCCTTGCCCACCGCACGTATGTCAGTGATCTCCAGACCGATTTTCTGTTCCATCGACGCCAGGCCTGGCAGACGAAACAAACCCCGTGCGTCATCTCCCATCAGGATGGGTGCCATATAAATAATCAGTTCATCAATCAAACCCGCCTGTAACATCGCGCCACTCAAAGTAGCGCCCGTTTCAACCAGGACTTCATTCACTTCCATTTCCCCCAGCGTATCCAGCACTGCCGGCATATCCACTGTATCGCGACTGAACGGTAAACGGGTCACTTCGGCTCCCGCCTGCTCCAGTGCTTCCCTGGCGGCGTCATCTTCACTGCAGGTCATCACCAGGGTTCGTCCCGGTTGCTGTAACATGCGTGCTGTCACCGGCATACTCAAATGCGTATCGACCACCACGCGCAGCGGTTGACGCTCGGTGTTTTCCAGCCGCACCGTCATATTGGGATCATCCGCCAACACAGTACCCACACCGGTCACGATGGCCGAACTGCGCGCCCGCAAGCGTTGCACATCCTGTCGTGCGGCTTCTGACGTGATCCACTTGCTCTCACCCGATGCCATCGCCGTACGGCCATCCAGGCTCATCGCCAGCTTGGAGCGCACATAGGGTCGCCCGGTTTGCATGCGTTTGATAAAGCCGGGATTCAGCGCCTGCGCCTGTGCCTCCAGGATACCGGTCGCCACTTCGATTCCGGCCTCACGGAGTTGTTGCAGGCCTTGTCCTGCCACGCGCGAATGCGGATCCTGCATCGCTACTACCACGCGTGCGATCTGTGCCTCAATCAATGCCTCACTGCAAGGCGGTGTCTTGCCATGGTGGCAGCACGGCTCGAGGGTGACATAGACCGTGGCGCCCGCCGCCTTGTTGCCTGCAGCATGCAAGGCATGCACTTCAGCATGCGGTTCGCCGGCGCGCTCATGCCAGCCTTCTCCCACCACTTCACCATCTTTGACGATAATGCAACCAACCCGTGGATTCGGATCCGTGGTGTAAAGACCCTTGCGTGCCAGTTGCAGCGCCTGAGACATAAATTGATAATCGATGGCACTCTGCGCCATGTGACTACTCTTCGTCTGGCAACAATGATCGTTGCCGTTTCTTTTGTTCCGGTGATGGAATGTTCTTCAGCTTGTCGATCTCTTCCTGGAAGGCACTGACATCTTCGAAGCTGCGATACACCGAAGCAAACCGCACATAGGCGACCTGATCAAGATCGCGCAATTCATCCATCACCCAGTCACCCAGCATACGTGAGGGGATTTCGCGTTCGCCACTGGCCCGCATACGTTTCATGATGCGGTTGATGGCTTTTTCGATCTCCTCGGTATCCACCGGACGTTTTTCCAGGGCCCGTAACATCCCGGCACGTAATTTCTCTTCATTAAACGGCTCACGCCGGCCATCGTTTTTCATCAGTCGCGGCATCACCAGTTCAGCTGTTTCAAACGTGGTGAAGCGTTCGTTGCAGGTCAGGCACTCACGCCGACGACGCACCTGGGCGCCTTCACTGGCAAGGCGTGAATCGATGACCTTGGTATCTTCTGCGCCGCAAAATGGACAATGCATATATCAGTTACAAGGGACGAGGAACGAGGGACGAGGAAAAGCAGTAATGAACACTCTAGGTGTTTCTTCTGGCTCGTTATCCCGTCGATGTTCAATCAACACTGAA
>JBECLA010000057.1:0-7087 GCA_040235565.1 Thiohalomonadales bacterium | reverse complement strand
TTGCCGGAAGCCAATGTATTGCCATGAGTTTGCGCGTCATATTAATTGATGATCACACCTTGTTTCGCGTCGGTCTGGAAGGCCTGCTGACCAGCCGTGGCATTGAAGTCATCGCTTCTGTTGGCAGTGGTCAAGATTGCTTGCGGCTGGTCGGTGACCTCAAGCCAGACATCATATTGCTGGATATGCGCATGCCGGGCATCAATGGTCTCGGCGTGCTTGAACTGCTCCGCAAGCACGACCCGGATCTCCCCGTCGTCATGTTGACAACCAGCAGTGACGAAGGTGACTTACTGGAATCACTGCGTCAGGGCGCCCAGGGTTATCTTCTCAAGGACATGGAACCGGATGAACTGGTTCTGGCATTACGGGACATCGTTTCCGGTAAAACCGTCGTCGCACCTGATCTGGCTCCCATTCTGGCCAAGGCGGTACAAGGAGGCGGCACAACGGAAAAAGAGGAACTGGAAGCCAGCCCTTTTTCCGAATTGACCCCGCGTGAAACTGAAATTCTCGGCTTACTCGCGGAAGGTCAAAGTAACAAGGCCATTGCACGCAATCTCGGCATTTCGGACGGTACGGTTAAGCTGCATGTCAAAGCCATCCTGCGTAAGCTGGATGTCCATTCTCGTGTTGAAGCCGCAGTGATGGCGGTGGAACAAGGTTTTTCAAAAAACAGCATGAACTCCTAAGTATCAGGAGCACTAACAATGAAGCGCTTCACTGAACTGGTAGCTGAAACCGCGGAACGCGTCAAAGAACTTTTTCCCTGGGATCTGGAAGAAATACTGCAGGCGCGTGAAGTATTGTTGCTGGATGTCCGTGAGCCGGCCGAATTCAATGCCATGCATATCCCCGGTTCTATCAATGTCCCACGGGGGGTACTGGAAACTGCCTGTGAATATGATTATGAAGAAACGGTACCGGAACTGGTAGAGGCGCGCGAACAGGAGATTATCGTGGTGTGTCGTTCCGGTAACCGCAGCGTTTTCGTCTGCGATGTCATGCAGCAGCTGGGCTATCAGAATGTCAGTTCACTCAAAACCGGCTTGCGCGGCTGGGCCGATTACGAACAACCGCTGGTGGATGTTAACGGCGAAGCGGTTTCCGAAGATGACTCGGATGCGTTTTTTACCCCGAATCTAAGACCGGAACAACTCAGCGCCACGCACAAACAAGCTGGATAGGGTCACATCCTGAAGATCAGGTATCTGGGTAACTTACCAGGACAACAGTCCATCAATTTGGCTGCTCACCCGGCGTGGCATAGGTATACTTTTTTCGATCCTTGCGCCGGCCATTGGGTGCCGCCTGCTGAATGATCACCCCTTCAATTGCCTCGAACTGGATTTCCCGTTTTTCGTGCAGATAGGCCTCATTCAGGGGGTGAATATAATAGCGGCCGTCCTCTATGCTTAATTGGCGGAAGATATAGCCGTTCTCAACCAGGGCGATCACGTAGGCACCATGTACCGCCAGCCCGGAAGGATCGATGATGATGATGCAGTCCTTCTTGAATTCCGGTTCCATACTGTCATCGATGACCTGCAAGGCAAACGGCTCACTCGAAGCGCAACCGCTCATGGTGTCATCGGGAATCATGCGTGACTTCAATTCAGACATAGTCTTCTCGCTTGGTTGTCGGGAGGGGGATTATAACCGATTTGGGCGCTGTTACCGCAGCAACGCCCGGCAGCTACCGTAAATCCCGACAGATCACGCGGTTTTGACCACTAGATGTGGGATGCCAGGCCTTCCAGGGTCTCGCTCTCCACCCGCTTTTCCTCCTGCTGCAGGGCCCACATTTGGGCATACAGTCCCTCACGGGCCAGCAAGGCATGATGGTCGCCCTGCTCGATAATGCGCCCCTGCTCCATGACCAGAATGGTATCCGCATTGATGATGGTAGAAAGCCGGTGGGCAATGACGAGAGTCGTATGCTGCTCGGCGACGGCTTCCAGCTCGTGCAAAATGGCTTGCTCGGAACGTGAATCCAGGGACGAGGTGGCCTCATCAAAGATCAAGATGGGCGGATTTTTCAGAATCACCCGGGCAATCGCAATGCGTTGCTTCTCCCCACCGGAGAGTTTCAGCCCACGTTCACCAACGATGGTCTCATAGCCCTGGGGCAGACTTTCGATAAATTCGTGAATGTGCGCCAAACGCGCGGCATGACTCACTTGTTCCGGCGTCGCCGCGGGATTCGCATACTGGATATTGTAATAAATCGACTCGTTAAACAACACCGTATCCTGGGGGACGATCCCGATCGCCCGCCGCAGACTTTCCTGGGTCACATCGGCAACGGATTGATCATCGATCAAGATGCGACCCTGATTCACGTCGTAGAAGCGAAACAGCAACCGCGCCAGGGTGGATTTGCCGGCCCCGGAAGGACCCACCACCGCCACTTTCTGACCGGCCGGAATTTCGAAATTCACATCATGCAAGATGGGACGATCGGCCTGATAGGCGAAACTCACATTTTCAAATCGCACGGTGGGTTGCCTGATGGTTAAGGGTTTGGCGTCCGGCCTGTCTTCGACTTCCACCTTGCGATCCAGCAGTTTCAGTACCAGGTCCATATCCGCCAGGGTATGCTTCAACATGCGATAGATGATGCCGAGAAAATTGAGCGGCATGAATAATTGCAACATCAGGGTATTCACCAGTACCAGGTCACCCAGGCTCATGGTTCCCGCCACGACGCCGTTGCCGGCATAGATCATGATCAGCGTGAGTCCGATGGCAATGATCCCGCCCTGGCCAAAGTTTAATAACGACATGGAGGTCTGGCTCTTCACCGCGGCCTCTTCCCACCCCGCCAGGGTATTGTCATAACGCTTGAGTTCAAAGGCTTCGTTATTGAAGTACTTGACCGTTTCGTAGTTCAACAAGCTGTCCACGGCCTGACCATTGGCCTCTGAGTCAAGCCGGTTCATGGTGTGACGGAAATGCATGCGCCATTCCGTCACCGCCAGGGTAAAGGCGATATACACTGTCACAGTAGCGAAGGTGACCAGGGCAAAATGCCATTCATACTGCCCGAGCAGAATGATCGCCACCAGTATGAATTCCGCCGCGGTAGGCAGAATATTGAACACCAGATAGTTGAGGATGGAACTGATGCTCAGGGTGCCCCGTTCGAGATCCCGGGAGATATTACCGGTGCGTCGTTCCAGGTGATAACGCAACGACAATTCATGCAGGTGAGTCATGACCTGCTTCGACAAATTACGCATGGCGTGATAACGAACCCGCGCAAAGATGGCATCACGCATTTCATTAAACAGCGAACTGCTGAGGCGTAAGGCACCATAGGCCAGAAACAGCACAATCGGTAAGGCGACGACTGCCCCCTCGACGGTATCAAGGACATCGACGATTTCCTTCAGTATCAGCGGGACTCCCACGGTAGCCACCTTGGCCAGGATCAGGCTGACCAGCGCCAGCAACACCCGGCCGCGGTATTCCCAGATATAGGGAAACATGCGCTTGAGATTGCGCAAATCCTGGCGCCCGGCATGCGGCGCGGTGGTGTAATGATAATGAACCATAATATTTCTATGATTGAGCGGAAAATTGCAATATTATCATAACTTTGGCGCCGTAACGGCACCTGCTGATTCCCCTGAATTTTAGTGGAGAATGATGAGAATCTATCTATTACCGCTCGTGTTGTTGCTGTTGCCCGGTTGTGACAAAGCCCAACAACCTGTCTCCCGCGCCTCAACGCCGACACCGGTGCAAGTTGCGACAGTCAGTCGCAGCCCATTGATCGCGCACCGCATTTTAACCGGCTCACTGCAAGCCGTAACCACCGTCCACATCTTCAATGAAGAAGAAGGCCGCATTGTGGAATTACCTTTTTATGAAGGCGACGCGGTTGAAGCAGGGGCGATTCTCGCCCGCATCGATGACCGCCTGATTCAGGCTGAGCTCAAAAAGGCTACTGCCACCCTCAAGCAAGCACAGGTTGATGTCAAGCGTATCGACAGCCTGTTTCGCAAAAAACTCGCTTCGGAAGATGAACTGGCGCGGGCTGATACGGCGCTGGAACTGGCGAAGGCAGAAGTTTCCTTACTGGAAACCCGCCTGGCCCACACGCGTATCAAGGCACCATTTGGCGGTATCATCAGCGAACGCCTGAAAGAAACCGGTGATGTGGTCCCGGTTCACAGTCATATCTTGACCCTGTTTGATCCGGCGCAAATCAAAATCGTCATCCCGGTCTCAGAACTGTTGCTGAGTAATATCAATACCGGCGATGTGGTACAAGTCCGCATTGATGCGCTGGGAGAACAACAGTATCCCGCGACAGTGAAGCGTATCTTTCCCACCATTGATCCCCAGACCCGTAAGGGCATGATGGAAATGCAGTTTGCCACGATTCCCGCTGGCGCCCGCCCGGGTCAACTGTGTCGTGTCACGGTGAATACCCAGACCACCCCACGTCGGAATATCCCCTTTGCCGCCATTCGTCATGATAACCAGGGTGAATTTGTGTATCGGCTTAAAGCGGATAACACCGTGGAAACAGTACGGGTGGAAACCGGTATTCTGCTGGGCAACCAGATGGAAATTCTTGACGGGATTGAGGTTGATGATCCCGTAGTCGTCAAAGGGTTCATTGGTCTGCGCGAGGGGAAAAAAGTTATTCCGGTCGAGACCGAACCAGCCACTGCCACGCCGACGGAGTAATTATGCGGCAACGGTTTCGCAGCGGAGGACTCGCTTCCTGGTCAGTAAGACGCCCCATTTCCGTGGTGATGCTGGCCCTGACAGTCGTGGTACTCGGCCTGTTCTCGGTGGATCGGCTGGCGATCGATCTGTTACCGCATATCATTTATCCGGAAGTACGGGTGCGAATTCTCGACCCCGGTGTGCCGGCACGCATCATGGAAGATCAAATCACCCGCCAACTGGAAGAACAACTGGCGATTACCGAGGATGCAATCGCCGTCCAGTCCACCACCAGTGAAGGGCGAAGTGAGGTCGACCTGAGCTTCCCCTACGGCACCGACATCAATATCGCACTGCGTGATGCGAGTACCCGTCTGGATCGGGCCAAGCGCTTTTTGCCGGAGACCATCGATCCGCCGATTATCTACAAACGCGATCCTTCGCAGATCCCGGTGCTGGAACTGGCTGTCGGTTCGGATCTGCGTCCGTCCACCCGGTTACGTGACTGGGTCGACTATGACTTCTCCAAGTGGTTCTTGAACTTGCCGGGTGTGGCATCAACTGAAGTCGGTGGCGGCAACGTCAGGGAAATCCAGATCATTGTCGATCAGGAACGGCTTGCCAGTCTGGGGCTCACTTTTGAAGACGTCCGCGCGGCCTTGTCAGAGGAAAACCGTGAATTCCCCGGCGGTCGCATGCTGCTGGCGGATCGTGAACTCAGCACCCGGGCAACAGGTCGTATCATCGATCCGCAAGAACTGGGTAATCTGCCACTCTATCCCGAACGCGACAACCGCAGCAAGACCCCCTTACGCATCCGCGATGTGGCCACGGTGCGGGATACGCATGAAGACGAGCGGCTGCGGGTGCGGCTTGATGGACAACCGGCGATCAAGCTTTCCATTCAGAAACAGCCGACGGCAAATACCGTGGCGGTGGTGGATGTCGCCAAAGATCGGCTTGCCTGGTTAAAGGCACAGGACATCATTCCTGATGATATTCGTATTGCGACCGTATCGGATCAATCCATCTATGTCCGGCATGCGTTGCGCAATGCGAGCTTTGCCGTGATCACCGGTGCCCTGCTCGCCATGCTGGTGGTTTATCTGTTTCTCGGTGACATCCGTCGGACCCTGATCATCGGCCTCTCGATCCCGCTCGCCATTCTCATCACCTTTGTCATTATGGCGCTCAGCAATTTGACGCTGAATATCATGACCCTGGGCGGCCTGGCTGTTGGGGTCGGGATGCTGGTAGACAACACCATTGTGATGCTGGAAAACATGACCCGGCACCAGAAAATGGGGGAACCGAATGAAGAGGCTTCGGTGAATGCCGCCGGGGAAATCACCAGCGCGATTACCGCGGCGACATCTACCAACCTCGCTGCCATTTTGCCGTTTCTGTTCATCGGAGGCCTGATCGGTCTGTTGTTCAATGAATTGATCGCCACCCTCTCCGCCGCAATCCTGTCCTCGCTCGTGGTGGCGTTAACGCTGGTACCTGCGCTGGGTGCCCGTACCATTAACCGATCAGTTATCAGCCAGGGACTGCCGGCACGGATCGACGCATTCGTTACCAGGCTGCAAACAAACTACACCCGATTTGTCGGGGGTCTGATCGCCAGACCGAAGGTACCGCTAATTGTGTTGCTGTCTCTGTTTATGGCAGGCATATTTTACTTTTACCATTTGCAGGACAAAAAGATCTTCTTGCCGGAGCTGGATGAGGGCCGGATTAATATCAGCATCAGAGGGGATAGCGGTACGCAACTCGATGACATGGATGCCCTCGTCAAACAGTTGGAAGAACTCTTTGTTTCCCAGCCCGAGGTTGAATCGGTCTTTACCACTGTCGGGGGTCGGATCTTTGGTCGATCTGAATACATCTCGAGTAATTCCAGCGGTATCTATCTGCAACTGATTCCGCGCAGCCAACGTCAGCTCAGCAGTCAGCAATGGGTCCGCAAAATGCAGGCAAAAATCGCCGCCATGCAACTCGTCGGTTATCGCATCAATATGCGGGTGCAGGGCATTCGGGGTTTACGCCTGGGACGGGGTGACGATGATATCAGTATCCGCATCCAGGGGGATGATATTGATACCCTTGAGCAACTCGGCAACCTGGTGGTAGAGCGAATTAAAAAGATCAAAGGCCTGCGCAACATAGAACACAATTATGAAAACCTGCAGGAAGAGCTGGTCGTCGAAATTGATCGGGAACGCGCCGCGGATCTGGACATTCGTCCTGATGCGATCGCCCGCGCATTGCAGGTTGGTCTGGATGGCCTGGTGGTGTCTGATTTTCTTGATGGCGACCGTAAATATGATATTCGCCTGCGTCTGCCGCGCCAGACCATCACCACTTCCGATGAAGCCGCCAATCTGCAGGTCGGGATGCATCA
>JBECLA010000043.1:0-70689 GCA_040235565.1 Thiohalomonadales bacterium | reverse complement strand
TTGTCCAGTTCCTCCAGATGGGCCGGCACCTGTCCCATCGGGATCAAAATCGAGCCGTCGATATGACAGTATTCATATTCCCATTCTTCCCGTACATCAAGTAGCAGCGGAGGGGTTGCCGTTTGTTTCAGGTATTGCTGCAATTCCCGTGGTGTAAAACGGCGCATCCGGTTCGTTGATACCAGCCTGTTTACAAACTGAAGCGCTCGGGTTGGGGGGCGTTGACCAATGCAGGCAAATCCGTTTCAAACAGGGTTTCCTGGGCCCATTCGGCTTCACCCACGCGCGTGAACAACACCACGCTCATGACCGGCGAGTCACCGACGATGGCGAGCAGGCGGCCGCCAACCTTTAAGGCTTGTTTAAAAGTGTCCGGCAGGAGCGGCAGGGAACCGGTAATCACGATGGCATCATAGGGAGCCTGAGTATCCCAGCCCCGCGCTGCGTCACCGGTTTCGAGAGTGACATTGCTGATTCCGTGCAGGGTCAGTTTTTCCCCGGCCTGACGCGTCATCTCGGGATTGATGTCGACGCTGATGACGTGTTTGGCCAGGCTGGCCAGCAGGGCAGTGACGTAACCGCTGCCCGTGCCGACTTCCAGTACGGACTCATCTTCCTGGAGATTCAGGGCTTGCAGGATGCGTGCCTCCACCTTGGGCGACATCATAACCTGGCCCTCTCCCAGTGGAATGTTGATGTCGGCGAAGGCCAGGTTGCGGTAAGCCGGAGGAACAAAATCTTCACGCGGCACCGTGCCCAGAAGGTCAAGCACCCGCTGATCCAGCACTTCCCAGGGGCGGATCTGCTGTTCGATCATGTTGTAACGGGCCTGGTCCAGGTTCATTTCGCTCATGATTATTCTCTTGCAGTTAGTTGCAGCCAGTATGGAGCGTTCAAGAGTACGAGGTTTAGGCAGCACTGACAAGGTAACAAAAGGTGTATTCAGCCTGCCAGAGAATAAATAGTTTTTATCTATTCAACAGCTTAGTATTCGGTCTATTGCAAATAACCCAGCATTCCAGTAACGTGTTTTATTCGACTGCGAGGGGTGCCCCGCTAACCAGCTGCGGGCTGAGAAATACCCTTAGAACCTGATCCGGCTAAACCCGGCGTAGGGACTGCGGTTCACTCCGTAACTCCCGGGTCACTGGCCAGAATGTATGACCACAGGACAACGACCATGAGTGCCATTCCTGAAGAATTTTTGAGCAAGACGGCGCGTATCAATGACGCCTCCGTCCAGCCGTTCCCCAATTCCCGCAAGATTTATGTCCAGGGTAGCCGCCCGGACATGCGGGTGCCCATGCGTGAAATCACCCTGACCGACACCGTCACCGACAAGGGTGCGGAACAGAATCCGCCGGTGACGGTGTACGACACCTCCGGCCCGTACACCGATCCGACGGTCAGGATCGACATTCGCAAGGGCCTGGGCGATGTGCGCAGCATCTGGATCGAGGAGCGGGGTGATAGTGAAATTCTCGCCGAGCAGACGTCCGAGTACGGACGCCGGCGTGCCGCGGATCCCGAACTGGATCATCTGCGTTTTGAACATCACAAACGTCAGCCCCGTCGCGCCAGGGCCGGGGCCAATGTGACCCAGATGCATTACGCCAGAAAGGGGATCATTACCCCCGAGATGGAATACGTGGCACTCCGCGAGAACATGCGGCTGGAACAATATCAGGACTGGCTGGCGGAGCAGCATCCCGGGCAGAGCTGGGGTGCCAACCTGCCGCGAGCCATTACCCCGGAATTTGTGCGCGATGAAGTGGCCCGCGGCCGGGCCATTATTCCGGCCAACATCAACCACCCGGAACTGGAGCCGATGATCATCGGCCGCAATTTCCTGGTGAAGATCAACGGTAACCTGGGTAATTCGGCCATCACCTCATCCATCGAGGAAGAAGTGGACAAAATGACCTGGGGCATTCGCTGGGGTTCCGACACCATCATGGATCTGTCCACCGGCAAAAACATTCACGAAACCCGCGAATGGATCATCCGTAACAGTCCGGTGCCCATTGGTACCGTGCCGATTTATCAGGCACTGGAGAAGGTGGATGGCAAGGCCGAGGAACTCAGCTGGGAACTGTTCCGTGACACCTTGATCGAGCAGGCCGAGCAGGGGGTGGACTACTTCACCATTCATGCCGGCGTGTTGTTGCGATACGTCCCGCTCACCGCCAAACGGGTCACCGGCATCGTGTCGCGCGGAGGCTCCATCATGGCCAAGTGGTGCCTGGCCCATCACCAGGAAAGTTTCCTCTACACCCATTTCGAGGAAATCTGCGAAATCATGAAGGCCTACGACGTGTCCTTCTCGCTCGGGGATGGCCTGCGGCCCGGTTCGGTTGCCGATGCCAATGACGCTGCCCAGTTCGCGGAACTGGAAACACTGGGTGAACTGACCGAGATTGCCTGGCAACACGATGTGCAAACCATGATCGAAGGCCCGGGGCATGTACCGATGCACATGATCAAGGAAAACATGGATAAACAACTCGAAGTTTGCCAGGAAGCGCCGTTCTATACTCTCGGACCGCTGACCACGGATATCGCGCCCGGCTACGATCACATCACCTCGGCCATCGGTGCCGCCATGATCGGCTGGTATGGCACGGCCATGCTGTGCTATGTCACACCCAAGGAACATCTGGGTTTACCCAATCGGGATGATGTGAAGGAAGGCATCATCACCTACAAGCTGGCGGCCCATGCGGCAGATCTGGCCAAGGGTCATCCCGGTGCGCAGATCCGCGATAATGCCATGTCAAAGGCGCGGTTTGAATTCCGTTGGGAAGATCAATTCAACCTGGGTCTGGATCCGGACCGGGCGCGGGAATTTCATGATGAGACCCTGCCCAAGGAAGCCCACAAGGTCGCCCACTTCTGTTCCATGTGTGGGCCCAACTTCTGTTCCATGAAGATCACCCAGGAAGTGCGGGAGTATGCCGACAAACAGGGCGTACAACTGGATGAAGCCATGCAGAAAGGTCTGAAGGAAAAAGCCGACGAGTTCCGTCAAAGCGGTGGGGAAATCTATCGCAAGACCTGACAGTCCGCGTATCAATAGCGACGAACACACCGGGTCTTAGCCCGGTGTTTTTTTATCAGGCATTCAGCCGAAACAGGATAAAACTCAGATCATCAGCGTGCGACGGCAGACCGGGCCGGGGATGCTGCATGCGCTCATGGCATCGTGTCACCAGTTGCCTCGCCGCTGCCGACAACGGGCCTTTGCGGATCAGTTCCACGATTTCCTCGCGATAAAGATTGTCAAACAACCCGTCACTCGCCAGCAACAATGTATCGCGCCGCGCCAGCTGCAGGCTGCTGCCGATGCTGATATGCATGTCCGTCGCCCCGACGACGTTGGAGACAAGATGGCGTTCTTCATGGTGTACTGCTTCATCCACATCCAGCATGCCGGCTTCCACGGCGTACCCTACCGGAGAATGGGACACGGTATAGGCTTTGACCTTACCCCGCTGGCCGCTGACCATGATCATCGCATCCCCGACGTGGTAATGCCGGATGGTCTGGCCCTGAATTTCCACCACCGCCAGGGTGGTGGCCATGCCACTGGCCTGGGCCAGGATGGCCTGGTTGGCTTGTTCGATACCATTCAGAATGGCATCGCGTAACGGCGTTTCACTTGCGGCAGCCTCTGTTAGCACCTCAGACATGATGTCTATGGCCAGTTGCGAAGCGGTCGAGCCGGCGGGTAAGCCACCCAGTCCATCTGCCACTATCAAGACGCCACTGTCGGCATCAAAAGGGAGGAGTCCCAGGCAGTCTTCATTGGGGGTGGTCTTGTCCGGCGCCCGTGCAGTGAACAACGTGGCCTCACCACCCAGAAAGCGGGATGACTTCGGCTGGTCAAAATCAGCCTGTGAATAGCTTTGCGGTTTCTTCAGAGTGATATCCATTAACGGCTACTACCAAAAAAAACGGATTAGTCCCACTGCATGGTTTCGAGGTAACGGCGCAGTTCACCCGCGGTTTTGAACTTTTTCAAAATCAGGGAACGCTTCAAGCCGTTGATGATGGCCTTAATTTCCGCGGGTTGCTGGGCGTAAAATTTCTGACCACCCAATGCTTCATACAGGATATGAATCATGTCCACCGTGTCGGTGTGGATCAATTCCTTCTTGGGTGCCCCAAGGTGAAACAGATCCACCAGCTTCAGTTCAAACTTGAGACCATAGCGTTGTACGATGATATTGTCGGAGTGAAGGTCGCCATGGTATTCCCCTATGTCATGAATATTTTGCATTCCGCAGGCCAACGCATGTAACAGGTGCAGGGACTGGAACGCCGTCAAGCGCTTGCCTTTCTGGCGCGCAATGAACTGGCTCAGTAATTCCCCTTCCACATATTCTGAAATCAGTATCGTTACGGGATCACCCTTGACCGTGATACTGTCACGCGCGCTGTATTGAATCACGATGGGGCAATGGCGGAGCTTGTGCAGCTTCTTGGCATAGAACAGGGCATTCTTGTCGCGGATGTTGCGCTGTGGAAAAAACAGTTTGGCAGTGCGTTCGATACCGGTGGCGACTTCCCGAATCAGATAAACCTCACCTTCCCAACCGGCGCCGAGCAGACCGAGCACTTCATATTTACGCGCCAGGATGCGGCCCGGTGCAAGATTAAATGCTTCGATTCGTTGGGATGTCATAGCGGGACATTATTGGTCAGGAGAATAACCATGCGCCAGTGGGCAATATTAAAGAATGGTAATAATCTCATAATATAACGCCAGGATTTTAAAAAAAGTTCATAAAAAACAGTTCATTCACATAATTGTTTGGCTATACTGTCAAGTATTGTTTTTCAAGCAGTGGTAAGTTTACGAAGTTCATCAGACTTTCAAAGCAACTTCCCCTACTGGAAGGCAGTAA
The DNA here is from genome assembly GCA_040235565.1 of Thiohalomonadales bacterium. Taxonomy (GTDB): domain Bacteria; phylum Pseudomonadota; class Gammaproteobacteria; order UBA6429; family Thiohalophilaceae; genus JAHEIJ01. The sequence goes on along the minus strand of JBECLA010000043.1, from coordinate 65,782 downwards.
CTGTAACATTTCCAATAAGCGATACACGAGGGTGGAGACATGCTGAACGGCACGGTCAAATGGTTCAACAATTCCAAAGGGTTCGGTTTTATTGCACCGGAAGACGGTAGTGAAGATGTATTCGTACATTATTCCGCAATTCAAAGTAGTGGTTACAAGACCTTGAGTGAAGGTCAGGCTGTTACCTACGAGGCCGAGAAAGGTCCGAAAGGTATGCAGGCTACCAACGTACAACCCGTTTAATAAATCCAGCAACTATTTTTGCCAGACTTTACCGTTGCGGTTCATCTGCAACGGGGCTAGGCTTTGCCCGTAACCTGAATATAAACCACCAGGGACATGGGTGAAGCCGTATTCTTGCGACAACTTGTCGTCATGCGTACTGCCTGTCTTCGAGTCAGTGCATTTGTGCAGACCATAGGCAACCGGGATTGGCATGCGTGCTGCTGCGTGTCTTACCGGACAGCGCGTTCCCTTTGTTCCGTTTACATCTTAACTCCAGTTGATAGGGCCGCGTATCGGCTTAACAGAAAAGTGCATGGATGTTATTCGTTGTCGTGGCGATAACTTTTTCAACCGGTGGTTCACATGTTGCATTACCTCGAATAACAAAAAGAGATCAACCAGAATGAAATGTCTCACGGGTTTGCTTTTTCTGCTGCTATTTCAGTCCGGTGTTGTCGCTCAGCCGCTTGCCCCCGAAGATGTGCCCGAGCCGTTGCAGCCCTGGACCAAGTGGGTGTTGTATGGCGAGTCGGACTATCAATGTCCCTTTGTTTATTCCAGCCACAGGCAGCGTACCTGTGCCTGGCCAAGTGAATTATCACTGGCATTGACTAACACGCGGGGCCGGTTCACCCAGCAGTGGCAGGTGTACCAGGAAACATGGATCATGCTGCCAGGGGATGAGCAACACTGGCCGCAGGCAGTCAGGCTCAATGAACAACCTGCACTGGTGATAGCGCGGCAGCAACGTCCTGCCATCCGCCTCGAGCCGGGGCGTTATCGCATCAGTGGTGAATTTGTCTGGGACAATCTGCCGGAAGCCCTGCAGATTCCACCCGAGACCGGGCTGGTGTCATTGAGCGTGAACAACCAGCCGGTGCAGTTTCCCGATCTGGCCCGAAACGGCCGACTCTGGTTACGCGAACGGGATACCGGCAAGAAAGGTGCGGGCGAAGGTGACAAGCTCGAACTGCAGGTATTTCGCCAGGTCATCGATGAGATGCCGCTACGGGTGGTGAGCCGATTGCAACTGGATGTGGCCGGTGCCCAGCGGGAAGTAGTGCTGGGACCGGCCCTGCTGCCGGACATGATACCCATGCGTCTCACCAGTCGCCTGCCGGCGCGACTGGAACCGGATGGTCACCTGCGGGTGCAGCTGCGCCCCGGCAGCTGGGCGATCGAGCTGGAAGCACGCCAGCCGGGAGAGACCACCAGCCTGTCACTGCCAGCTGCAGCGGCTCCCTGGCCACAACAGGAAGTCTGGGTCTTCGCTGCCCGCAATCATTTACGCCTGGTCGAGGTGGAGGGTGTCAGTGTTGATCCGCGCCAGACCAGTCTCCCTGAAGCCTGGCAATCCTTGCCGGCATACCTGATGCATCCCGATGACACGCTGCAATTTAAAGTGATTCGGCGCGGCGATCCGGAACCCGAACCCGACAAACTCAGCCTGCATCGTACCCTGTGGCTCGACTTCAACGGTCAGGGCTATACCCTGCACGACAAAATTACCGGTAGCATGACCCGGGGCTGGCGTCTCGAGACCCGGCCGGAGATCGATCTGGGCCGGGTTGACATTGATGGGGTGCCCCAGTTCATCACCCATTTGCCCGGCGCAACCCGGAAAGGGGTTGAGGTGCGCCGCGGGGCGATCAATCTCAGTGCCGACAGTCGTTATACTGCCCAGCTGGGTCGGATCCCCGCGACCGGGTGGGACCAGGATTTTCATCGCGTCACGGCTGAACTGAATTTACCGCCGGGTTGGTTATTGTTCTCAGCCAGCGGGGTGGATAACGTCCCCCAGACCTGGCTGCAACGCTGGACCCTGCTGGATCTGTTCATGGTGTTGATCCTGTCACTGGCAATCCTGCGCTTGTGGAACTGGCGCTGGGGGCTGCTCGCATTAACCACTCTGACCCTGGTCTGGCATCAGCCCCTGGCACCGCAGTTCGTGTGGGTGAATGTGTTGATCGCCATCGCACTATTGCGGGTCGTACCCAGCGGCAATTTCCACCGCGTGGTGATCTGGTATCGCAATCTGAGTTTGCTCGGTCTGGCGCTGATCGTGATTCCCTTTGCCGTGCAGCAGGTGCGCCTCGGCCTGTATCCACAACTGGAGCGTCCCTGGCAAAGCATGACGCCGACCACCCTTGCCGTGAGTTCCGCGGCGCCGCGCCGCAAGGCTGAAGCCATGCAGGAGGCCGAGGCACCGCGCGAAGCAAAGAAAATGCGGCCGGATTTAGAACGCCTCGATGCCTATTCGTCGTATGACAAGGGCATGGATCTTACCCAGATTGATCCCGGCGCCAATGTGCAAACCGGTCCGGGGTTACCGCAATGGCAATGGACGCGCATCCCGTTAAGCTGGAACGGCCCGGTCGAACGCCAGCAACAGGTGGGCCTGGTGCTGTTGCCGCCGATAGTCAACATGCTGTTGAATTTTCTGCGCGTGGGCCTGGTGATCCTGCTGGGTGGCCTGATGTTTGGCGTGATGTTGCAGCGTGGCAAGGGCATGCGTTTTAGCAATCCCTTCAGCAGTAGCACTGCCATCCTGTTGTGCGGCCTGATCGGGCTACTGGGGAACGGGCCGCAAACGGCTGATGCCGCCGAACCCCTGCCCAATGACACCACGCCACCTCCGGAGCTCCTGCAGCAACTGAAGCAACGCCTGCTCGCCGCACCGGAGTGTTTACCGACCTGTGCCCAGTCACCGCGCATGCGGCTGGTGATCACTCCGGACCGGTTATCCCTCCGCCTGGAAATCCATGCCCAACAGCAGGTGGCGGTGCCGTTGCCGTCGCATGCCCAGCACTGGATGCCGAGCCGGGTGCTGGTTGACGGCCAGCCGGCGCAAAGTTTGACTCGTGCCCCGGGTAACGGACTGTGGCTGGGCCTGGCACCGGGGCGGCACCAGGTCGAGCTGACTGGTAGGGTGCCGCCGCGGACAGATTTTGCCTTGCCCTTACCCCTCACGCCGCACTACGTCAGGGTCGAGGCCGAAGGCTGGAGCGTCGAAGGGGTGCATGAGAACGGTCAGGTCGATCCCCAGTTACAGTTGACCCGCATTCGGGCTGACGGGGAGCCGCCGCACCAGGTGACGCTCGAGCCGGGTGCCTTGCCACCGTTTGTGCGAGTGGAGCGCACCCTGCACCTGGGACTCGAATGGCATGTCGAAACCCGTGTGGTCAGGGCCTCACCGCCGGGAAGCCCGGTCGTCCTGGAGATCCCCTTGCTGGCGGGTGAGTCACCCATCAGCCCCGAAGGCGTCCGGGTGAAGCAAAACCGGGTACTGGTCAACATGGCGTCCGACCAGTCGGTCTATCGCTGGATGTCGGTGCTCGACCGGCAGACAGACATCAGTCTCACGGCACCCGATCTCACGGACTGGCTGGAAGTGTGGCGAGTGAATGTCAGTCCGGTCTGGCACATGCAGGCAGAGGGGGTCCCGGTGGTGCATCATCAGGACCAGCAACAGAACTGGTTACCGGAATGGCGTCCCTGGCCGGGAGAAAGCGTCACGTTGGCCATTACCAAACCGGAAGGCATCGATGGCAAAACCCTCACCATCGACGATAGCCAGTTACACCTCAAACCCGGTAAACGTGCTACGGATGCCACGCTTGATTTCAGTCTGCGCAGCAGCCAGGGCGGACAACATACCCTGCAGTTGCCCGCAAGTGCGCGGTTGCAGTCCGTCAGTATCAATGGCGTGACCCAGCCGATTCGACAACAAGGCAACAGCGTGACTCTGCCGGTGGTGCCGGGTAAACAGAGCATCAGTCTGAGCTGGCGACTGCCGCAGGGGATCACCAGCCTGTACCGGAACGCCGCGGTGGATCTCGGCAGTAACAGTACCAACGCCACGATCAGAATGAACCTGGGCCAGGATCGCTGGCTGATATTTACCGGTGGCCCCCGCATGGGCCCGGCGGTGCTGTTCTGGGGCGTGTTGATCGTTCTGCTGCTGATCGCGCTGGGATTGGGACGGGTGCCATTAACACCCTTGAAGAGTTGGCAGTGGTTATTGCTGGGAATCGGGTTGAGCCAGGTGTCATTGTTCATGGCGGCGTTTATCGTGATCTGGCTCATGTTGTTGGGGGTACGCTGCCGGTTAGAGAAACTCCCGACACCGTTCCTGTTTGACAGCATGCAGATCGGGCTGGTGGTGATGACGTTGTTTGCGTTGGCGTTCCTGTTTATTGCCGTGGAACAAGGCTTGCTGGGGACACCTGAAATGCATGTCTCCGGTAACCAGTCGAGCGCCTATGAACTCAACTGGTATCAGGATCGTAGTGCGGCTCATCTGCCACAACCCTGGGTATTGAGTATGCCCTTACTGGTATATCGTCTGCTCATGTTGGCCTGGGCCTTGTGGCTGGCCGTGTCGTTGTTGCGCTGGCTGCGTTGGGGCTGGCAATGCTTTACCACCACCGCGATCTGGCAACATCTGGAAGTCAAACGACGCAAACCGAGAAGGGGTCAAGCTCCGGAACAGGCGAGTGCACCGCCAACGGAGAATAAATAGCTTTATAAAAAGTCGCGTTTGGGTTTGTTACGCAAGTGTCCAATAACACGTATGTAAGCGATTGTTGTTGAACAAAACAAATTTTTATTGGTCCTGAAAATCCGTTTTACTTCAGACTTTTCGACCCTTGATTGTAGTTAGGTACGGATTAAATCATTGGAGAGAAGGAGGTCTCAATGAACTTGTATTTCAGGTTGTTGTTGATGCTGTTGAGAAGCATGGTTGTGAACAAGATTGGCCTGCTCGATGAGAGCCGTATGAAGTACCGTGTCTGGCCACTGGATTGTGATTTTAATCTGCATTTGACCAATTCACGGTATTTTTCATTGTGTGATGTGAGTCGGTTTTACTACATGGGCCAGGTCGGCGCCTTGTTTAAACTGCTCAAACGAAAGTGGCTACCCATAGCACAAGCTCAGGAAATAAGTTACTTCAAACCGATAAATCCTTTTCAGCAGTTTGAAGTCTTAACGCGGTTTACCCATTGGGACGACAAGTATTGGTATACAGAACACCGGTTTTTCGCAGCAGAAAAGCTTTGCGCAGTAGTACAGGTGCGGGGCGTGTTTGTTCATCACAGAAAAGTTCTACCGTTTCACGATGTGTTGGCTGTGGTCGACGAGGAGACGGCAGTTCCAGACAAGCCAATTACAGTTGAGCATTGGCAAAGACTGATCGAGTCCAAAAAGGAATTCCAAAAAGTTTCGGCTTAAAGAATAACGAAGGCGAAATTATTTTAATTCATTGTACAATTGAACCTCATCAATGGTGATATTCGTCAGGAAATAACATGCCTAACAAGTGCATTGAGTCATTCGCTTCGCTCACTGTGACGCTCAAAAGCGTTGATTTTCGCTCCCCTCATGCAACTGTTATGCGATAAAAGTATTGTCATGTCACGGCAAAGAATAATCATCTCTGTTATTGTGATTTTTGTTTTTGCATTACTCTGGAATGGTCTGGTTCATATGGTCATCCTCAAAGGTGCCAACCTTGCATTAACAGAGTTTGCGCGTCCCGCTAGTGAGCGCAACATGGCTGTCGCATTAATTTTAATGCTGGGCATCGCTATTATATTTGTATTGTCATTCAATCACTATGTTCGAGAAGGTGGGGTAAAGGAAGGAATACAGCATGGTCTAATATTTGCAATTATCGCTGGCCTGCTTGTGGATTTAAACCAATATCTTGTTTATCCAGTACCTGCGTCACTAGCCGCCAAGTGGTTTGTGTTTGGTGCTGTTGAGTTTGTCTGTTATGGCATTATTGTTGGTTTACTGCACAACAAAAAACTTAACGAATAATATGGCGTTCATTCGGATGCAAACTACGTCGTTAAACCGTTCGTAATCCTGCCGCCAGGGAGAATGATTGATGATTCATGAGTTATTCAAAGCGATTGACGATAAGGACACTGACAAGTTTATATCTTTTCTGGCGCCTGACTGCATGTTTCGATTCGGGAACGGACCGGTTGTGACCGGTGTGAGTGATATCAGGCAATATGTTGGTGGATTCTTTGATTCAATTCATGCGCTGTCGCATCAGATAAATGATAACTGGGATGTGCCGGGTGGGATGGTATGCCATGGTCTTGTCTCGTATACACGTAATGACGGTACGGTATTGACGGTGCCTTTTTCAAATATTTTCAGGATGGATTCCCAGGGCATCACTGAATATTTGATTTTTGCAGACACATCACAACTGTATCGCCAGGGAACTGAGTGATTTACAGATATCCGGATTTGCGCTTTCTTTATATTCAACCAGAATTAGAACTACTGGAAAAATGCTAACGTGGCTTGAAGTAATCCGACCACAATGCTGTTCATCGACATCATAAGGAGACCGACATGGCAGAGAGCGTTTACAAAGTCATCGAGCTGGTAGGGACAAGTAGTGAATCCTGGGAGAAGGCCACTGCCGTGGCGGTGAAGCGCGCTTCCGAATCACTGCGGGATCTTCGTATTGCGGAAGTCTCCGAGCTGGATGTGCAAATCGAGGATGGTACTATCAAGGCTTATCGGGCGAAAATTAAAGTTTCGTTCAAGTACGAAAGCTAGAGGTATCGTCCTAAGTATCACAGTAATAAGTGGTGTCGTTGCGACGACGACACCCCGGATGATATTTTGCAGCCGGGATTATCATTCCTGTGTCCAGTTATTCAGAGCAGCCACGTTTGTTCACTGAGACCACACCCTGCCACAGGAAACGGTGTTGCTCTGATTCACCATCGTCGCGATGGCGGTTTCCGCCATATCAGGTGTGTTGAGCGCGGGAAAAATCGATCTGTGCCAGTTCCTGACCAGTTACTGCGGGAGCGGGATAAACAGATCATCCGCTGAGGCCGGAGTGAGCCTTACTGAAAATACACATATACATTATGTGTGATTAGGTTAACTTTTTCCGCCTTACTTCCTTGCCAGGCAACAATAATGACCTATAGTTGTAGTCAGTTATCCAACTAACTAAAGACACCAATGCCAAGAACCAGCGACAAACGGGAAAAACTGCTCGCGGCGGCCCGGGAGTTGATTCATCAGCAGGGCTACCGGCAAACCACGCTGTCAGAGATCGCGCAACGCTCCGAAGTCCCGCTGGGTAACGTGTATTACTACTTCAAGACCAAGGACGATATCGCGGCGGCGGTGATCAAGGAGCACCTGGAAAGCTTCATGGCCCAGTTTCAACGCTGGGACACGGAGATTGCGGACCCCTTGGCCCGCCTCAATGCCTTGCTGGATTATCTGGAGTCGTTCAAGAAAATCCTGGCCGAATCCGGTTGCCCGATTGGCAGCCTGTGCCAGGAGTTGAGCAAGGAAGACGGTCCGCTGGCCGAGCAGGCCAGCCGGATCCTGACCTTTCAACTGGACTGGGTGGAACGACAGTTCGCGGCCATGGGCCATGCGGCTGCCCGTGCCCTGGCGATCGAGCTGCTGACCAACCTGCAGGGGATCAGCCTGCTGGCCAATGCCCTCAATGATGAGGCCATGGTGGAGCAGCAGGTCGGCCGGTTGCGCCGTTGGCTGGAAACAGTGTGATTTTATTTTGCTACAAAATTAGTAAGACAACTGACTAAATTAAGGAGACAGCCGTGCGTACCTTGTTTATCGTTTGTGTGCTGTTACTGACCGCCAGTCTGGTTGTTGGCGCGGATGCGCCGACATCCCTGATCCACATCGGGCCGGAGGACTTCACCACGGAAACCCTGGGCCGGGAAACCATCGAAGGCCATGCCTACCTGATCGTGCAGGCCGAGGCGCGTAACGGGCGAATCGCCAGTAGCCTCGGCTACTGCCGTATCCGCGCCTGGTATGACCTGCAGGACCGGGTGACCCGCAAGGTCCTGCTGCTGGATGAGGATGACGTGATCCTCACCACGATTCATTTTTCCGGTTTTGCCATCGTCGCTAAAACTCCCCGCGCCAGCCGCATGGAGGTGACCGATCACGCCACCGGCCAGACCACGGTCTTCGATCTTGACGGCCTGAGTCAGCCTGTAAACCCGTTAACCCTGATCTAGAACAAGCTGGAGATCATGATGAACAAAACGCTGGCACAGCAAACCCAGGAAACCGTCGAGGCGTTTATTGGCGGGCTGACGCCGGAGGTGCGGCAGACGGTGGGCGAGGTATTCCAGCGCCTGCTGGACTCGAATATCACAGATCATGCCAAAGGTGTGGGCGATAATGCACCGGCGTTTCAGCTGCCCAATGTCAAAGGAGGGGAAACCAGTTTAACGGAACTGCTGGAACGCGGCCCGGTAGTGTTGAGTTTTTACCGCGGCGGGTGGTGTCCGTTCTGTAACCTGGAATTCAAGGCCTTGCATGACAAATTATCGGAAATGCAGGCTCTGGACGCGACGCTGGTCGGTATTTCACCTGAGACCCTGGCAGTCAGTCAGCAAACCGTCCGGGAGCATCAACTGGAGTTTGAAGTATTGAGCGATGTGGGCAATCAGGTGACGCGGGAATATGGCCTGGTGATGGTCGTCGACGAAGCGATAAGACCGTACTATGCACAGTGGGGAATTGATATCCCGGCGGCCAATGGCGAGGAGAGTTTTGAATTGCCGGTACCCGCCACCTACGTGATTGATCAGGCCGGGATAATCCGCGCGGCCCATGTCGACAAGAACTATACCCGGCGCATGGAACCGGCAGAGATCGTCACGGCATTGCAGGCTTTGTAAACAACAAAAATGAACAACCAGGTACGCTATCAGGAGGCGACATGGAGACCGATATCAGGATTGCCAACAAGCCGATCAAACTGCAGCTCAGTCCCGCGGCGCAACAGGCACTGGCTGCACGGAGTACCCCCTTGTATGCCGAGATGGAGTTATATTTCAGTTGCCTGATCCGGTTCAAGGTGCGGTTTTATGATCAGGCGGTGCATGGCGATGGTGTGGCCGTGTCGGATAAACTGGTGGTAAATTTTCGACCGGTCATGACCCAGGCCTGTGGCAAGGATTATGAAGGCGATGAGCCACCGTTGACCGACTTTCCCATCGTCAAGTCGGCTGCTTTTGTTCCCAAATGGTTACGCATTGATTTCCGCCACGGTCAGTGGCATGGCGAATTTGGGCTGAGTGACACGTCGCATTAATTAGCGGGCTGAACAGGGGTTCCCGACCAGCATCGGTGCACATCAGAGATTCCCCCCCTCTCACAGAAAAACCATCCTCTTCGGCTATACTTCAAATCTCCCATCATCGGTAATTCGATCAATAAAAACACAATAATATTCGGACATAACAAGGAGAAAAATATGAAACGCTTGATGTGTTTTTTCCTGCTGTTTTCCTTTGCGGCCACGGTACAGGCGAAAGTGGTGACAAAAGAAGTTACCTACACAACAAATGGCCTGGAGTTGAAAGGTTATCTTGCCTATGACGATGCCCAGAAGACGAAGCGCCCCGGCGTGCTGGTGGTCCACGAATGGTGGGGCCAGAATGAGTATATTCGCAAGCGCGCCCGGATGTTGGCCGAACTGGGGTACATTGCTCTGGCGCTGGATATGTATGGCGATGGCAAAACGGCTTCACATCCCGAAGATGCCTCCAAGTTCTCCAGTGAAGTGATGAAGAATCTGGATGTGGCCGAGCAACGGTTTATGGCAGGGTTAACCTTGTTACAACAGCAACCGCAGACCGATAAACAACGAATTGCCGCGATCGGCTATTGCTTCGGTGGTGGCGTGGTGCTGGCCATGGCTCGGCGTGGTGTGGACCTGGATGGTGTCGCCAGTTTCCATGGCAGTCTGGGTGCCGGTGCCCCGGCGGAAGCGGGCAAGGTAAAAGCCAAAGTGCTGGTGATGAACGGGGCGGACGACCCGTTTGTCAAGCCGGAACAGATTGCCGCCTTCAAACAGGAAATGGATACTGCCGGGGTGGATTACGAGTTCGTGAATTACCCGGGTGCCAAACACAGTTTTACCAATCCGGAAGCCACGGCAAACGGTAAAAAATTCCAGTTACCGCTGGCATACAATGCCGAGGTGGATAAGGAATCCTGGCAGAAGCTGCAGAGTTTTTTCCAGCAAATTTTTAAATAAATAAACGGGACACCACAGGCAGCACCTTTTTACGGGTGCAGCCTGTTTTTATAATCAGTTATTTCGCCATGGCGAGTGCCAGCGGACGATACTGCAAGCCATAGAACATCTGCAGGTAACGCTGGGTTTCCTCCCGTTCCAGATGGCTGACATATTTCCAGAAGCCGTAGATGCGTGACAGGGTCATCATACGCTCGGCGTATTTCTTCCAGGTATAACGCGCTTCAACCCGGGCCAGGCCACCGTGTGAGATTTGTTCCCAGTAATTCTTCTGGTCACGACATTTGCTGAAGAAATTCGCCATCGTCGTTGCCGCGGCTTCCCCATGCGTCGGATCAATATGAAAACCGGATATGCCTTCCTCAATGATTTCCAGAGGGCCGCCGAAGCAAGTGGCAAAGGTCGGCAAGCCCGAACTCATCGCTTCAATTACCGTCAGTCCAAATGCCTCGAACAAGGCGGGTTGGACAAAGGCACCTCTTTTATCGGCAATAAAGCGGTAAAGCTCGCCAGACATTGATTTTTCAAGGTGAACACCAAGCCAGCGAACCTGATTGTCCAGCTGATACAGATCCATGAGTGAATGCATGGTGTGGATTTGTTCGCGTTCCTCAGCATCACTGGAAAGCTCCGGATTAACATGACCGGATACAATGAGCAGGTTGGCTTCATTGCGCAAGGCGTCGTTTTGCGCATACCAGTCCACTAACCCGGTGATATTTTTGATGTGGTCCATCCGTGCCATGGTAAACAGGATGGGCTTCTCCCTGTCAGTCAAAACGCCACGCCGGTCATCATGCGCCTCCTGACCGAAGACCAGTTCCTCAATTTCCTGTGCCAGGTGCGTCAGCCGGCGCTCGGTATCTGTGTAAGGAAAATAGACATCTGCATCCGCGCCGGGAGAGACAATGTTGAACTTGGGATCATGCACATCGATACCATGGACCACCCGATACAGCCCAGGCATTGAAAACAGGGCATAGCTTTCATATTGGCCGGCACTGTCAGGGGTACCGGTGATTTCCTGGTAGGTACTGGTGATGATGAAATCCGCGGTATTCATGGCAATCAGATCTGCCGTGAACTGACAGGAAAAATGATAATGTTCTTCATTGTTCTGCCAATACAGATCGGAATAGAGGTATTTGGTTTTTTCAAGGGCATGGGCAATATTGCATTGGGTAATGCCCAACCGCTGGGACATCAGTGACGCTACCAGATTGCCGTCGGAATAGTTACCGATGATCAGGTCCGGTTGGCCGCTGAGTTCCGCCAGTAACTCACGTTCGGCCTCGATGGAGTATTGTTCCAGGTAGGGCCAGATCTCGAAGCGTGATATCCAGTGGGGAATGATTTCGCCGTCGGGATTGCGAAATGGCACTCGCAGAATACGTGCATTATGGGTACCGACAATGGGTTCCAGACGCTCATTACAGGTACATCCTTCGGCAGTGGGAATCAAACGTGTCAGCACGACGATTTGCGGCTCGATGTTTAGCCCTTGTTGCAACAGACGATTCCGCATTTCCTTTTCCAGCGCCCGGACCTGATCCAGGATATAAACTACCTGGCCCCCGGTGTCGGGTCGGCCCAGGACGTTGGATTGTCCGAAGTAGCCATGTGGTGAGATTACGGCCAGCGAGAAAATCATCGGAATGCGGCCCAGAAAATCCTCCAGGTTATTGGGAGAGGGGGCTTCCAGAATATCCAGTAACAATCGCATGGTATCGCGTATCCTTGCGACATCGTTACCCCAGCCGGGTTCGAATCCGTAATTGCGTAATTCGGGGTAGAGATCTTCCCACGGTTTATCCTGAGGCTGGCTTTGTAAATAGGATTCGGCGGTGCGCAGGGCATTGCGCAAGTCATGCACATCTTCAATGCTTTCATTCAGCATGAGTTGCTGATCGCGATAGCGGTGGACCTGCAAGAACGCAAGAATACGTTTGTCACCTTTCCCCAGCTCTTCGAACAGTCGGCTGGAGAGGCGACGGTTGAGAAATTCCACACCACGGCCGATCGAATTCGCTTCACGCAGCTTATAAAATTCACGGGAGAATGGTGCCAGATCAAATTCCAGTACCCAGTCATCTTCACTTGTGCCTGCCGCGAGCCGTTCCTTGAAGCGAAGAAAATCCGCAACCTGTATCGTCTCTGCTTGCAGGGTTTCAAGATGAATGCGAACAAACATCCAGGTAGCAATACGTGGACGCAATGCCAGATAAATCCAGCTTGTGTCCATTGCGGCTTCCTGACAACTATTGACCAGCTTGGCGAGAGGGCTGCCGCATAACTCCGGACAATCTTCCTTGCACAATTGGTCGAAAGCATCCAGAAGTTCACTACGCAACAGAAACTGTCGATCCATCGCGCTGAGATAATGGAACAGGTGGTGCGCAACGGACCGATTGGTTTGGATAAAGTCGGAAGCCGCATGCAAAATATCTTGTTGGTTATTCATGAGACATCCAATCGCCAGTCATTAATGAAGGGTTGATAGAAATCGTTATCACTGATGGTCGCACCGCGTATCTGGACAATCGCGGAAGCAAAAGTCTGGGCGCGTTCCAGAATGGTCGCGAGGGACCAGTGATTAAGGTAGCCAAGGATACAGACACTGGAGAAAGCATCGCCGGCACCGACCGTGTCAACGATGCCGAGAGTTTGGGGTGGTGCGATACTGCTCTGATCATTTTGCTGCGTGATCGCCAAAGCTCCTTTTGCGCCCAATGTCAGGATGACTGTTGCCAGTTCGAAGCGTTGCAGCAACTCACGGGCTTTATCCTCGGGTGCTGCTTTGCCTTCGATCAGAATATCAACTTCATTGTCATTCAGTTTGGCCCAGCTGGCCTGTTGCAGCAGAGTTTCCAGGGTAGTCTGTTGCCACCAGGGAGGGCGCAGATTTACGTCAATAAAGACGGGTGCAGCGAAACGTTGCTTGATGTCTGCCAGAGCCATTGCCGAGTCCGAATGTCTGACCGCCAGGCTACCGTGATAAATCAGGGAAGGCTTAATCGGTGGCAGGGCATTGGCAGCGATATGGTCGTAGGCCCGATCTGCAAGAATATCAAAGCTTGGCTCATCATCCTTGATATGGATAGTAACCAGGCCGGTTGGATAGGTTGAATCTTTCTGCAGACCCGCCGTGGACATGCCCCATTGCTGCATTGCATCACGAATACGGCGGCCGTAACTGTCATCACCCACCCGGCTAACGAAAAGAGGTTGCGCACCGAAGGCCTGCAGGTGCCATGCAACATTGAACGGCGCGCCACCGAGGACTGAACTGCCATCCTCGAACTGATCGAACAGAACTTCACCGAAAATCAACGGACAGGACCGGGGATCAGTTGTCATGTTGTTTTTTCTTCCTCAATCCAGGCGCGAGTGCGAGGTAAATAGTGGACGCAACCTTCGAGAATGCCGGCACTGTAATTCCCGTTCATGCCTAATAGGTTACCACGTGCCAGATATAATGCATCCTGTGTGCCCTGTGCGGCTGCCATTTGCAGCGCCTGTTGGCGCACTTCCTTTGTGGCATTCGCAACAAGTACCGAATGGATGGGGCTGGTGAGGACTGGCAGATCATTGCCGCTGTCGCCGGCAAACACCGTGTCATCCAGGGTAAAGCCTTCCTCGTGCATTAAAAATTCGACGGCATGACGTTTGGTAGCGGCGGCCGGCAGTATGTCCAGCAGGCCGGTATTGGTGGTCTCATCAATACTCCAGACCAGGCTGGCTGCAATTTGTTTCTGATCCAGCCGTTGCTGTATCACGGCTAACAGCTGGGATACATCTACGGCGGGATCGACGTAATAACTTGACTTGTAGGTGTTTTGCTTCTCGGCTTCCTGGAGTTGTAGTGGAGCAAGATCAGTGAACATGGCAACAAGACCGTCGTGGGTCAGTCCATGCCAGCCTGTACCGATTTCACTCTGCCAGCTATCCCAGAGATGCCAATGCTCGTTCGTGATGCTGTAGATGCTGGTACCGACATCACCTATTACATAATCGGGAAAAGGCAGTGCATATTCATCGATGGCGGCAACTACCAGTTGCCGATGACGTCCGGTGACATAAGCCGTGGCTATTTCGGGACGCGCGGCAAGGCGATGAAAACGATCCCGGGCGAGAGGCGATTCCGGTTGTGTGCCGTTTGGGAGTAATGTGCGATCAAGATCGGTGCATATCAGGATGCGTTCATTTTCCAGTTTGTGGTTGGGATTCTTCCGGGACGGTACATTTTGCAAAGAAGTCATAATATTCGATCGCCTCAAGAATGCCGCGTGAATAACCTTGTTTGCTAAAATAGATACGTTCTACATCAGTGAGATGGGAAAGCTCTTCATTATGACGATTGGCCACCACCACGGCGAGAGTGTTACCACGTAACATATCTTCATCCGTGCCGGAACCACCAGCTGCGAGAACATGCTCGAGTTGGATGCCCCATTGGTCTGCATAGTAACGTAAGGCAAAACCTTTTGATGCACGGATTGGAACAATATCGAGATATTGTCCGAATGAAAGAAAGGTATGCACTGAAAGTTCGGTCTGATGAAGCATGCTGTTAATTTCATCAATCGGTGGCGCGGTCTCGGGATCCATGTAATAGCTGATCTTGAACCGGCTCTGTTCAGATTTGGGTTGTCGTTTCAGACCGGGTAAATCAGCCAGTACCGTCCGTACCCGTTCCGGATTCCACATGTAATTAATATGAAATGCCCAGGCGAGATCGGCCGTGAGTTGGGGAGCGTAATAAATTTCAGTGCCGACACTGGTGATCAGCACATCCGGTTGTGGAATCTGATAACGCTTCATAATCCGCAGCGCGGATTCGAGACTTCGGCCGGTGGCGATACCAAAGGTGGCGCATTTGCGGTTGTCTCGCATGACTTTGACAAATTCAGACAAAGATTCCGGATCGCCCAGCAGGTTCTGATCCAGATCGGTGAAGATAGCCCGATCGTTGTATAGCTTGGGACGCCGTTGTAACGGGGCGCGTTTGAAGGGTTCTTTTCTTTCCAGTAAGGGACGTAGTGCATCAAGGTATGTTTTGGCGTGGGCCTGCCATGAATAATACTGATGAACACATTTAAGTCCATGAGCAGATAAGTTTTCCCAGTACTTCCTGTTCTCAAGAACTTTCAGCAGAGCCTGTCCCATGACCTCGCTGTCGAGGGGATTGATCAAGAGTCCATTCTTGCAATGACCAATAATGTCCTGCGGCCCACCATCCTCTGTTGCCACGATGGGTACGCCACTGGCAGCAGCCTCAATCAGGGTCAGACCAAAGGGTTCTGTCAACGCCGGATTAATGAAAACGCCATGCGATGCGCCGGTCAGGCGATACAAAACTGGTACGTCATCCGGCGCATGGTTTTTAGGGTAGGCAACTTTGCCATACAGATCGTACTGATCAATTGACAATAAAACATTGGCCAGGACATTGCGTGCGCCGTCCTCCATTTCGCGGATGTCGTAACGATTGCCGGCTACGATGACGAGATTGGCCATTTCCTGCAGAACTTTTGATTCTCCGTAGGCTTCGATCAGGGTGGCGATGTTCTTACGCTCATCCGGACGAGAAAGCGCCAGAATGATAGGTTTATCGGGATCTTGCAGAAAACGATGCAATTCCCGCGCTATCGGTTCGTTTGGTTCGTTACCGGTTGGGGTGTGGAAGCGCTCCAGATCAGTGCCAGGTGGAATAACCCGCATCAGTTCGGGCTGGTAATGATCATAGAGCCCATACTGTTCTTCAATTTCATTCTGGGTGCTGACAATCACCAGTTCCGCACTGGCCAGGGTATCTTCCTCGGCATGAATGCGGCGCACCATGTTATAGCGCGTATCGATAACATCACGTTTAATACCCGAAGCCAGAAGGCGCCGACGTTTGACACGCCCCAGAGAATGTCCCGTATGGATCAGTGGTATGCCAAGAAAATTAGCAAGCCGGACACCAACGTAACCGGCGTCGGCATAATGAGTGTGAATAATGTCGGGGGTACGACCAAGCTCGCGTATATAGGCAAGTGCATTATCAGCAAAGGTGTCAAGATAGTCCCACAGGTCTTCCTTGGGCAGGTAAGCGGCGGGGCCGGCATCAAGGCGTACAATTTGCGCTTTCTCTGAAATGGGTTCATATCCCTGCGCATAATCCTTGCTGACCTCGGGATCAACAACACGGCGGGTGAGTAAGTCGACCTGTTCGACTTCATCAAACTCCGCCAGGGTACGCGCCAGTTCCACAACATATTTGGTTTGGCCACCGGTATCGGCATCGCGTCCCAGTTCCAGATTGTCAGCCCGTATCAGACCATGCACACTAATGAGCAAAATGCTGATACGGTCTTTTTTCTTTGTTTTCTGCGGCATATTTGGAACGGTAATTCAATTTGGGTCAAATCAAGTCATCGAGAGGCGTGTTAAATCGGACCATGCCAAATAACAAAACACAACCAGTAAGAATATCGCTAACAGAACAGTAATTCTGATATATCGATTAAAGGAGCGTGGTGCAGATCGAAACAGCCGCCTTTTTTGCCAGCGTTTTTCAGAAGTAGTCAGGTCGTCATCTCGCATTATCGACTGGTAACGCGAATAGGTTGATTATGTGGCTAATAACAGCAATACAGTGTAGTTGAATAGATATTTACTGAATATTTTATAGCTTAACACAAAACTAGTCTTTTAGTAAGCGCTTGACGATCGCTTCGGTTTCTTCATTCCTGTTCGCAATTTCTTCGATCGCTGTCCATGACATATCCATTTCTAATAGATAGGAACCCACGAAATTATGTGGTGGTTTATGTCCCCATTCAGCCGGTGCCAGCATGGAGAAATAACTTGTACCATCGGGCTTTTGATAAAGGTGATATGTTTTTCCCGCTTGTCTTTTGAAATTACATTGCGCCCGGTGCAATAGTTGATCATGCCGGGTTTTCTCAAGGACCTGCCGTGCCTCGTCCTGCAGCGCCTTTATTTGCTTGGCGATGAGGTGTAATTTACCGCTGGCATGTGCCGCAAGGGTGACATCTGCCTGACTGATTTCTTCTGCCAGATTAACCAGGTCAAACGAAGGTGCCATACGACTGACGGGATAAGGTGCACTATGATCAGCGCCCTGGTGTTTCGGTTTGAATTTTTCGGTGTCTTCTTTTCGCGTCATTTCACTATGTGTGATGTGTTCAGATGACCGGGATAAGTACAGGCGGTTCCACTCATGAGCGATCAGCGGATAATTTATATTAACAAAAATCCATTCGCCGAGACGGGATACAATGGATTATACGCAAATGAAAAGGGCGGGTATAAATTGCCCGCCCTGAGGTTGAAACCGAGTCTCAGTTCAGAGACTGAGTTTTGCTTTAATCAGGCTGATAACCTCATCGCTTGATGTCGCGTTGCTGGTGACCAGTAAACCTTCCTTGTCATAGAAGCCAATCAATGGCGCGGTTTTTTCATTATAGGTCTCCAGACGGTGACTGATGGCTTCTTCGGTTTCATCTTCACGTTGTACAACCGGGCTGCCACATTTGTCACAAATGCCTTCCTGTTTCGGGGGATTGCTCTTGACGTTATAGATCGCCTGACACTCGGCGTTCGAACAAGTGCGACGGGTGGTCAAGCGGTCCAGGATAACGTCACGCGGCACATCAATGTTGACCGCCATATCCAGCGTAATGTTCAGTTTGGCAAGCAGATCTTTCAGCGCTTCAGCCTGAGGAATGGTGCGCGGAAATCCATCCAGCAGGAAGCCTTTCTCACAGTCCGGTTCCTGTAACCGTTTTTCCATAATGCCCATAATCAGTTCATCGGGAACCAGATCGCCGGCTTTCATATAGGCTTCTGCCTGTTTGCCTAGTTCGGTTCCGGCCTGCACTGCGCCGCGCAGGATGTCGCCGGTGGAAATTTGCACCGAGCCATCCAGGTCGGTGAGTATTTTGGCCACGGTTCCCTTACCGGCACCTGGTGCGCCTAACAGAATCAATTTCATTGGTGAATACCTCTGTGGTTTATTAAAAATCTTGGCCGTCTCAGCTTGCTGGCTGACGGCGGGGAAGCGGCATTGTGCCGATTGCGACCGTTGGGATCAATTTATAAAGCCTGCTTGAGCAGGCAGAGAAAAAACTAATCAGCTTTGATCAAGCGAGTGCACGTCAGGCGAGGGAAGCAACACTGGCCTGAAACTGATTGACGGCCGCCTGTAAATGCTCGGTTAACAAACGCGTTGCCGGGCCGACCTGTTCGGGATGGGGATAACTGAGATAAAGATGGGTGCGAAAAGACTGCCCCTGGGCGAGGGGCAGGATCATGAGTTCGCCGTTCTCGAGGTAGGCACTGATGCGATGATGTGGCAGCCAGGCAAAGCCGAGGCCGTGCAACACCGTTGAGAGAGCACGATCGATACTGGATACGGTCCAGCGGTGTTCTGCTTCAAGCCAGCCATGATCAGCCGCCTGATGATGGCCCGAGTCACGAATGACAATCTGCATTTCGCGCCGGAGATCGTTCAGCTCAAGCACCTTGTCGAGCTGGTGCAGAGGGTGAGTCGGATGGGCCACGGCGAGAAACTCAATCTCAATCAGTTCATCGGCCAGAACACGCTCCGGCAAACCGGCACCGATGACCAGATCTGCCGTGCCCTCGCGCAACGCATCCTTAGCCCCGGAGAGCACCACCTCCTGCATCAACACGCGTGTTCCCCGATCATGGGTGGCAAAGGCCTGCAGGGCACTCATAAGGATCTCGGTGGGAAAAGCCGCATCCACCACCAGGCGAATCTCGGCTTCCCAGCCGGCACCCAGTTCGTGGGCCAGATTTTCCAGGGCATGGGCATCCCGCAACAGCTGGCGGGCGCGGCGCAACACCACTTCACCAGCTTCGGTGAGTACGGCCCGCCGACCCTCCAGACGCATGACCGGTACCCCCAGCTTGTCCTGCAGGCGTTGCACTGCGTAGCTTACGGCGGATTGGCTGCGGTGCAGGTGTTTCGCCGCCTGGGCGAAGCCACCCTGTTCAACCACGGCTTGCAGGGTGCGCCATTGCTCGAGACTGACACGGGGATAACTCATGCAGTAAATATATCAAAATATTAGATAGTTAATAGCAAATAATTCCGCTTTTTTATCATAAAAATAGTGTTAATACTGGAGCCATCTCGAAACAGACAGAGGACATACTCATGGAAAAATTGGTAAACCTTGCCGGTCGCGTGCTGTTGGCGCACATTTTTTTACTCGCCGGTATCAATAAAATCAGCGGTTATGGTGGCACGCAGGGCTACATGGAAGCCATGGGCGTGCCCGGGGTATTGCTGCCCCTGGTGATTTTGCTGGAGATTGGCGGGGCACTGGCGCTGATCGCCGGCTGGCAAACGCGGCTGGCAGCCTATGCGCTGGCCCTGTTCAGCATTGCCTCGGCGCTGATTTTTCACAGTAATCTGGCTGATCAGATACAGATGATCCTGTTCATGAAAAACTGGGCCATGGCCGGTGGCTTGCTGGTGCTGGCGGCAAACGGTGCGGGCGCTGTTAGCCTGGATAACCGGCAGAAAGCCTGAATGATCTCTGCTATGACGCGGCCCAGGGCTGGCATCTGTGCCGCGCAGCTACAGAGGAGAGACAGATGAGTTTAGGAAAGTTACAGGATAACGGGTATGCGGCTGAAACCGCCACGGGGGAGTTTATTCGCCAGGACTCACAGTTTCGTAACTGGATTACACCGACGGGCGAACCCGGTCCCAGCGGCGAAGGCGGATTCAAGGCCGAACCGGGTCGATACCATTTATATGTATCCTATGCCTGTCCGTGGGCACATCGCACACTGATTTTTCGGCAATTAAAAAAATTACAGAACATCATCAGCGTGGATGTGGTGCATCCTCATATGGGACCCGAGAGCTGGAATTTCCGTGATTATCCCGGTGCTACCGGCGATTCACTCTATGGTCATCACTACCTGTATCAGGCCTATCGCCAGGCCCGGCCTGATTACAGCGGCATCGTGACGGTGCCTGTTTTGTGGGACAAACAGCGGCGCACCATCGTCAATAACGAATCGTCGGAAATTATTCGCATGTTCAATCAGGCATTTGATAACTGGGGTGATGCCAGTGTGGATCTGTATCCGCAATCATTACGGGCAGAGATCGATGCGGTAAACGAGCTGGTATATGACAACATCAACAATGGGGTCTATCGGGTTGGGTTTGCGCGAGCGCAGGGTGCTTATGAACAGGCATTTGATGCCCTGTTTGCGGCGTTGGATGAACTTGAATCCCTTCTGGCGGGACAACGTTATCTGGTGGGTGGGCAGATCACGGAAGCCGATTGGCGATTATTTGTCACGTTGATCCGGTTTGATGCGGTGTATGTTGGTCACTTCAAGTGTAATCTGCGCCGTATTGCCGACTATCCCAACCTGTCAAATTATGTGCGTGAGCTGTATCAAACGCCGGGTATTGCGGAGACAGTCAATCTGACACACATCAAACAACATTATTACTACAGCCATACCGACATTAATCCCACCCGAATTGTCCCCAGGGGCCCGGAGCTGGATTTCGAGGCCGCGCATAATCGCGACCGCTTGCCGGCTGCCAGCTAGTCGCCGCTTGTGACGGATTCGCTGTAGCTGATCCGATCGGGTGCGACGGCACCGGCGGAAAGGATAAAGGTCATCGCCTCGTCCATGCTCCAGTCAGTGGAGATCAAATCTGCCAGGGGGACGATTTCCATGTAACCTGAGGTCGGATTAGGTGTGGTCGGCACATAGACCGCTGCCAGTTGTTCGCCGGTCTTGTCGTCTTCCAATACCTTGGTCACAAAGCCGACGGTACGCATGTTCGGGTTGGGGAACGCAATCAGTACCACGCGCTGCACATTCTCCGGTTTACTTTTTAACACGCCTATCAGCTTGCTGACCGCTCCATAAATAGTCTGAACAACCGGGATGTGATGCATCAGTCGATCAAACAAACTCAGCAAGCGCTGGCCAATGACCTTGGAAGCAATCCAGCCGAGCAGATACAGTGCAAACAGCGTGAGTAGTATGGCGAGAATCGATTGGAACCATGGAGCGACCAGCCACTCGGCAAGTGTCGGGCTGTGTTCTTTTAGTGCGGTAGAGACAGCAATGGCCCAGGGTAGTCCCAGGTTCGAGAGCTGTAAAAAGAAGAACTTGAAAACCAGCCAGGTGATCCAGAGGGGAACAATCGATAAGACACCGGTCAGCAGATAACGTTGGACATTTCTCATGTGGGTATTAATATCAGAATGTTTTAATATTGAACAGTTGTTGGTGTTCTGGGCTCAATGCCCGCTACCCTGACTCCAGTGTGAGTCCGGGTGCCACTTACGCAAGGCAATTTGCAACCCATTGCCTTGTTAATATGCGCCTTTCACCATATTGATGCAGCGAAGGATTTCTTTTTACGTCCACAGTTTTTTTGCCAAGATGCGATTAAAACATATGTCTGTTCCATCCTGCATGCAATGACATCATTTTAACCAAATTTCTAGTTTAATGAGTTAAGTTGTTGTTAATCATACCGGCCATCTGAAATTTCAAACCACTTATAGCTACACGTAGAAAATCTGCTTGCCAGTTCCAGCGGGATGCGATAATTTCATTGATAATCCAGGGGTTTAGCTGCTGGTCACCCCCATCAGCATAGACACAAACGAATGTCATAGTTCGCCCTGGGAAAAGGTATTGTAGTATTAGGTCATGGTTCCCCGGTAATCAGCCCGAACAGGATGTTTGTGGAATTGACTGCCCTAAAGGGGAAATGGTGAAAATCTTATCCCTGTGGCGAAACAAAAAAATCGCTTCACAAAAGAAGTAGCAGGGATTTGATATCTGGTCTTGCTCGTGGGGGAGGAGCGGGTGGTGGAAGTCCCTGACTCAAATGAATCAACGCAGCTTCAGCATACGGCAGAAGAAAAAATAACTGATCCGTCTATTTCTGTCTCCGCTCGACGAATTCTGCTCCTTCTGGATGAGTTGAATGCCAGTCGTGCGGGCGCCATCGTTTACCAACAGGTTGAACGCATCCTCAAGGAATCGGAACAGGATCATGCGGAGCGTGAGCAGGTATTTCGATTCTGGCTGTCCAGTCTGCTTGATGCCTATTCCCGGCATCTCAAACCTGATACTCCTTTGTATGTGCAAACCCGCCTGATTCAGAAACAGCTGAAAACCCCGCTTGCGCTTGCGGAACTCAAATCCCTGCGTCGCTACATCGACATGTATACCTTGCACAGCGAACGGCTGCAAAATTATGACGAGAAAGTACTACAAAATGCCATTCAACCACTATTGGCATACTATGCCGGTGAACAAGCTCCAGGTGAAGAACAACTCACGCCGCAGGCGCGTCAATCCTGGGATGAGTATGAAAGCGAACTTCACACTGAACAGTCAGTGCAGGATTATGAAATAGAACCGGAAGTGTCGGAAACGCAGCAGAAAGAGGTTCTGCCTTCCAATGAGCAGCAGGACGTGGAGGAAAAACTTGCCTCCACTTATCGTCGTTACCTGAATACCCAGCAACAAAACGCTGAAAAGGTTCAGCAAATGCTCGCCCAACGTATTCAGGAAACGATTGAGGAAAACAGGCAGTTCGGCAGCATGCTGGATAGTGTCAGTAATGGTCTGCAAGAAGCAGAAAACATGCAGGACATACAAGTACTGCGAAAATGTTTGCTGGAAGATGTCTCCTCTCTGTCTCAGACTCATCACGCCCTGATCGACAGGCTGAGTGAGACAAAAAGTTATCTACGCATGATTGAGACCGACAGTCGCAAGCTGAGTGACGAGCTGGCACGCGTCAGAATGCTGAGTATGACTGACGAACTGACTGAATTGCCAAACCGGCGCGCGTTCATGCGCAGGCTGGAAGATGAAGTAGGTCGCACCAAACGATATGGTTTCCGTCTCGCCCTGGTAATGCTTGATCTGGATAACTTCAAAACCATTAATGATCGCTTTGGCCATGCCGGTGGTGATACTGTCCTGCGCACCTATGCCAATGATATTCTCACTGTATTCCGGCAACATGACATGGTCGCCCGCTATGGGGGTGAAGAGTTTGCGGTGTTGTTACCCAATACTGATGAACATGGTGCCCAGGCAGCATTAAACAAGGTACGTCGGGTCGTGGCAGAAACCCGTTGTGTGCATGATGATGATGTGATTGATACGCCCACGTTCTCAGCCGGTATGACCATGTATGTAAACGGTGATACACCAGCCACCCTGATTCAGCGAGCTGATGATGCCCTGTATACCGCAAAACGCCTGGGACGCAACCGGATTGAAGTCAAATATGGAATCGCACTGGAAAACAAACCGGTAAAGTTTACGCCGGTGGCGAATAAAGGTAACAACAGCTAGGTGTCACCTTCCGGTGTTTATTGGCATATCACTTGAATAACCCATTAACCTGTTGCGCCTGTCGCGATTTGGTCCTGCGACGCATCGTTATTCATTCGCTGGGTTAAGTTCATTGCCACAGTGCCAGCACAGTTCAAAGTTGGCGGGATTACGTTCTCCACATCGTCGACAAAAAATCCAATCGGTTGTAACCGGAGTTGTTTCATATTCGTGAATGATGGCGCGGGCGCGCGCCAGGTCATTTTCATCCTCTAACCAGATTTCGGGATAGGCCTGTCCAAACGGGATTTCACCAGATGCACCCTGGGCGAAAGCATTAAGGATTTTTGCCTCGATACCTGCCTGGGTTAACAGGTCGAGAAGCAGATGGGCTTCGGTAAGATTACTGGCGTCATAGAGTTTGAACATGGAAACAGTGAAGGTATTTGACTGTTGCGCTACATTGTGATCGTCCAGACCGGTGATCTGGAACAGTAGCTGACCATTGGAAAAATTAATGTATTGGTAATTTAGTCCGTAACTCATCCCGATCAAACCACCAGTCATCCTGCACAAGTACATCGATGACAGTGGCCAGGCGCGGAAGAAACTCCTGTGACTCCCGGAGCTGTAATTTGTCCAACCAGGCATCAAGCTCGCTCTGGGTGCTGACATTGCTATGTCTTTTGGCGACCTGGCCGAGGAGGTTCTGGGTGAGGAATGTCAGGCTATGATGCTTTTCCTCGGGAGAACGAATATCAGCAATATAGTGCGCGGTGATCGCTGCAACGGCTGCACCATCTGAATCGGCGGGTGTTTCTTCAATGATATGCTGCAGCATGGCAATAGTCGTGTCAGGTTGTATCGGAAAGGTCACCGCCAACCATACACCTTGCCCCAAAGCAGCGAGGGAAGCAGGTTGCTCGGTCTGAAACAAGACATTGCAACATTCCACGGCCTCCTGCCAGTGTTCTGCCTGTAAAAAGATATCCAATGTTTCCCGTGCGGTATTCCACGCTTCATCCTTGTGTTCCAGCGCTAATTGGGTTTCTGCAATATCAAGTAAGACACGGGCGCGATCGACTTCGCTGGCACTATCGGGTAATTCCGCAAGATGCTGTTGATACAGGGCCAGTTGTTTTTCCAGTGACTGTCGATCGGTTTCGGTACCAACCAAATCTGTTCCGAACAGGTTCGTGTCTGGTTTATTGTCCCTCATATAATACTCCTGCGGTCACTGCCTGATGATGCGGTTGTATTATATGAGTGTTGCGCAAGGAAAAACAGGTGAAGCAGTGCCTGGTTTTATTTGGGTAGAGGTGCGCGAATTATCTTGCAGTCGATCATTGTATTTATTCAGGCCGTATGCCGGTACTGAACAGGGTTTCTACATTCAGCCATAAGCCCTTGTCATCCATGAGGGATTGTATTTCTGCCAGGTGTTCAACCCGAAAACGACCTGCTTGTTCGGTATCGAGTT
This sequence comes from Thiohalomonadales bacterium, assembly GCA_040235565.1. GTDB lineage: Bacteria > Pseudomonadota > Gammaproteobacteria > UBA6429 > Thiohalophilaceae > JAHEIJ01. Next base: position 40,613 of record JBECLA010000043.1, on the reverse strand, counting down.
TTTCCAGATAGCCTCGGAAACCACTGCTATAGATAATTTCCCACCAATCCTCCGGCCCGTTGAGATGATAACCCAGTTGTTCCATGACGACTTCCGGTTTCACGAAGCCGGCGGCCTCCAGCAGGGCAAGACATTCTTCTTCGGTAGTCAAACGCATCCATTTCTCTGCCGGAATTACCACGCCAAAGCTTTCCATACGTTGGCGAAACAGGTCGGCCAGCGGTTGAAACGCGTTAGCCGTGAAGCTGGTAAACATAACCCGTCCACCTGGCTTTAATACCTGGCGCCAGCTGGTGAGTCCGGCCTGCATGTCCGGCAGGAAAAAGATACCGAAGGAACAGGTGGCGCAATCAAAATAACGACTTTTAAACTCCACCGACTCGGCATCCATAATATGGAAATCGACATTAGTCAGTCCGGAACGCTGCAGGTTGGTGACGGCTGTTTGCAACATCTTCTCTGACAGATCGATGGCCTGGACACGTCCCTGGGGACCAATCGCCTGGGCGGCGGCCAGAGCAACGGCACCGGTTCCTGTTGCGACATCGAGGATCTTGTCACCAGGATGCAGACGCAAGTGAGCAATGAGACGATCAGCGCAGAATGGAAAAAACCGCATCGCAGGGTTATCGTAATGCCCTGCTACCTGGTCAAATACTGTAACGACATCCTGTTTGCTTTGTTCGGTCATGGTTTGTTGAAAAGTCAGCGGGAAAGAAATTGCAATTATCCGCTATATTTTGTTTGAGGACAAAACTGTTTCAACGCAACACGACGCAATCATTGGAACACATTACCAAGCGCGCTGTCTCACAATTCATAGAATAACAAATGCTGTTCTCCTGGCATTAACAGGACGATGGTTTGTTGGTAAGCGGAAGGAGTTGGTCATGCAACTTAGCGATATGCCGGAGCTGTTGTACACCGGTCTGCAAGTAATGTCGGCACTTTTTATTTTCGTGGTTGGCACCGTCGCACTTGTCATCATTATCACTTATATACTGGATGTCAGTCAGACAAAACAGGCCATTCGTCGAAACTATCCTGTCATTGGGAGATTCCGTTATTTATTCGAGAAACTGGGAGAATTCTTCCGGCAGTATTTCTTTGCGATGGATCGGGAAGAGTTACCTTTCAATCGTGCGCAACGTGTCTGGGTTTATCGTGCGGCCAAGAATCTCAACAATACCCGCGCCTTTGGTTCAACCCGTAATTTATCCACACCCGGCACGGTTTTATTTGTGAATTGTCCGTTTCCAACGCTGGAGGAAGATGCCTCACAACTTCAACCATTAACAATCGGACCGGCGTGTGACAAGCCTTTTACCACCAATTCATTGGTGAATATTTCCGCTATGAGTTATGGCGCAATTTCCCGTCCCGCAACACTGGCGTTGTCGCGAGGCGCGCACCTGGCGGGGTGCTGGATGAACACCGGGGAAGGCGGGTTGTCTCCCTACCATATTGATGGTGGGGCCGATCTGGTATTTCAGATTGGCACTGCCAAATATGGCGTGCGTGATCTCGCGGGGACCCTGAGTGATGAAAAATTGCGCGACATTGCTGCCCATGAACAGGTGCGGATGTTTGAAATCAAGCTCAGTCAGGGCGCCAAACCGGGCAAAGGCGGGATCCTTCCTGCTATCAAAGTGACAGAGGAGATCGCCGCCATACGCGGTATTCATCCATATCAAGCCTCGATCAGTCCCAATCGACACCCCGAGATTAATAGTGTCGATGACCTGCTCGATATGGTGCAACATGTGCGACAGGTCACCGGCAAACCAGTGGGTTTTAAAATGGTTTTGGGTGCGTATGGCTGGCTGGATACGCTGTGTCAAATCATTCTCAGCCGGGGTGAACAGAGCGCTCCGGATTTTATTACTCTCGATAGTGCTGATGGCGGCACCGGTGCTGCGCCCATGGCCCTGATGGATGATGTCGGGTTACCGTTACGCGAAAGTTTGCCCATGCTGGTCGACAAGCTGAATCAGTATGGCCTGCGTCAACGCATCAGGGTAATTGCTTCCGGCAAATTGGTTACCCCGACAGATATTGCCTGGGCGCTTTGTGTCGGTACCGACTTCGTGGTTACGGCACGCGGCTTCATGTTCGCGCTGGGCTGTATCCAGGCTTTGCAGTGCAATCAGAATACCTGTCCGACCGGTATTACCACCCATAATCCACGTTTGCAGAAAGGGCTGAACCCGGACGACAAAGCCATACGGGTCATGCATTATGCCAACAACCTTAACCATGAAGTTGGCTTGATTGCCCATTCCTGTGGGGTGAGCGAGCCGCGTCTTTTATGCCGCTTCCATGCGCGAATTGTGCAGGAGGACGGTCGGTCAATTCCGCTGGATGTACTGTATCCTGATGTGAAGCCGCCCTTGCCGGACATGCAGGCGAAGTCAGGTGAAGTGATCTAGGACTGATAATGCTCCGCCAGGAGGATACGGGTAAAGCCGGGGCGCAGGTAAAAGCCGCGCGGCAGGGTTTCAGTGGGAGCACCTTGCTCATCAAAGGCAGTACACAGCGCACGGGCATTGGCGGCCTTGGGACGGATCTGTAACCAGGTTCCGTGACGGGCGGAGATTTGTTCCAGCTTGCCGGTAACGATCATTTCCATCAGCTCTTCCCAATCCTGTTGTAATACCGCTTCCTGTTGGGGGGTGGGTGACCACAGCAGCGCCATCCCGATACGTCGTGCTGCCACCGGTAGCGAGCCATCGGCCTCGACCGGGATCCAGAGTACCCGCTGGAGTTTGCGGCGTACCCAGGACGTTTCCCAGTTCAACCCGGTATTCTCCACAAGTGGCACGGTACATACGTAGGTGGATTCCTGGGGCTGGCCCTGCGAATTGATCGGCAGGGTTTTCAATTCAACGCCAATGTGCTGGAAATCCGGCTCCGGGAGTGAAGCCGCCGTGGCCCCCAGGCATTGTTCAATTAACTGCCCGACCCAGCCTTTGGCGGTCAGTAAAGAGGCCGGGACACTCAAACCCAGTCGCCCCGCCAGTTCGCCAAGCCGCATGCCAGCGATTTTCTCAGCATTAGCCAGCAGGTCAGCTTCGGACTGTGGTGGGCAGGCGGGGATGACGGAAGACATGAAGCTGTATTCTAAGTGACAGTTTGCCGCTGACAAGCCTGAGCAATGGTTTAAGCCGGATAAAATGCTTGTTGTTGTCCAGCTAAATCGGTGCCGTGCCTATCTGTCTATTTGGAAACAAAGCTGTAGTTGCGGATGTGGTCCTTGTTACAGCGAATCTGGTTTTTATTCTCAAACTGACAATCCAGTCTATGCTCCGGGCTTTTTTGTCCCACCTTGATGCTGTTGGCGATCGGCGGTGTTTCTCCTTCGTCTGCGGCATCAGCCGGTGTTTTGGGGCTCACCTTCAACACCGTGTTGTGGTAACTGATCGTAAAGGATTTCTGGTTTACGTCGCTGATAGTGGCTTCGGTTTTGTAGGTTATGGTTTCCAGCCCGGTACTGCGTTGCTGTTCCGAGTGGCACTTCAAGCCACGTTGGAAGGGCTCGCACTGACTGATTTCCGAGGGCAGAATCCCGGCGGGTCGCGTACCGGCATGCCATTTGGCATTCAATATCGTGGGCAGGATATTGGTCTTTTTGGCCCGGGGTGCTTTTCGGGGACTGGTGTCCTGCTGGGAGACCAATTGTGCGATCTTGTCTTTGGCACGATAGTCGCCACCTTGCATGGCCTTCTGGTACCACTTCATGGCCTGTTGTTTATCCTGCTTGACGACGGTCCCCCACTCATACATCAGCCCCAGTTGATACTGGGCGGCAGGGATATTTGCTTTGGCCGCTTCGTTCAGCAGGCGATAGGCCTGTTGATGGTCTTGCGAGACGCCTCGCCCCTCGAAATACAGGATCCCGAGACGACCTTTGGCCGCCGCGTTGCCTGCGGAGCTGGCTTTTTGGTACCACTCGACAGCACGGCTGAAATTCACCGCGGTACCCCGGCCCCGTTCATACATGCGACCGAGATCATACATGGCCTGAACCTTGCCGCCTTCGGCTTGCTCTTGCACCGACTTGAAGCGTTCCACGAGCATCCAGTCGGCATTATTGGCATTGATCGACGGGGAGAAGCCGAAAAGGAGTAGCGTGATCCCCAACAACCGGCTGGCTAAGTTATTGTTTTTCATGACCCTATACCTGCTAGAGTAGAGCCTTCCTGGCTGTTTAATACTTTAGTGTGAGTATCAAGTATAGCAAGTCACAATACATTTGCAGGTAGAAGTACGAGTGACGACAATGATGGGGCGGTGAATCAGTCTGCGCCTCGTCGCCAATGACCGGACTTTCCGCCCCGTTTTTCCATCAACTGGATATCGCCCATGCGCATACCCCGATCCACGGCTTTGCACATGTCATAAATCGTGAGCAAGGCGATCTGTACCGCGGTCAACGCTTCCATTTCCACCCCTGTTTGCCCCAGGGTTTCCACGCTGGCCTGGCAAAGGACCCGGCGTTGCTGTGAATCGGGATGGAATTCCACTTCCACGCGGGTCAGCATCAGAGGATGACACAGGGGGATCAAGTCGGCCGTCCGCTTGGCTGCCATGATCCCGGCAATGCGTGCCACACCGAGGACGTCGCCTTTCTTGTGTTCGCCGCGCAGGATGAGATCGAGCGTATCGGGTTGCATTGCGATATACCCTTCCGCGACGGCGATTCGCCGGGTCGACGCCTTATTGCCCACGTCAACCATGTGGGCTTCACCTTCGGCATTGAAATGAGTCAGTTTACTCATACCACTATACTTAGAACAGGAAGTTGGGAGAATCGGATGAACATGATAGGCTCGCTTCCCCCTGAATCGCAATCGAATCCGGATCGGAGAACCATGAGCATAGCAGTAAAGTTTTTTGCCAGTTTGCGCGAACAGGTCGGAAAGGCTGATACAAGTGTGGAAAGCCAGACCGTGAGTTCGGTGCAGGACGTCTGGGAACTGGCCAGTGGCGGACGACCCATGCCGGCGAACACCCTGATGGCAGTCAATATGGACTATGTCGATGCCAACCATCCCGTCGTGGAGGGTGATGAAGTTGCCTTTTTCCCACCGGTAACCGGAGGCTGAAATGACGGTTGAAATCCGTAACCAGGATTTTGATCCCTACCAGGAGGTGAGTGCTTATCAGCGCGAGGTACTCCAGGCGGACGGGAAATACGGTGCGACCGCGGTGTTCGTTGGCAGTATGCGGGATTTCAACGAGGGTGATGAAATCCGGGCCATGACCCTGGAACATTATCCGGAAATGACCGAACAGTATCTGGAAAAAATCAGTCGGGAAGCCAAACAACGCTGGGACCTGATCGATTCCTTGATCATTCACCGGGTGGGGGATGTGTCGCCGAATGAGCCGATTGTGGTGGTCGCAGTCTGGTCGGCGCACCGCGCCGCCGCCTATGAAGCCAATCGCTACCTGATGGAAGAGCTGAAGTCGCGGGCACCGTTCTGGAAAAAGGAGACCCTCGTACAGGGCAGCCGCTGGGTGGAGAAAAATACTTGAGAGCAGTGACGAGTTGCTAGGGACGAGTGACGAGGAACAGCGGTTGATCGAGATTTTAAGGAAGACAATAATTAAATAAGTGAGCCATTCTTCGTAGAAAAAAGCTATCTATATCCGTTGTTCCCGTTTTCTCTCGTCCCTAGCAACTCGTCCCTCATCCCTCGCCCCTAGTACCTCGTCCCTCGGGATTCGGGACATCATGGATTTCAAAATCCAGGCTGTCCAGATCTCCCATTACATAGGTGGGGGCCGCGCCGACACCGCCCACGGTGCCCGGGTTGATAAACAGGGTTTCACGGTTGCGGACATTGAGGATGTGATCGATTTCGGCACGATGATCATGACCGCAGCAGACAATGTCCCATTCGCCGGTAGTCGCCATGGCACGGGCATAGTGTGGGTAGTGGACGATAAAGATACGGCGACCAGCCAGTTCAATGCCGGCATCCTGACCGTGATAGTGGATCACACTGTCGGGGTCATGTGACAGCTTGGCGAGTGTGAACACATCTCCCGTATTGTTGCCGTGAATCACGTGGACTGGCAGGCCCAGCGGATTGAGAATCCGCAAGGTGGTCGGGGCGACCACATCGCCGCAATGCAACACCGCTTCCGCGCCATGGTACTTGGCGTCCTTGACGGCAGCCGCCATCAGGAAACGATTATCGTGGCTATCAGAAATGACACATATTTTCATCGTGCTGCACCTGGCTAGAAACAGGGTTTTTCGGGCGCCTGCTGGTAGCGCCTGATGGATTCGAGGATCTCCTGTCGGGCTGCTGCGGTATCAGACCACCCTTCGACGTTAACCCACTTGCCTTCCTCCAGATCCTTGTAATGCTCGAAAAAGTGCGCAATCTGGTCCAGTAGCATGGGCGGCATGTCCCCCGGTGTCCGGACCTCGCAGTAAAGTTTGCAGAGTTTATCGACCGGCACTGCCAGTAGTTTGGCATCGGGGCCGGATTCATCCACCATATTCAGCATCCCAACAACACGGCAGATGATCACTGAGCCGCTGATCAAGGGGATGGGTGTGACCACCAGGACATCGACCGGATCGCCGTCTTCTGACAGAGTGTGAGGAATATAGCCATAATTACAGGGGTAATGCATCGCGGTGTTCATAAATCGGTCCACGAACATCGCGCCGGTCTCTTTGTCGACTTCGTATTTGACCGGGTCGCTGTGGGCCGGTATTTCAATGATGACATTGATTTCATCGGGGACGTTTTTGCCCGGGCCTACTCTATCCAGGTTCATGTGGTTGCCTCAGCGGGTTTTAATCAGAAAATCGGGCTACTGAAAAAGCCGGCTATTCTAGCAGTGTCAAAGCCAAAACAGAATCCATTGGTCTTTTCGCCGCAGCCGCATAGCCTCTGAACACATACGGTTCGGTGCATTATTACGGTGATACAACATAATTTAGAAACACAAAGTTCTAATAAGCGTCAAAATTACCAGAGATCCACGTTGACTAACTGAATATCAGGCATTAGGTTTAATCGCATATGCGGGTATACGGTGTGGCAGTCTGTTATCGGATGCCACGCGCGTTCAACAACAAACAGTCAAGGGAGCAGGATAACAATGAGAATCGTATTAATTGGTGCCCCCGGTGGCGGGAAAGGCACCCAGGCTAAATTACTCGTTGAAAAATACGGTATCCCCCAGATTTCCACCGGTGATTTATTACGTGAAGCTGTTGCGGCTGGCACGCCGTTGGGGATGCGGGCCAAGACCGCGATGGACGCCGGTCAACTGGTGTCCGATGATATCGTGCTGGGGATGATTCGGGAGCGACTTTCGAAACCGGATGCCGAAAAAGGTTTCATTCTGGATGGATTCCCCCGCAATATTCCCCAGGCCGAGTCACTGGACAGATTATTGACTGACATGGGTAAACCATTGCAGGTCAGCCTGTTGATCGATGTGGATTTTAATATCCTCATGCAGCGTCTCACTGGCCGTCGTACCTGTAGTCAATGCGGGGCAATCTTCAATGTCTTCACCTCACCCACACGAATCGAGGGACGCTGTGATAAATGCGGTGGCGAGCTGACCCAGCGCGCGGATGACAATGAAGCCACGGTCAGTCAACGCCTCAAGGTGTATGAGGCACAAACCGCGCCATTGATAGAATATTATCGCCGGCATGGTATTCTGCGTACCGTCCAGGGTGTCGGTGAGATCGAACAGATTTTTGCCGCGATAGAACGTATCCTGGATACGCTTCCCGTCGAGCAAGCCCCTGCGACAGTGGCTGAACAACCTGTTGCCACAGAACCCGCCAGGAAAACTGCTCCGGCCAAGAAAAAAGTCACCAAGAAAAAGGCTAAAAAGAAAGTCGCCAAGAAGAAACCGGCCAGGAAAAAAGCCGCGAAAAAGAAAACCACGAGCAAGAAGAAAGCCACCAAGAAAAACGTGACCAAGAAAGCCGCCAAGAAGAAGGTGACGAAGAAAAAGGCCAAGAAGAAGGCCGCCAAGAAGAAGGTCGCGAAGAAAAAGGCCAAGAAGAAGGTGGCGAAGAAAAAATCGCGGCGCCGCTAGGCAAAGCCAGGAAAGGGGGACTTTGTTCCCCTTTCTTGTTTTCTAAGGCTTTATTTGATGTGATCTTTTTCGTTGTTTAAGATGTCGTCGGCCGACCAGCTCGAGCAAATGCACAAAGCGGCCCCAGAACCATTCACGCAAGCGTTGCCAACGAGATCGAATGAGCCAGTCCTGAAAACGGATTTCCACACTTTGTGCAAAATTCTTCAGGAATAACGTCTCGATACGGGCAGCAAATTGGGGATCATCCACTTCCTGGTTGGCATCCAGGTTCCAGTGTTGATTCCAGCGGTCCAGGTTGCTGGAACCAATCGATACCCAGTTATCGCAAAGCTGTATTTTGGCGTGCAGAAAACGCGGCTGGTATTCAAATATTCGTACTCCCTGACGCAATAGTCGCGTGTAGTAACCACGACTGGCGTGGCTGACCCAGGGGTGATCACTGATCGGTCCCGGTACCAGGACCCTGACATCAATTCCATGTCTCGCCGCGCGGCGGAGTATGTGACGCAATTTGCGTGAAATAATAAAATAGGGTGTACTGATCCAGATTCGCCTTTCCGCACCGCGACAGCGTTTAATCAGGGAACGGTTGATTTCCTGCCGACCAAAACCTTCTGCAATACTGACCCGACCTAACTGATCTTCGGTCATTACTGGCGGCGGGCTTGCCGATACGGGGCAAGGGGATAAGCTTGCCAACTGCCAGGTACGACTGAATAAATCAAACCAGTCCTGAATCACAGGGCCTTCCACTTGCAGCATGACTTCATGCCAGTTCAACACAGAATGGGAAGGTTGCATAAAATCATCAGACAGACCGGCACCACCAACAAAGGCGAGCTTGTTATCTACCAGTAAAAGCTTGCGGTGATCACGGAACAGGTTCTGATACAGCTTGCGAAGACTGGTCGGATTATAAAAAACCAACTGGATACCCGCTTCCCATAAATGGTGCCGATCTTCCGCTTTCAGGTAATAGCTGCCATAGTCATCCAATAGCATGAAAACTTTGACGCCTCGCTGGCGTGCCTTGATCATGGCAGAGACAAAGCGATCAGCGATTTTGCCGGATTCCATTAAATAGGTTTCCAGGAAAACAAATTTTGTCGCGGCTTCAATTGCATCCAGCATGACGGGAAAAAACTGGGGGCCATCGATCAGCAGATGATAATGCCCTCCTTGACGCCATGGGTAACGATATTTTTTTTGCTTGTTATTGGTGACAGCGTTGACAGGCATGACTCTTAGCCATTATCGGTTAACACGGCATGTACCTTACCGTCCCTAACGGATAAAGCAATTTTACCATTGATAAGTTCAAGCAATGGATTACCAACGATGTGACCCCGCCAACCGTGTAATAAAGGAATATCTCGTCGACCACGAACAAGTTTTTCAATTTCCTTGCGAGTCGCAAGGCTCGCAGGACTAATCTGGTTTTGTTGCCCCAGTAAGCGTAAATAGGCCATCAGGGTATCGGCCAGACAATCCTGCTCCGGGGTGAGACGTGCTGTCTGGGTTATTTCCGGCCAGGCATCCTGAGGTAATGTCAACACCTTATTGATCTCAGTAACCAGTGCTTCACCAAACTGATTGAGCTGAGTCGGTGAGAGACCGCGTAGCTTTGCCAATTTTGCTGCATTGGTCGGGAGTTGCCTTGCGAGAGTGAGGAGCAGATCATCTGACAGAATCCATTTGCGTGGTTTGTTACGACGCTCGGCCTGCTGTTCACGCCAGGTAGCAAGACCTTGTAACACTGCAAGTTGACGGGGTTTCAATCGACCATAGCCTTTGATCCGTTGCCAGGCGGTTTCGGGCGATTTGGCATAGTTGTCAGAATCAGTCAGCGCTTTAAAATCTTCATCCAGCCAGTTATTTCGGCCCAGTTCGCCAAGTCGCTGCTCGATAACTGGGTAGAGTTTTAACAGATAGTGCACATCATCCGCTGCATAGGAAAGCTGTTGTGCTGACAGGGGGCGTTGCGCCCAATCGGTCCGGACAGCCGACTTGTCCAGTTCAACATGGAGTAACTGTTCTACCAGATTGGCATAGCCTATCTGATCACTGAACCCGAGTAGGGCCGCGGCAATCTGTGTATCAAAGACCGGTGCCGGGACACGGCCCCATTGGTCGTAGAAAATTTCCAGATCCTGCCATGCCGCATGAAACAATTTCAATTTATCGGAGTTGTAAAGAATGGCCAGCAATTGATCAAGACTATCTATTGCAAGGGGGTCCACACAGGCAACTACCGAGTCACTGGCTACCTGTAATAAACACAATTTGGCATAGTAGGTTTTTTCGCGGATAAATTCCGTGTCGACGGCAATCACCTTGGCTGCTTGCAATTCCTGACATAACTGTGTCAATGCCTGGGGGGTGTCGACGTAGCGCATTTCATTGGGCTTTCGTTTGTTTGTCATCAGACTGCGGTAGTTTTAGCGAGAGAGAGTTCTGTCCGGGTATTATCTTAAGGTATGATGGGTCTTAGATGAAATAGTGTCTACCTGATTTATTTTGTCCAGACATTTAATATAAATAATATGCCTGAGCTACTTCGTATATTTTGGGAAATTTGCCTGTTCCAGAAAGCGCCACAGGATGTTCCTTATTCACCAGGTTTGTTCTTATTGTTGCTGGTGTCGGGATTTGTTGTTGATAACCTGAACCTCAATATAGCCCTGCCAAACGTTATGTTCGCTTTGGTTATCCTGGTGGTCAGTCTGCATACGCTGTTTTTACTGGGGAGCCTCTCCGCGCTGTTGGTGGTAATGGGATATCGGGCGCGTATACTTCAGAGTCTGACCACGTTGCTTGGAACCGGAATTATTATCAGTTTGTTCGCATTGCCGGTTTTGCTAATTGTCAGCCGCATCGCAAACGACCCGGGCTTTTTCGGTTTAATCTTATTGTTATTGAATATCTGGAGTTTGCTGATTACAGCCCATATTTTACGACATGCTTTATCCATCGGGTTTTTGTTGGCAGGATTGCTGGCTTTTGGTTATTTTATGTTAAGTATCAAAATTGTTGACTTTATGTTGCCTGTGAGTGGTTGAAGTGCATATACATATTCTTGGTATCTGCGGTACGTTTATGGGTGGATTGGCCTTACTGGCCCGCGAACTCGGCTACAGTGTGAGTGGATCAGATGCCAATGTTTATCCTCCTATGAGCACCCAGTTGGAAGCACAAGGTATCAAGCTGTGTGAGGGGTATGAACCGGCACATCTCGACCCCCCTCCCGATTTGGTGGTGATTGGTAATGCCCTTTCGCGTGGCAACCCGGCAGTTGAGCATGTGTTGGCACAGGGTCTGCCATATATCTCAGGGCCCCAGTGGCTGGCAGAGCATGTGTTGTCATCACGCTGGGTATTAGGCGTGGCCGGAACGCATGGCAAAACAACCACAGCAAGTTTACTAGCCTGGATACTCGAGGCCAACGGTCTCAGCCCCGGTTATCTGATTGGTGGTATCCCCGGTAACTTCGGGGTTTCGGCGCGTCTTGGGAGTGCCCCGTTTTTTGTGGTGGAAGCGGATGAATATGATACCGCCTTTTTTGACAAGCGCTCCAAGTTTATTCATTACCGGCCACGCACCCTGATTCTCAATAATCTGGAATTTGATCACGCGGATATCTTCCCGGACCTGGAAGCAATCAAGGTACAGTTTCATCATTTAGTCCGCACCGTACCGGGTAACGGTTTGATCATCAGCAATCAGGATGATGAGAACTTACCCGAGGTGTTGCAGCGGGGATGCTGGACACCGGTAGAGAACTTCGCACAAAGCAATCAGGTTGGGTGGGACGCCAAACCACTGGCTGACGATTATCATCAATTTGAAGTCTGTTTAAATACCGAAAAGCAAGGTGTAGTGAATTGGCAATTAATTGGCGAACATAATATGTTGAATGCCCTGGCTGCGATTGCGGCGGCGCGCCATGCCGGTGTACCAACCAGCCTGGCGATTGAGAGTCTGGGACAATTTACAGGAATCAGGCGGCGTATGGAAATTCGCGGCAAGATAAATGGCGTAACGGTCTATGATGACTTTGCGCATCACCCGACTGCAATCGCGACAACCCTGACGGGATTACGTAAAGCAGTCGGCGATGCCCCGATCCTGGCGATCCTGGAACCACGCTCCAATACCATGCGAATGGGAGTGCATACAAACCAGTTGGCGGCGGCATTGCGGGCCGCTGATCGAGTCATGTTATTTAAACCCAACGAGATGGACTGGGATATGACTGCTATAGTTGACTCACTGAATGGCAAAGCACAACAATTCAAAACTACCGCCGCGATAATTGATGCTGTTGTCCAACAGGCTACTCCGGGTAGCCACATATTGATCATGAGTAACGGTGGATTTGAGAATATTCATATCCGGCTGCTGGAAGCATTATCACCGCATCAACCGGACTAGCTGATTAAAAACAAGAAAGACATGAGCACGGAAGTACAGTCACCAGCCCCAATCATCATTGCCATGACCGGCGCCTCCGGAGCGGCTTATGGCCTGCGCCTGCTGGAAGTGCTATTAAAGAGTGGCTATCCGGTGTATTTGCTGGTCTCCAAGGCGGCACAACTGGTACTGGCAATGGAAACCCCGCTGGATATTCCCCCGAGACCATCAGACATGAGGCAGTTTATCAGCGAACACTTTCAGACAGATGCCTCACTGTTGACGGTATTCAGTCGTGAGGACTGGACGGCACCGATTGCCAGTGGTTCCCATCAGGCCCGGCACATGGTCGTCTGTCCCTGTACGACAGGGACGCTTGCCGCAATTGCGAATGGTAATAGTGACAATCTGATGGAACGGGCTGCCGATGTGATGCTGAAAGAACAGCGCAAGCTGATTCTGGTGGTGCGGGAAACGCCATTTTCTGTCATACATCTGGAAAACATGCTCAAACTGGCGCGCGCGGGAGCGACCATTTTGCCGGCTAATCCGGGTTTCTATCATCATCCACAAACAATGGATGATCTGGTGGATTTTATTGTGGCCCGGATTCTGGATCATATGCACATCGAACACTCATTATTACCCCGCTGGGGTGAAAGCTGATTTTGACATCACTTGCTATATGACACTCAGTATTCCCTTATTTCCTCTTAATACGGTTTTGTTCCCTGGCGGAGTTTTACCGCTACGAATTTTTGAGCCGCGTTATCTGGATATGGTCAGCCAATGCCTGAAGACCGATTCGGGTATTGGCGTCGTCCTGATTCGCAATGGCCAGGAAGTCGGGGATCTGGCGGATACCTATGAGGTGGGTACCCTGTCGCATATCCGATATTGGCATAAGCGCTCAGATGGCTTGCTTGGTATTACCTTACAAGGTGAACAGCGGTTTCGGATTCTCTCAACACAAGCCAGGCCTGATCGGTTATTGATCGCCGAAGTAGAATTGTTGCCCGAGCCGCCTTTTATTCCCGTCATGGCAAATCATCAACAACTGGTGGCTTTGCTCAAACAGATCATCAATCAGCTTGAACCGCCTTACACTACCCTGACACCGGCATTTGAAAATGCCAGTTGGGTCAGTGCTCGCCTGGTCGAATTATTACCCTTCGAATTGCCGGATAAACAAAAACTATTGATGAATGAAGATGCGAAGCAACGTCTGGATACCATCACTGCCATGTTGCACAACATGGATATTTTGTAGTTCGGGATTAATTCGCGCCAAGTAACAAAACTGGCTGTTTTTTGTTCTGCTCCAGCGGCAGGCGGAATTCCAGATTTTGTGACGTCAGGCCAAGATTCGGCAGTTGCGCTTGTAACCACTGCAAGGGGGTTACAAAGTCATGCTTGGTTACCAGATAGCGTAATCCAAGGTGTTGGGCCTTTTCCATTTGACTGATGTAGCCAAACCACAAGGGATGATTTCCCTCCGCGTCCTGGATGGCTATACGGGATCGCCAAAGACGGATAACAAATAATTTGTCCGGCGCGACAGTTCTGCGAAAGCGAAGATCTTCGTATCTACCATCATGGATATGCGGTAGTAGCGGGAGTTCTTCTGCTGTAACCGACGGCTTAAACCAGTTGAGGTACTGACGCATCGTTATGTCAGGTGATTGCCATCCGGATGAAAACAAGCTGGTTGTAATCCTGTCTGCATTACCCATCCACTGCAGGTTAAAGACAAAATCGTTATGTCCGCGTAAATCCTCGCGGACTTGTGGAATGGCTTGCCAACCGCTTTCAAGCCAGGCTTGTTTTGTCGCGAAGTAGTGCTCGGGCGATGGCTGATAAAGCTCATATTGATGGCTATGCCTGAAACCGGGGTAAGCCAGCAAACAAACCACAAGTAAACCGCCAACAAAGCCCAGGTCAGCACGCTTGAGATAACGTTCAGGCGCATGACGTCGGTAGGCGATGCCAAGCAAGGCAGCCCAGGCCAGTCCCAGTAACATGCCAGCCACCACATCTGACAACCAATGCGCACCAAGATAAAGTCGCGAGAAGGCGATCAACAGAATGAGCAGACTGGCGTTGATGTAAATGATGAGTCGATAGGGTGTTTGAACATCACGCGCCAGCAAGATCGCCAGGAAGCCGTACGTTGCCGTCGCCAGCGTGGCATGGCCACTGGGGTAAGTGTAATCCTGCAGCATGTCCATTCCCGGTGGCCGGGGCAAGGCATAGAACTGCTTTAACAGTTCCACCAGTATCAGGGGAAAGGCGAACGCCAGCAGCCAATGCCACAAGGCCAGGTATTGTCTGGAAATAAACAGATAAGCAGCCACCAGTAAGACCAGAGTCGCCAATAACCAGGCATCTCCCATGGCAGTGATGAATACCATGGCATGATCAAAGGGAGGATTGTGTAAGGCCTGCAGGGTGTGAAAAACCAACTGGTTGAGGTTATGCATCAAGGGGAAATAGCCCGCCAGCTCGGATAACAGGATAAAACCGGCGGTGGCCAGCAGCAGAATCAGGGCCAGCAGGCTCAGGCCACGGATTTCTGACTGTTCCGGTGCGACGATCGCGGCCGGAATGGCGCCGGCGACGGGGTGACGACGACTCCAGTTAACCAGACGTGCCATCACAGCGTCGCTGATAGGCATATACCACAGGTAACCGAGCCGGATGATCCAGACGACAAACCACAAGCTGAAAACCAGTCCCACCAGTAACAGGCTAAAGCGCCCGGCAAATTCCGAAGCCAGCTCCAACGACGCGCCAAATATGATGCCGGGCAGAAGATACAACGGGGCCCAGAATACGGCGGACAGGATGTTGATAACGATGAATTGCCGCACCGGCATATGCATCATCCCGGCAATGGCCGGAATGATCGGCCGCAAGGGGCCGAAGAATCGACCGAGTAACACACTCTTGCCACCATGGCGTTGAAAGAACGCTTCACCCCGGGTCAACAGGTCAGGATAACGCCGGAAGGGCCAGATGCTCGCGAGGTTATGATTGTATTTGACGCCAAGCCAGTAACTGATACCGTCACCGGTAATGGCACCGAGAACGGCGGCGATGATGGTCGCGGTTAATGGCAGGAAGTCGAGGGCGATCAGCGCGCCAAAGCCGACCATCAACAGGGCCCCGGGTACGAGAAGGCCCACCACCGCCAAGGATTCCCCGCAAGCGACCAGAAACACAAGCAGCAGACTGAGCAACGGATTCTGCTGGAGCCAGTCAAACAGGGAAGACAATGAGGTCGTATCCATTCTGCTAGGTGCTCAGTTTGCGTGGCCTGGCAGATATGAACAAGAGGTGAACAATGACGCCACGATTGTCCACGTCGTTAGGTTCAGAGTTTTGCCAGCACCTTGTCTGCCGCGGCCAGAGTATCCGCAATATCATCATCGCTGTGCATACTGGAAACAAAGCCCGCTTCAAATGCCGACGGTGCCAGATAGATCCCTTCCTGTAGCATGCCGTGATAAAACTTCTTGAAACGCTCGATATCACAGCTGCTCACCTGGGCAAAATTCGTGACCTTTTCTTCTTCAGTAAAGAAGTACCCGAACATCCCGCCAACCTCATTGGTGGTCAGAGGGATGCCCGCCGCACTGGCATGCATGCGCAGTCCTTCGGCCATGGCACTTGTCTTGTCTGCCAGCTTTTCAAAGAAGTTGGACGTGGCGATGAGTTCCAGGGTTTTCAGGCCGGCGGCCATGGCGACCGGATTACCCGAGAGGGTTCCCGCCTGATAGACAGGGCCCAATGGCGCGATATGTTCCATGATCTCCCGTTTGCCACCGAAGGCGCCGACTGGCATACCGCCGCCGATCACTTTACCCAGGGTGGTGAGATCCGGGGTAATGCCATAGTAACCCTGGGCGCCGCCGAGACTGACCCGAAAACCCGTCATCACCTCATCCAGAATTAAAACACTGCCGTATTCATCACACACCTCGCGTAAAGTCTCCAGAAAGCCGGGGACAGGCGGGATGCAATTCATGTTGCCGGCAACCGGTTCGACGATGATACAGGCGATCTCCTCACCAATCCGGGCGAAGGTGTCACGCACCTGCTGGCTGTCATTGTAGGTCAGGGTGATGGTGTGTTCTGCCAGGCTGGCCGGGACTCCGGGTGAGGTCGGCACGCCCAGGGTCAGGGCACCTGATCCGGCCTTGACCAGGAGAGAATCCGAATGCCCGTGGTAGCAGCCTTCGAACTTGATGATCTTGTCGCGTCCGGTGAAGCCGCGCGCCAGGCGCAAGGCCGACATGGTGGCTTCGGTGCCGGAGCTGACCATGCGTACCAGGTCAATGGATGGCATCAGTTCGCACACCTTGTCGGCCATGCGGGTCTCCAGTTCAGTGGGGGCCCCGAAGCTCAAACCGTTCTGCATCGTTTCCTGTACTGCTGCCAGTACTTCGTCATGGGCATGGCCAACGACCATGGGGCCCCAGGATGCCACATAGTCGATGTATTGCCGGTTGTCCTCATCGTAAACATAGGAACCCTTGGCGCGTTTGAAAAAAACCGGATCGCCTCCCACTCCCTTGAAAGCACGCACGGGCGAATTGACGCCACCGGGAATGTGTTGCTGGGCTTGAATAAAGAGATCGTGTGAACGGCTCATGCTGGAATCCTTGCTTGCTAACTGGTGGTAAACGAAACTCGTAAAGAATAAAACTCAATGTTGAAACAATGCGGCATAGTCGTGTGCTGCCTGGCGCACGTCATGCCGGGCAAATATACCATGGATCACTGCGAGCATATCCGCACCGGCCTGGATCAATTGCCGACCGTTCGCCGGAGTAATGCCGCCAATTGCGACTACCGGAAGCTGCAGTTCACTGCGGGCACGGTGCAGTAATTCAAGTTTCGCCTGCGGTGCCTGCGGTTTGGTACGGGAAGGAAAAAAACGGCCGAAGGCCACATAGTCTGCCCCTTGCTGCTGTGCGGCCAGGGCGTACTCGAAGCGATTGTTGCAGGAGATACCAATGATTTTATCCGTGCCCAGTTGTTGACGGGCCTCGACCACAGTTCGGTCCCCTTGTCCAAGATGGACACCATCAGCCTTGACCTCAGCCGCAAGTTCAAGATCATCATTAATGATGAACAGCACATCGTGCTGACGACACAAGCTCAACAAATCACTTGCTTCTTCATACTGGCGCTCACGAGGGGCCTGTTTGTTACGGTATTGCAGGATGCGAATACCGCCCTCAATTGCGGCAAGCACTTTGTCGTTTAACTGCGTCTTACACAAAACAGGATCAGTAATGGCATAGACGCCGCGGAAACGGGGATCGCGCATGGGTTCAGTCTTCTTCGCCGCGGGCCCAGAACAACCGATTGGGCAGGAGTTGCCCCATACCCACGCGATAACCGTGCCGCAGGGTTTCCCAGGTGTATTCCTGAGCTTCGTGAATGGCGGTGAACGGTTCCAGTCCCTGTGCCAGCAACCCGGCGATGGCCGCCGCCAGGGTGCAGCCGGAGCCATGATAGTCATGGGGCAAGCGTTCCCAGATAAAGGTTTCCAGCAGCCGGCGGTTACCAAACAGGCGGTTCTCAACCTGTTCGGCTTCTTCGTGAGTACCGGTGAGCAAGACAAATTCACAACCCTTGTCCAATAATCCCTGTCCACAGGCTTCAAGCGTGTCACACTCCGGCGCGAGGGTGCGGGCTTCAATGCTGTTGGGTGTCAACACCGTGACCTGGGGAAGAAGCAGGTTGCTGAGCGCAGCGATCATTTCCGGCGTGCTTAATTCCCCTCCGCCGCCACCGCTAAGCACCGGATCCAGAACGACCGGGATGTCCGGGTAGTCGGTCAAGAGGGTATGCAATGCCTCGATGATGCGCACATCACCCAGCATGCCGATTTTGAAGGCAGCAATGGGCATATCTTCCAGTACCGCACGGGCCTGGGTGATGAATACGTTGGTATCCACCGGGCTGAAATCAATTACCCGCTGGGTGTCCTGGACTGTCAGTGCGGTGACGATGGGTGCAGCATGACAACCCATGCTGGCGACGGCTTCAATATCCGCCTGTATACCAGCGCCGCCGGTACTGTCCAGGCCGGCAAAGCACATCACGACAGGTATCTGTTGGGAGTGGGGCATAACAGTTAGAACTACAGATTGAGATAAGGCATTGTAACATCCTTGCCCGGGGTGGCGAGGCTGACAGGACGGGGAGTGACTGTTCAGGTAACCCGTATTTATGAGGCGGGTAAGGTCCCGGCCTGCCTGGCGAGAAATGCCGTTCTGGCTGACAGTTCCAGTGAACAGGTCCACTTGTAGGCAAGGTTAAGTGATTCTGCCTGCGCATAGATGCCGTGACCGCGTACGACCGCAATAGGATATTCCGCCAGGGTGCTGGCGACCAGGCGCGGCGCGTCCTTGAGGTATCGATCGTAAGCGATAGTGATCACCGGTACCCGAGGGAAATAATATTGCCCTTCGAAGTCAGCCGGAAGGAAATCTTCCCCGTTCATGGTGAGAGCGACGGTGTGAGCACCGTGACTGTGCAGCACGGCCCGCGCTTTGGGATTCTGTTGGTAGACGGCGACATGCAGGGTGGCATCCAGGGAAGCCCCTTTGCCTATTGATCCTCCCACACTGCAAGCCACCAGAGCGTCAGCCTTTAAAGTATCAGCACAAGCACCGGTAGGTGTGACCCAGATGGTATTGTCGTCACGCACCGAGGCATTACCACTGTGGGAATCATTAATCCCGTATTGGCGTAACCAGCGGTAGTAGCGAATCAGATCCTGCTTAATATCCATCGTGATTAACTCTGTAATGACGTCTAATGGCCAAGTCCCACAATCCTGCTGTTTAATCCAGCACCGGACTGTTGCCTTTTGCCGGTCGTTTATTCAGCTCAACGAACGCATGCTCATTCTGGATATGACACGCCATACACCGTTCACGCATATGTTCAAAGGCCGCCGTGAATTTTTTCCAATCTTTATCGGTAATGGCGATTTCAAAACCCTCAAAGGCGTCGCGCAAAAACGTTTCAGCAGTAGCCGCTCTGTTAGGACGAGTGATAATGAGTTTCTCAATCAGACGGTGCATTTCTTCAGTCTGGTATTGTGCAAATTTCCATTTACCTTGTTTGCCGGCCCAATACAGATTACGATACCGTTCTCCCATCTGGAACATGATGTCTGCTGCGCTGGGGATGACACGCACAACATTTTCAAGTCTTTCCTTATCAGTACCGCCTTGACGCCAATCTCTGTTGTCAGTTGCAGCCTGAACCTGACCTGTTGCCAGTAAAACTATTGCGATCAAAAGTATGTTCACTCAAGACCTCCTTAATAATTAAAGAAGATATGAATAACGCAGCTTATCAAGCGCTTGGTGGTTGTTTAATCACCGCCAGTATTACGATAGCAAATAAAAACAGGACCGGAATCTCGTTGACCCAGCGGTAGAATACGTGGTTACGAATTTTGTTATCATCCTGGAAATCCCTGACAATTTTCCCGCAATAAAAATGATATGCGATGAGGATAGCCACCAGAAACAACTTGATATGTAACCAGGTTTGCAGTGCGAACCATTCCGCACCATTGACAATGATCAGTCCTATGCCAAAACCCACCATCAACCACATCAGGGGAGTCACAAACTTATAGAGCTTGCGCTCCATTATCTTGAGGTGCTCGCGAGTTGCGGCATCTTCAGCCATGGCGTGATAAACAAACAGACGAGGTAAATAGAAGAGTCCGGCAAACCAGGTCACCATAAAGATAATATGAAACGCTTTTAACCAGGCCCACAGCATATCAGCCTCCTTTTGATAACATTGCATGTAACTCCGCGCGTAGTTGCGACATGTTCAACCTGCCGATGGCTTGTTTTGCGATTCGCCCCTGTGGATTGATCAGAAATGAGGTCGGTGTTTGCTGGACATTCCCGAAGGCGGAGGCGACCTTGCCTTGCACATCCAGGGCAATCGGATAGGGGATCTGCTTGCGTTGCTGCATTTCCACTACCTGGTTGGGGGGATCATAGGCCATCGCGACCCCAATGACCTCCAGCCCCCGCGGTGCCAGCTCCTCGTACAGTTCGATCAAGTGCGGTATTTCCTTGACGCATCCCGGACAGGTTGTCGCCCAGAAAACCACCAGTACCGGTTGACCGGCGAATTGTTGGAGGTTGAGAGTGCGCCCGTCAATGATCTTGAAATCGACTGCAGGTGCTGCCGGAGCATAGCTGGGGCCAAGCCAGTAATAGCCGCCAGCCAGCAGCAGCACCAGGAGTAGCATACCGAATCCTGTATGTGCGCGTTTCATTTTGACTTTGCGGTGGCGACTATCGGTTCGTTGCGGCTCAGATAGGCATCCGCCAGTGCCTGATAGATAGGCCGCGGGCAAACAAGATGGGAGACCACCTTGGCGATCAGTGCGGTCGCAATCAGCGGCAGCAGCATGCCGGTATCATCGGTCATCTCCATCACAATCACAAAGGCGGTGATGGGGGCCTGCACCACGCCACTGAAATACCCTACCATGCCCAGCATGACGATGGCGGCGACAGGCGCCGCCGGGAAAATGACCGAAAGATCCGCCCCAATGCCGGCACCGATAGACAGGGAGGGGGCAAAAATCCCGCCCGGGATGCCACTGAGATAGGACACTACCGTGGCAAGCAACTTTAATACCGGGAAAGCCATTTCCGGTTCTCCGCCGGTGACCAGGTACTTCGCTTCTTCATAACCGGTTCCGTAGGTCATCCCTCCCGACAGGAAACCGAACAGACTCAACAACACGCCGCAACCGAAGGCCAGACCGACAGGGTGGCGCCGTGCCAGCGGCGCAATTTTCCGCGTGCCCTCAATCAGGCCGGTGGCAAACATCCCGCCCAACAGACCACCGATCACCCCACAGATGAGTACGGCCAGCCAGGCGTTGCTGAGCGGCAGGGTCGCGTTGGTGGAACCGAAATAGGTGTAATTACCCAGGATCATCAGGGCGGTAATACCTGCCAGTACCACACTGATTAACAGGGTGCCACTGGTACGATGTTCATAGGAGCGGCTCATTTCCTCAATGGCGAAAATAATGCCCGCCAGGGGGGTATTGAAAGCCGCCGAAATCCCGGCGGCGCCACCGGCCAGAATCAGGTTACGGGTCATATCCCTGCCACGAAAGGGCGCAATGCGGCGCAGCGAATACATGATGGAGGCGCCGATATGCACGGTTGGACCTTCGCGTCCGATCGAGGCGCCACAAAACAGGCCCAGACTGGTAAGCAAGATTTTTCCCACTGCGACTCTCAGGGACAAGACCCGGGAGCGCAATGCATGACTGCGCATTGACAGGGCGGCGATGGCCTGGGGAATACCGCTGCCTTCGGTGCCTTTAAAAAAGCGTTGCGTGATGAAGGCGATCCCGGCGAGTCCCAGCGGGGTGAGCAGGTACGCCAGCAGCGGTGAACGATGATAGAGCTGATGAAAAAATCCGTCGGCGTAGCGGGCACTCAAGGCGAAACCGGCGGCAACGCCACCGATGATGAGTGCGCTGCCCCAGAAGACCAGCCGCATGCGCCAGGCCTTGCGGGAAAACAGGCGGCGATGAGTTCGACGAAGATGATGGCGATACATGGTGCTTGTGAGTTTATCATGATCCGCTAATTTGGGTTTCAGGGTGGGCGAAATACGGTTTCCGGACAAAGGATTAGGCGAAAATGACTTGACCCTGCAAAGCGTGTGGGATAGCGTTATGCCTCAAGCAAGGGGGTAACCGTTCGCTTTCATAAAAACAACAAAGGTACTTTTATTTGGCGGCCACTGGCCGCTTTTTTATTGCCAAACAGAATTAGGTTCACCAAGAGCTGCGTTGAGCACAGTTCATCAATATTGCGATAACATCCTCATTTTCTTGATTTTCATTCTGATTGGGAATACGGTCCCAAAGTATGAGTAAAACCCTGGTACAAGCCCTCTCAGCAGCGACCCTGCGTATTCTGCGTCCCTTGGTGCGGGTACTGTTACGGAATGGTATTTCCTATGGCACCTTCGCCGATCTGGCCAAGTGGGTCTATGTTGATGTGGCCACCAGGGAATTCGGTATCCCCGGACGCAAGCAATCCGTCTCGCGGGTGGCGGTAATTACCGGTCTGAGCCGCAAGGAGGTGAGCCGGGTACAGGATTTACCCCGTCCGGATGATGCGGCGGAAGAGGAACGTTATAACCGCGCTGCACGGGTAATCGGTGGCTGGTTATTTGATAACAGCTATCAATCAGGTGAGGGTAAGCCGGGCGATTTGCCATTTGAAGGCGAAACTTCTTTTACCGCGCTGGTTAAAAAATATAGCGGTGATGTTCCTGCCCGGGCCATTCTCGACGAGTTGTTGCGAGTGGGGAATGTCGAGCGTCTTGAGGACGGCAAGGTCCGCCTAATGGCCAACGCCTATATTCCCCATGAAAGTGAAGTGGATAAATTGTATATCCTCGGCGCGGATACCAGTGCGCTGATTTCAACAATAGATCACAACCTCGATCCCGCGACTGAGCGAAAATACTTTCAACGCAAGGTGCGCTACGACAATTTACCGGACCAAGCGTTGCCAGAATTTCAAGAACTTACCGCCAGGAAAGCACAGAAATTGCTGGAGGAATTCAATCTCTGGTTGGCGAAACATGACCGTGATGTGAATCCGTCAGCTGAAGGGACGGGGCGTAATGTGGCCGGTCTTGGCATTTATTATTTTGAAAACCCCGAAGGCGAAAGCCGGGATAACCCCGATGAACAAAATACTTAATACAATTTTAATACTGCCACTGGTAGGAAGCTTCTTGCTGGGAAGTTGTGGTGATCCCTTGGCGGTAGCTGAAGGTGGCATCGGGGGCACGGGTATCAGTACCGGTACCGTAACGGGCATTGGCAGCATCAAGGTCAATGGTGTGACATTCAATACCGATAATGCGGCTATCCATGTCGAGGGAGTGCGTGTCGATGATCCAGCGGACCCAACAGACGGTACAGGCGCATTTCTTTTAGCAGAAGGTTTCAGTGAAGGCCAGGTGGTTCGTGTAGTCGGTAGATTTAATGCAGATGGTAAAACCGGTACGGCTGATGCGGTGTATTACAACGACAGTGTGGAAGGGCCGGTGGAAAACATCACGTCACTTGATGCCGCGACACAGCAAGATGCTACTAGTTTGCGTATACAAGTGATGGGACAACAAGTGATCATCGACAATCAAACCATTCTGAATGGCACCACCATAGCGGGAATAAGTATTAATGATTTGGTCGAAATCAGCGGTTTGCGGGATGAAGCTGGACAAATTCGAGCCGGTTATCTGGAATATCACGGGAGCTTTTCAATTGGTAATGCGGTTGAACTGAAAGGCGTTATAGATGCACTGAGTCTTAACCTCGTAGATCAAACATTTACCATAAACGGTTTGCTTATTGATTACACTACTGCGGAATTGCCATCTAGTGGCATACAAGAAGGTATGCAAGTGGAGGTAAAGGGTAACTATGACGGCAACCTGGTTGACGCTTTAACTATTGAGCAGGAAGACGATATTGATGGTAGTGATAATGATGAAGTGGAATATGAAGGTATCGTCAGTGACACATCAATGTTTAGTGCCAGTGGTCGGTTTAACTTGGGAAATGAAGTGATACAAACTACCTCAAGCACCATTTATAAGGGTGGGCTCGCCAGCGATATTATCGAAGGTATGCGATTGGAAGTCGAAGGTCGATGGCAGGCTGGCACCCTGATTGCTGAAGAAATCCGTTTTCATGATGAGATCGAACTCCATGCGCGTGTAGCTAACGTTCTCACGGTAACCAGTGAGAGCGTGACATTTGACCTTACCAACCTGGCAGAGATAACCGTGCAAGTCACCAACCTCAGTAAAATAAGTGAAGATGCTAACGATCTCGCAACGTTGGCGGATCGCTTAACCAATTCCGGCACTAATACCAACCCTGACTATGTCGAGGTACGAGGACGTCTACTCAGCGGAAGCGGTACGGCGGTCGTATTTGCTGAGGAAATCAAAATTAAAGATGGTTCTAATGAAAATAAGGTCAAGCTACAGGGTCCAGTCGCAAGTATCATTGAACCTGAGGTGACTATTCTAGGAATTGATATTGATACAACGAACATCGGTGAATTTGAAGGCCCAGAGGATACCCAGATAACTCGCGAAATATTCTTTGCAACCGTATTGCCTGGAAATATCCTCGGTGCAGAAGGCGTCCTAAGCGGTTCCACTATTGACTGGGATAGTATTGAACTTGAAGACGAAGAATAGATGCTTCCATTCACAACATAGTGCCCATTTTGTGATTCGCCCCATTTTGCAGAACTCCTCTGAAGAGTGAGGTCTTTCTTATTGTTTCCCCAGCACTTATCATTAGCCGTTTCTGACCCATATTAATGCAGACAGAGCGGCAAACATGATCAAGGCAGCAATTGTCGGCGGCACCGGCTATACCGGCGTGGAATTATTACGTCTCCTGGCCGCCCATCCGGAAGTGGAGCTCAGTGCCATTACCTCGCGTTCCGAGGCGGGATTGGCCGTGGCGGATATGTTTCCCAACCTGCGCGGCCACGTGGAGCTGGCCTTTTGCGAACCGGACCAGGCCGGCCTGACCGAGTGTGACGTGGTGTTTTTCGCCACTCCCAACGGGATTGCCATGCAACATGTTCCGGCATTGCTGGAGGCCGGGGTGCGGGTGATCGATCTGGCGGCCGATTTTCGGCTCAAGGATCCGGCTGAATGGGCCGAGTGGTATGGCCAGCCGCATGCCTGTCCGGACTTGCTGCAAGAAGCGGTCTACGGCCTGCCGGAGGTCAACCGCGCGGCGGTGGCGCAGGCGCGACTGGTGGCCAATCCCGGCTGCTATCCCACCGCGGTGCAGCTGGGTTTCTTGCCGTTACTGGAGAGCAAGCTGGTGGATGCCTCGCGGCTGATTGCCGATGCCAAATCAGGCGTCAGCGGCGCCGGTCGTAAGGCTAATGTCGGTACTTTGCTGGGTGAGGCCAGCGAGAGTTTCAAGGCCTACGCGGTACCCGGTCATCGCCATTTACCCGAAATTCGCCAGGGTCTGCAAAGGGTTACGGCTTCTGCCGTGGGGCTGACATTTGTACCCCACCTTACCCCCATGATTCGGGGCATTCACGCCACCCTGTACGCTGAACTGACCGGCGACGCGGCCGATTTACAACAGGTATACGAATCGCGCTATGCGAACGAGCCCTTTGTGGACGTGCTACCCGTTGGCAGTCATCCGGAAACCCGCAGTGTGCGGGGTGCCAATACCTGCCGCATCAGCCTCCACCGGCCGCAGGGCGGGAATACGCTGGTGGTGCTGTCCGTGATCGACAACCTGGTGAAGGGGGCGGCCGGCCAGGCGGTGCAGAATATGAACATCATGTTTGGTCTGGCTGAAACCAGCGGGCTGAACACCATTGCATTGTTGCCCTGAGAAATATCATGCAGCTTAAGGTCAAACCCCATAATCCCTGGAAAACCCGGGTATTGATACTGCTGGGATTACTCGCGCTGGGCGTCGCAGGCTGGAGTTTGTTCGATTATGGCCGATATCAAGCAGGCTACGACAGTCATGAGTCAGACCTGGAACGGCTCCGCCTGGTGGCGCTGACAGATGAGTTGTACGAGCAAATCGAGGCGCTCAGGGAGCAGAAAGCCCAGTTGGAACGGGCCGCGCAGATCGAACGCAAGGCCTACAATGAACTTGATACCAATCTGAAAGTGCTGGAAGGCGAGATCCTCGAATTAAAGGAAGAACTGGCATTTTATCGCGGCATCGTCTCCCCACGGGACGCCTCCCGCGGCTTGCGGCTACAGCGGTTTAGTCTGCAATCCAATGGCTTACGGAGTTATCGCTATACCGTGGTGCTGACCCAGGTGCTGAAAAATGACCGGCTGGCGCGGGGTCGGGTAAAGCTTTTTATCGAAGGATTAGAGGGTAATGCCCTGAAAACACTGGAACTGGCCGCGCTGAGCGAGAATTCGGTCAAGGAACTGGACTACCGCTTTAAGTATTTTCAGAACCTGGAAGGTGATTTGATCCTGCCAAAGGGTTTCAAGCCCATGCGGGCGACAGCACAAATCCTGCCCGGCGGTCGGCAAGCAGACATGATTGAAAAAACGATTGATTGGCCAACTGAGGAGAATCAGCAAAATGTGGAGTAAACAGAAAAAACCCAAACAGACAGCGCAGATTGATTCGCTGATCGGCCAGAAAACCGAGATCCATGGCGATGTGGTCTTCACCGGGGGGCTGCACGTGGACGGCGTCATCAAGGGGGCCGTGTTATCCGAGCAGGGTAACGACTCAGTGCTGACGTTGAGCGAACGCGGTACCATTGAAGGTGAGGTAAAAGTCCCCAATGTTGTCATTAATGGGACTATTATTGGTGATGTCCACGCCAGTGGTCATGTGGAACTGGCCTCCCATGCCAAAGTCGACGGCAATGTTTATTACAGCCTGATCGAGATGGCCATGGGTGCGGAAGTCAACGGGAATCTGGTGCATCGGCCGGAAGACAAGGTGGTGAAATTGTCCCAGGAAAAGGAACCGCTGAGTGGCGATTCTTGACTAAAACACTCGGAAATTGGATAATCATCCGATTCCGGTAACGAATTGATTTTTCGGAGTTGTATCATGAACACGGCGACAGAAACTGTGAGTCCACTGATTTTTACCGACAGCGCAGCCCACAAGGTCAAGCAGCTGATTGAGGAAGAAGGTAACGAAAACCTGATGTTACGGGTTTTTGTCACGGGTGGTGGCTGCTCGGGTTTCCAGTACGGTTTTACCTTTGATGAAACTGTCCAGGATGGTGATACCAAGGTGGAAAACGGTGGTGTGACGCTGCTGGTTGACCCCATGAGTTATCAGTACCTGACGGGCGCGGAAATCGACTATAAGGAAGACCTGTCCGGCTCCCAGTTTGTGATCCGCAATCCCAATGCCACCACAACCTGTGGCTGCGGCTCATCCTTCTCTGTCTGACCGCCCCGTTTTCGAGTAAACTCTGTTCTCAGGGATGACACATTGTGTCATCCCTGTTTGCTTGGAGACGGCGAGCCGTGTGCCTTTCTATTTTTGCCAAAAGTAATCATGTGATCCGGTTTATGCATTCCGGACAAATACCAAGGGGCGGATGATGAGCGAATACCTGCCGGGGTTGGCCGGCGTACCGGCAACCAAATCGAACATCTCTGATATCGATGGCGAGAAAGGCATTTTGTCTTATCGCGGCTACCCTATTGAGGAACTCGCAAAATCCAGCAGCTTTGAAGAAACCGCCCTGTTGCTGCTGGATGGCCGACTGCCAACGAAACCGGAATTAAATGATTTTCACCGCCAGCTGGTCGAGAACCGACAAATCAAGTTTCATACCCGTGGCATGATGAAGAACCTGCCACCATCCGGCCACCCCATGGAAATGCTGCAGACTGTGGTATCGAGCCTCAGCATGTTTTATCCGGGCAGCGAATGCCTTACGGGGGAGGAAGCCTGTACCGATCTGAACTATATCCACAATACCACGGTCAAGATCATCGCCCGGATTGCCTGTATCGTTGCCATGTGGGAGCACATTCGCAACGGCTATGATCCGGTGTCACCACGCGATGACCTGGGGTACGCGGAAAACTTTCTTTATATGTTTACGGGACGGGAACCGGATCCCCTGCTGGCGCGGATCATGGATGTCTGTCTGATATTACATGCCGAGCACACGATTAATGCTTCTACCTTCGCTGTGTTGGTAAATGCCTCGACGTTAGCAAATCCTTACGGTGTCATTGGCGCCGCCATCGGTGCGTTGTCAGGACCATTGCATGGGGGCGCGAACCAGAAAGTTGTGCATATGCTGGAAGAGATTGGCTCACCCGACAAGGCCGAGGAGTATGTTGATCAACGTCTGGCCAACAAGGAAGTCATCTGGGGGATGGGACACCGCGAATATTCTACCAAGGATCCCCGTGCCACTATCCTGCAAGGCTTGATGGATGAATTTATGCAAGCGCGCGGTGGGGATATCAACCCGCTGTTTGAGGTAGCCAAGGCCGTCGAGGCCGTGTGTGAAGATCGGCTTGCCAAAAAAGGTGTCTATGCCAATGTCGACTTCTATTCCGGCCTGTTGTATTCGGAGATGGGCATTCCGGCAGATCAATTTACGACGATATTTGCCATTGCCCGTTCCGCCGGCTGGTTGGCCCATTGGCGCGAACAGTTGGCGGATAACCGTATTTTCCGCCCCACCCAGGTATATACCGGCGAACCCAGGCGCAAATACGTTCCAATCGAAAAACGCTGAATTCTCAGCCGCAAGTTGTGAAATTGCTGTAATAATTCGGGCCGACCCACACCAGGATCGGCCCGTTTTCTGACGTGCAGCCCAGGCCGGTTAAAGCCACGCGGCCGGGGGACCGATACTGATAATTGCAGACAGCAAAATCAGATCGCGGCGTGAAAAAGTTTCCCATTACCATCAATATGATTCTGGAAATGACCATCCTGTTCATGGGGGTGGTCGGTGTGGTTCTGGCATTGGTCAGCAGTTCGCTGTATCACAGCATGACGCTGGGGAGTCAACAACAGGCATTGCAGGAACTGGTGCAGTTGAAGGTGCATGCCCGCCTGAGTGAGATGGAAATCGAATCCCGGAATCAGGGTGCAGCGCTCCTGAATAGTGATGGATTTCGCAGTGCATTTCAGCAGCGGGATAACCGCAAGTTAACGCAAATCCTGCAACAACGTCTGAGTGATTTGAGACAGCAGGTTGATGATTTGAACATTATCAATTTCACTGTCTACAGCCGGAATTTCAATATCAGAGCCGAAGCCTCACAGGGGGGGGCGGAAGATTTACCTTATTTCGTTTGCGGTGAGGTGCTGAGCCGAGCCCGATTGCGTACCGGCTTGCAAAGTACCCGGATCATTTCCGAACTGTGCCTGATTGAACAAAAACTATTCCGAACAACCTTAATGCCAATTGGTGGCTACAGCCTGACCGGCTATCTGGTGGTGGTCGTCGATCCCCTCGACAGCCTGATTAAAATGGAGCAGAGTCTCGGCTTGCCACTGCGGGTCACCGGTCCGAACGGTGAATCAAGTCATCAATCCGCCCAATGGCCGAAAGAGGCCTTGCTGTTGGACGAGGGTGATATGGCAAGCCTGACCGTCAAGACAAGCAGCGGTGAGCCCGGCCTGCATATTGCGATGGCACATCAATCGAGTCGTTTAACATCCGAATTATCGCAAACCCGCCTGATTGTCATGCTCCTCGCTTGTGTGGCAACGCTGCTGGCTATCTTGATTGCCTGGTGGATAATCCGCCGCACGACGGTATCTCCTTTGCGTCGCCTGACCCGGCAGTTACAGCGCGTGCAGGCGGATCAGGCTGAAATCGGCCGCCAGCTCGAGGTCAGAGGCACCAGCGAAATCACGGAGCTGACCACCGGATTTAATGACATGACCAAGAAGCTAAAGGCCATGTACCTCAAACTGGAAGAGCTGGCCTTTACCGATGCCTTGACGCGCTTACCTAACCGTTATCAACTGCATCAACGCCTGGAAGGCTTTACCAATAACCAACGGGAAGGTCAGTCCAGTTTCGGCTTTTTGTTGATGGACCTGGATAAATTCAAAACGGTGAATGACACCCTCGGTCATCATATTGGCGATCAACTGTTACAACAGGTGAGTACCCGCATGCAGGACGTATTGCGAGACTCCGATATGGTGACACGTCTGGATTCCGCTTCCCGCTCGGCGTTTGAAAAAGACATGGTAGCCCGTCTGGGGGGAGATGAATTCGCCGCCATTTTGCCCGATGCCAAAACCCGGGCACAGGCGGAGACGGTGGCGCGTAAACTCAGTGATGCAATGCAAGAACCGTTTACCCTCGAGGAACATCGTTTCAGTATCGGGATCAGCATCGGTATCGTGGTGTTTCCCGATGACGGCGATGATATGCACACCTTGATGCGCAAGGCGGATGTGGCGATGTACTACGCCAAGAAAAACCGCCTGGGTTACATTTACTACGATGAGTCACAAACGGCTGAAGTCCTGGAAGAATCCAGACTCGCTGTCTAACCCCGCGGCTACACGGGTGGAGTGAAACTTACCCGGAGTGCTCTGCAGTTTGTAGGTTGCCCGGGTAAATACCGCCGAGCACAACAGCATGGCTTGCTCCGGTAACGGTCGGCAGGTTCCCTGCCTGGTGTCGCCGCGTTTGTCGGGCAAGCCAGGCAAAAGCCATCGCTTCAATCCAGTCAGGCTCGAGTCCCACATCTCTGGTCGACAAGACCTGTTGAGCGGGTAGCAGGGTGTTCAGGCGTTGTAGCAAGGCAATATTATGCACTCCGCCGCCACACACCAGCACCTGCTCCGGACTGGGTTGTGCCTGTTGAATGGCGTCAGTGATTGTCACAGCGGTCAGCTCAAGCAGCGTGGCCTGGACATCGGCAGGCGGGAGTTCCGCCACGGTGGGCCAGCAATTGGTCAGCCATTCGAGGTTAAACATGTCGCGCCCGCTGCTCTTGGGGGCCGGGAGAAAAAAATAGGGTTCCCCCAGCAACGCAGTGAGCAATTCCGGATGCACCTTGCCACTGGCGGCCCATTCGCCGTGCTGATCATAGGCTTCATGACGATGCCGTTTGATCCAGGCATCCAGCAGGGCATTCCCGGGGCCGGTATCGAAGCCGGTGACGCCGATGTCAGGATTCGCCGGTAACAGCGTCAGGTTGGCGATGCCGCCGATATTCACGATCACCCGGTGGTGATCGGGGTCATACAATACCGCCTGGTGAAAGGCCGGTACCAGGGGGGCACCCTGGCCTCCGGCTGCCATATCACGACGCCGAAAGTCAGCCACGGTGGTAATGCCGGTGCGTTCGGCAATGATGTTAGGATCGCCGATCTGTAAAGTGGTGGGGGTGCGGGTGTCCGGATAATGGCGCACAGTCTGACCATGGCTGCCGATGGCATGGATTGCAGCAGCGTCTATTTTGGCCTGTGCCAGCAAGTTTTTGGCGGCAGTGGCAAAACATTCTCCCAGGATGACGTCGGCACGACACAGGCGATCAAGCTCATCGGCCCCCGGTCGGGTGAGGGCGTCCAGGGCATCGATCAATTGCGGTTCAAGGGGGTGAACCAGCTTCGCCTCCAACTGCGGGAAAGACGCGTCAAACGACACCAGTACCGCATCGATGCCGTCAAGGCTGGAACCGGACATCAGTCCGATATATCTCTCTGGTATTGCCGGCGCCACGGTTTGGGCTGAGGGACTAGTTATTGTTCAGCGCCACCCGGGTGCGGGTGTGCATCTCGAGCTGGCTCAATAAACCGCGGGTTTTGAGTTCGAAATCCTGACGGTATTCGCGCTCGATCGGTGCCGCATCAGGCAACTTGACCGTCAAGGGATTGCGATGGCTACCATTGACGCGGAATTCATAGTGTAAATGCGGGCCGGTGGCGCGACCGGTACTGCCTACATAACCGATAATGTCGCCCTGTTTGACCCGTTTGCCGACATACAGGCCTTTTTTGAAACGGTGCATGTGCGCATAGAGGGTGCTGTAGCGGCCACCGTGTTGAATGATGACCACGCGACCATAGCCGCCCTTGCGACCGCGGAAACTGATTTTGCCGTCACCGGCGGCCTTGATGGGGGTCCCGCGGCTGGCGGCATAATCCACCCCTTTGTGCATTTTCATCCTGTTGAGCGTGGGATGATGCCGTTTGCCAAAGCGTGAGCTGATGCGACGGAAATCCACCGGTGTGCGGAGGAAGGCTTTCCGCATGGAACGGCCATCCGGGGTGTAATAGTCTGTACGCCCCTTGGCGTCGGTATAACGCACGGCGCGATAGGTGCGTCCCTGGCTGGTAAATTCGGCCGCGACGATGGGGCCGTCCTTGACTTTTTCACCTTCCAGAAACTGCTCCTCATAGAGCAAGGCAAAATTATCCCCATTGCGGATATCCAGCGCAAAATCGATGTCCCAGCCGAAGATCCCTACCAGCTCCATGATGAGAGCGTCAGTCATGCCGGCGGTTTTACCGGCTTCGAACAACGAGGATTGGATACTGCCGGCACGATACCCGATGCGCTTCTCCAGGGTGTGTTGAATGGCGCGGGCCTCAAATTTTCCATCTGGCAGGCGGGAAACCAGGAGTGATTCCAGCTGGTTTATTTCATATTCAAGTGCCTTGAGTTGACCGGATTCATCAAGCTGGAAGCGAAAAACCTGATCCGGACGGAGAGATTTCAAAGTGGCGCTGATTTTACCCAGGGCCATGATGTTGTGGAGGTCCAGGGGGCTGAGATTCTGACGTTTAAAGATCATCGCCAGGGCATCCCCACGTTTGACCTTCACCGTGCTCCAGGGTAGCTCGGGTCCTTCAGCCTCTTCATTTACCGGGGTTACCGTCGGCACCTCGTTTTGTTGCAGTGCCGGAAAGTCCAGGGGGATGGTAACTTCTTGTTTCTCTTGTTGATTCTTCGGTATCAAGACCGTTTTTGTCGCGCTGCGAGAGGCGGCGGCTTCACCGGATAACAGTGACAGCACCGTCCCGGCGACTACAATCACGGCGACCAGCAGCAACATATGCAGGCGGGTCCAGCGCGGTTTTTTCGCCTGGCGTGGTGATTCGATAAGAGACTTGTAGTCTCGTGTTAAGAAAGAATTGTAATCCACGGAAATTCTTAGATTTTTAAGTTTTCAGAAAAGATAGCTCGATTCACGCCCGGCGTCAAATCCTATCATGAATTTATGTGTCAGACCGGATCCACGTCCTGTTGGGCAAGTATGATAATCTAGCGCCTTTTTTAGCAGGGGAGTTGCAATGAGTGCCGTGACCGACGCCTTGGATTTGATCAAGCGGGGCAGTGAGGAGATCCTGATCGAAAGCGAGTTACTCGACAAGCTTAAAAGCGGACGGTCACTACGGATCAAGGCGGGCTTCGATCCCACCGCACCCGATCTGCATCTCGGTCACACGGTGCTGATTAATAAACTTCGTCAATTCCAGGACCTGGGACATGAAGTCTTGTTTCTGATCGGTGACTTCACCGGCATGATCGGCGACCCCACCGGCAAGAGTGCAACACGGCCACCGTTAACGCGTGATGAAGTGATTGAAAATGCACGCACCTACGAACAACAGATCTTCAAAATCCTGGATCCGGAAAAAACCCTGGTGATGTTTAATTCCAGCTGGATGAATGACATGAGTTCAGCAGAGTTGATTGAACTGGCCGCCAAGCATACGGTCGCGCGTATGCTGGAACGGGATGATTTCAGCAAGCGTTACCAGGCAGGCCAATCGATATCCATCCATGAGTTTCTCTATCCCTTGATCCAGGGTTATGACTCGGTTGCCATGAAAGCTGACGTCGAGCTTGGTGGTACGGATCAAAAATTCAACTTGCTGGTTGGGCGGGAGTTACAAAAACATTATGGCCAATCGCCCCAGACCGTCATCACCATGCCAATCCTGGAAGGCCTGGATGGTGTGCAGAAGATGTCTAAATCGCTAAATAACTATATCGGTATCAGTGAAGCCCCCGACGAGATGTTCGGCAAAATCATGTCCATTTCCGATGATTTGATGTGGCGTTATTTCGAGTTACTCAGTTTCCGGCCCATGGCGGAGATCGAACAATTTCGCCAGGACATCGCCGCCGGCAAGAATCCGCGCGATATCAAGTTTCTGCTGGGTGAGGAGATTGTGGCGCGCTTCCATTCCGCCGAGGCGGCCGACAAGGCGCGTGAGAACTTCGTGGCCCGCTTCCAGAAAGGGGCCATGCCCGAGGACATGCCCGAAGTTGAGCTGCCTGCCAACGACGGTACACTGGCCATCGCCAACCTGCTCAAACAGGCAGAACTGGTCGGTAGCACTTCCGACGCGTTGCGCATGATCAAACAAGGAGCAGTCAAAATCGATGGCGAACGGATCTCGGATCAGCGACTGGAAGTGTCGAGTGGCACGACCCATGTGTACCAGGTTGGTAAACGCCGTTTTGCCCGTGTAACCATTACCTGAATCGGCATTAGCTGCTTTTCCTCGTCACTCGACCCTCGTACCTCGTCCCTTTTTCGGAGGGAGCGGTCCGAATAGAAGGCGAGCGTATCGATGACATTGAACTGGAGCTTGCAGCAGGTGCCAGCTGTGTAATACAGGTTGGTAAGCGCCGTTTCGCCCGGGTCACTATCACCTGACAGTGGTACCGCCATTCTCCACTCGTCACCCGTACCTCGGTCCTTTTATTTACAGGTTGGCAAGCGACGCTTTGCACGTATAACCGTGGAGTGAAGAATTCCAGGTGAGTAAAATTGAGAGAGACATCACTATGCCAGTAGAGCTGGCGTGGTGAACCTGTCGGATCAAGGCTTTCATTCGAAAGCCGATACAGGTAAAAAGAAGTCTGGATTATCCAAATAATCAATAATCAAAATGTTACAGGCAGATGAGTTCAGACGCCGGTTTTTTCGCCTGATTTTGTTGACCTGGACCATCCCGCCGGTCTTTGGTCTTCTGTTTATCGTTTTTATTCGAATTCTCAGCCCTGAGCAACTCATCGGTATCCTGCTTACGCCGCTGGAGCCGCTCTATGTTGTAGGATGGCTGGCCTTCTCGCTGTGGTACTTCCCTCGCTATGTGCAACCAGTTTATGCCCGGTTGATTGATCCGGAATCGATAACGATCACCCGCGTGCTTAATGTCATGCGGCGCTTCCCGCTGCACTATTGGAGCATATTCCTGGTCTATCTGTTATTGGCACCTGCTTCGGTGATTCTCAGTGCAGAAATCTTCACTGATTACGTAGCCCAGCCTGTCGACTGGTTTCGTATACACCTTGTTGCCCTGATCGTTTCCATTATCGTCGGTTTACCCATATTCTTTCTGATCCTTGATTTGTTTGGGCGAGCCCTGCGTGATATTGAATTCGAACATGCCCATGTGACCGTCAAGACCAAGGTCTTTTTGATCGGCGCCTTGGTACCGTTACTTATAGATACCATGATTGTCCAGTATTACTGGACGCGCACCGGATTTTTTACCTTCGAGACATTCGTTGTCTGGTTATTTCTGGAGCTTCTGGCCATTGGCGGCAGTTTGATTTTTGTCCGCAGTTTCGGCCAGTCGCTGGGGCCATTACAAGGTGTGATCCACCGTTACGATGCGAACGTCACAGCGAGTACGCCGGCATTGGCGCCGATGTCGACCGACGAACTGGGTGTTCTGGCTACCGGATATCACAAGTTGTTGGCGGAATTGCGGGTTCGGAATGAAATTCTGGCATTGAATAACCGACTGCTGCGCTCTGTCGAGGAGGCTGACGATATTGCAAGCCTGATCGATTCGATCATCAAGCTTGGTAAGGATGCGGTAAGTGGTGACATGGTCTTCCTGGTGCTCAAGGACGAAGCAAACGAGGCGTTGATTGGCGTTGCACAAACGGGTGCCAGCTATGACCAGACTGGTCATTATCGTCTTGCGCTGGATGAGTCCTCGCTTGCGGTTTGGGTATATCAACACGGTAAAACCATTGCCGTGAATGATAGTGCCTCTGATCCCAGGATCAGTCCACGCATGCGGGATATGTTTAATGTACATGCCTGTATTGCCTCACCATTGATTGTGGATGGCAAAACGATAGGCGTGTTGATGGTCATAAGTCATGACACAACACACCGCTATAACTCGCGTGATATCACTTTACTGGAAGGTCTTGCCCGGGAGGCGGCGCTGGCGATTAACACCGCGCGGCTGAAAGACGAGCGTCACAGAGCGGAACAAGCCGAAGCGGAGCAGGAGAAGCAGGTACGCTTGTTGCTGGATTCTACCGCCGAGGCGATTTACGGGGTTGACCTCGAAGGTATCTGCACCTTTGTGAATCATGCTTGTGTTCTTATGCTGGGTTATCAAAACGAACAACAACTGCTCGGGGAGAATATGCATGAACTGATTCATCATACTTTGCCCGATGGTAAGCCCTATGAGAAAGAAGATTGCCTCGTGCGTCACGCAACGCTGTCTGGTAAATCATCCCATGTTGATCATGAAGTGCACTGGCGTGCCGACGGCACCAGTTTCCCGGTTGAATATTGGTCCCATCCGATTCGTCGTGATGATGAAATCATTGGAACAGTAGTGACATTTATTGATATTTCGGAGCGTAAGAAAGCAGAAGCCAAACTTGAGAATACCCAGAAAATGTTGCAACTGGTACTGGATACCATCCCTGTCAGGGTTTTCTGGAAGGATCGCGACAGTGTTTATCTCGGATGTAACAAGTTGTTTGCCGAAGATTCCGGTTTACAGAAACCGGAGAAACTTGTTGGCAACACGGATTTTGATATGGGCTGGAAGGAACAGGCGGAACAGTATCGCACTGATGACCGGAAAGTAATGCTGGCTGGTGTTGGGAAACTGAACTATGAGGAACCACAAACAACTCCGAATGGTGAGCAGATATGGCTTGAAACAAGCAAGATACCACTGACCGATCAGGACGGGTATGTCATTGGTATCTTGGGAACTTATCATGATATTACCACTCGCAAACATGCGGAGGAGGAACTGGCGAAGCATCGTGGCCACCTGGAAGAACTGGTGGCGATGCGCACGGCAGAACTGGAAGCAGTTAACAAGGAACTGGAATCGTTCAGTTATTCGGTCTCACACGATCTGCGTTCCCCGTTACGCGCGATTGACGGCTTTAGTCAAACCCTGTTGGAGGAATATGCTGACAAGCTTGATAGTGACGGCCGACAGTATCTTGATCGGGTCAGGAAAGCGGCACAACGGATGGGGGTTCTGATCGATGACATGCTCAAATTATCACGAGTGACCCGTAGTGAAATTCAGCGTGAACCTGTTGACCTTACCGCTCTGGCCAGGCAGGTTCTTGAGGATTTGCAAAAACACCAGCCCCAACGTCATGTCGAGATAGTAGTCAGATCTGACATGCGCGCACAGGGAGATCGTTCGCTATTACAAATTGTTCTGGAGAACCTTTTAGGTAATGCGTGGAAATATACCAGTGGTATAGAAAAAGCGCATATCGAATTCGGTACCGAGACACTGAATGAGGAAACCGTGTACTTCATCCAGGACAACGGCATTGGTTTTGACATGAAGTATGCCAATAAACTTTTTACGCCCTTCCAGCGGTTGCATTCTTCCGGCGAGTTTCCCGGCACGGGTATTGGGCTCGCAACCGTAGCACGAATTATTGCACGGCATAATGGGCGCATCTGGGTTGAAGCAGCGCCAAATCGGGGTGCGTGCTTCCGTTTTGTTTTAGGCTAAGTGTTATTAACAGGGTAAATTCACAGGTGATACCGGCTGTTGCGTAGAAAATATATAAGTATTCACTAAAATCCTTTTGCTTGGATGGCAAAACGCCAGGCAGGGACTTAACCCGAGATGTGGTAATGTTAATTTTTGTTATATTCTTTTCAGACGTAAACATGAACTGCTATCTTTGAAGTTGAAACAATAGGGAAATAATAAGTGTTTACACGGGGATATGAGGGGTGGTTATGAGACGTAAACTTATCCTGCTGGTCGAGGATAATCCTGATGATGAAGCCCTTGCCATTCGCGCGCTAAAAAAATCCAATTTAGCCAATGAAATTGCCGTTGCCCGGGACGGGGTCGAAGCACTCGACTTCCTGTTTTGTGAGGGGGGGCATGCGGATCGTGATCCGCATGACGCACCGGTGGTCGTGTTACTGGATCTCAAACTTCCCAAGGTTGACGGCCTGGAAGTTCTCAAAAAGGTTAAATCCGATGAGCGCACCCGCCGTTTGCCGGTGGTCATTATGACGTCCTCTTCTGAAGAGCAGGATATTGTGAACAGTTATGATTTCGGCGCGAACAGTTACATACGGAAGCCGGTAGATTTTAATCAATTTACCGAAGCCGTTGCGCAACTTGGTCTTTACTGGCTGGTTTTAAACGAGGTTCCGGATGCCTGAGAGCAGTGACCAAAAAGTCACACTTCGCCTGTTGATGGTCGAGGATAATCCTGATGATGAGGCATTGATTCTCCGTGCTATCCGCAAGGATGGTTTCGATGTTGAACATACCCGGGTTGATAACAGTGATGACTTATTGGCTGTTCTGACAAACAGGGACTGGGATATTGTGCTGTCGGATTATCAGATGCCTGAATTCAATGGCCTGGCGGCACTGAAAATTGTCAAACAGCGTGATAAGGATCTGCCTTTCATTGTTGTCTCCGGGACGATTGGTGAAGAAGTGGCGGTTGAAACCATGCGCAGCGGTGCCCAGGACTATTTGATGAAGGACAATCTGACGCGTCTGGTGCCGGCTATTCGCCGCGAACTGGCGGATGCAGATGAACGTCGTGCCTTGCGGGAAGCACAGCAGACACTACGCCATCAGGCCTATCATGACATACTCACTGGGCTACCCAATCGCTGGTTACTGCGGGATCGTATGGAACAGGCGCTCAAATATGCGCGCCAGAAAAAGTCCGGTCTTGCGGTCATGTTTCTCGATCTGGACCGGTTTAAAAATCTCAATGATACGCTTGGCCACAATATGGGTGACTATCTATTGCGTGCCGTGGCAGAGCGGCTCAGCCTGATTTTAAATGAGCGCGATACACTGGCGCGGCTGGGTGGTGATGATTTTGTTGTAATGCTGATGGATATTCGCGATGTCGGCCAGGCCACGGCCGCCGCTGATCTTTTACTCACCGCTTTACATGAACCCTTTGTGGTTGATAACAAGGAAATTTATGTTGGCGCGAGTATCGGGATCGCATTGTATCCGTCGAATGGCGATGAATTTGACGTATTGATTAAAAATGCCGAATCCGCCATGTACTATGCCAAGGATCAGGGGCGGAATAATTTTCAGTTTTTTTCGCAGGAAATTCAGGCGGCAACTGCGGATCGCTTCGCAATCGAAAACGAATTACGGGGTGCGATTCGTGCCGCTGAATTGCGATTGTATTATCAGCCGCAATTTACGCTCAGTGAAGGTCGCATCACCGGATTCGAAGCGCTGGTGCGCTGGGAACATCCCCGCCGCGGCCTGACCACGCCAGATAAATTTATCCCCGTGGCGGAGGAATCCGGGCTCATTATACCTTTGGGAGAATGGGTGTTGCGGCAAGCGGCCGAGGACAGTGTAAAAATGCGCAAGGCCGGTTGTGTCCCGAAACGACTGGCGATTAATCTGTCGACCAGGCAGTTATATCATCAGGATACGCTTGAGAGATTGCGAGAGATGGTGTCCCGGGGTGATCTTGGGACGGATTCGCTGGAAATCGAGATCACCGAAAGCGGCATCATGCAGAATCCGGAACAGGCCGTCGAAAATCTCAATGCCATTCGGGATATGGGGATTGGTATTGCCATTGATGACTTCGGTACCGGTTATTCCTCGCTGGCCTATCTGAAACGGTTTCCCATCAACATCCTCAAAATCGATCGATCCTTCATCCGGGATATCACCATTGACCAGGATGACATGACGATTGTCAAAACGATCCTCGCCATGGCCGAAGCCCTGAATTTGCGGGTGATTGCCGAAGGGGTAGAAACCCGGGAGCAGCATGATTTTCTGGCACAACTGGGTTGTGCCGAAGGCCAGGGGTATATCTTTGCCCGGCCGATGCCCTGTGACGATTTGATCAGCTTTTCTCGCGATCGCGAGTGCGCCTGACGCGTCTGCGACATTGATTTTCGGGGATCTCCGACCTATTTTTTAGGGTGCCGAGCCAGAAAATTCCGGCT
The DNA here is from genome assembly GCA_040235565.1 of Thiohalomonadales bacterium. Classification (GTDB taxonomy): domain Bacteria; phylum Pseudomonadota; class Gammaproteobacteria; order UBA6429; family Thiohalophilaceae; genus JAHEIJ01. The sequence goes on along the minus strand of JBECLA010000043.1, from coordinate 287 downwards.
TGTCGACGGCATCAGAAATTTCTGAAATAAATCCTTGTCAAGGTGTTGACGGCCCCAAAAAGCTGCGTATAATGCGCGCCTCTTGCAGACGAGAGGTGGCCCCAAAGGCCCCGTCGCACAAGGATTTCCCGCAGCCTGAGGGTTGACGGAAAATGTCAGGTGCGTATAATGGATCGTCTGCGCTGGCGAAATGGCCAGACTCGTTCTTTAAAAATTTGATCAGGTAATTTGTGTGGGTGCTTGCGTTGACGAACGCTCTGCCAAGAGACGTCGATGTAAGTAACCTA
>JBECLA010000060.1:0-6734 GCA_040235565.1 Thiohalomonadales bacterium | reverse complement strand
TGGTGACCGACGAGGATACCGCCGTGTACGTCGCCGTCATTCAGGCCCAGCTCAAAACCATCAGCTTCCTGTTGAAATCCATCAAGGATCTGCTGCCCAGTGACCTGGTGGTAACGGCCGACGTGGTGGCCGGCGGCGGGCTGACCATGAGCAAGCACCCGGCGCCACTGCCCTTCGACGTGATGATCATTGTGGTCGATGCCATCAACCTCAAGATCGAAAACGCCACCACATTGGCAACCGCCATGTGCACCGCGGTAGGGAATTAGTTCCTGACAAACCGTACCTCGCGCAACACCAAACCTGCCACGGGGAGCCTTCGCTCCCCGTTTTTATTGCATGCCGGTCAGACTCGTCACAACCGGGCGAGGTCTGGGCCCGGTCAGGAAAAACACTTCCTTTCTTTCACCGCAGCAGGGGCTATGCTTGAATGACATATGGACCCGGCATATTGGCAAAGACTGCAAAGTATCTTCGACGAGGCCGTCGAACTGGACGAGGCCGGGCGCGCCGCCTATCTGGCCGAGGCCTGCGGCGAAGACGATGGCCTGCGCCATGATCTCGAAAGCCTGCTCGAGGCCCATACCGATGCCAGCGCCCAATGGAGTCAGTCCCCCTGCGCACCTGTCTCGGCGGGATCCCTCTCCGGGCCGTATCAAAGCGGCGATCACATCGGCCATCATCAGATCATCGAACAGATCGGCGTGGGCGGGATGGGCATCGTCTACCAGGCCTACGATACCCGCCTGCAACGCCATGTGGCGCTGAAGTTCCTGCCCGCCTCGCTGCATGACGATGAAGCCTCGCGCCAGCGCTTCATGAGCGAGGCGCGTGCCGCCTCACGCCTGGATCACCCCAACATCTGCGTGATCCACGATGTCGACGAAACCCCCGAGGGGCACATGTACATCACCATGCCCCATTATCAGGGCGAGACCCTTGCGGCGCGGCTCAAGCGCGGGCGGGTCGCCCTGCCCGACGCGCTGGCCATCGCCATCCAGGTGGCGGACGGGCTGGCTGCGGCGCATGCCCGCGACATCGTGCACCGCGACATCAAACCGGCCAACATCATGCTCACCGAACAGGGCGTGGTGAAACTGCTGGACTTCGGCATCGCCAAAATGGCCAACATCAAACTCACCGGTAGCGGCATGAATGTCGGCACCCTCGCCTACATGGCGCCGGAACAGTTACACGGCCAGGAGGTGGATGGCCGCGCCGATATCTGGGCACTCGGCGTGACCACCTACGAGATGCTCACCGGCAAAACCGCTTTCGACGGCAAGGGGGCCCGGCAGATCGGCGAGGCGGTGCTGGCCGAAGACGATGCGCGAAGCACGCCGCTCAGAAACGATATCCCCCAGGCCCTGCACGCCGTCATCGATCGCGCCCTGCAACGGGATCGCCAGCAGCGTCATGCCGATGTTCAGTCGTTGTTGAACGAGTTGCTCGAAGTGCAGGCCCTGCTGGATGCCGATACGCGCGTCACCCGTCAATCATCGATCCTCAACAGAGGCGGCAAGAAAGTTTATGAATGGGACCCGGCATTTATCGACACCGTGGTGGAAATACTCACGCCGCTGCTGGGGCCCATCGCCGCCAAACTGGTGCATCGCCAGGCGCGCCACGCGCCCGACATCGACTCACTGTGCAGGGCGATATGCGATCTGTTCCCCGGCGAGCAGGACAAACAGCACATCACCGAAATGATCACCCTCAAGGCGGCCATGAACACCACCCCGCCACATCCCAGTTCGATCCGAATCAGCAACCCAAGCAACCAGATGGAGCTCTCGGCGGTACAATCGGCCAAACTGGAGTCCTGCCTGCTACCCCATTTGGGACCTATCGCCGGGACAATGATCCGCCACGCCTGCGCGGCGGCCTCGGACAAAGACGATCTGTGCCGGATTTTATGCGAAGGTCTTACCAATCCGGCCGAGAAGGACAGTGTGTCCAAACAAATCGCGGCTATACTTAACGAACAATAATAATTTACACCGGGTCGTTCCCCCCTCGTAGCCGCGACCCGCAGCGAATAAAAATCCGTTACCACTTACAGGCATCTACCATGAAACTCTGGGTCAAGTTCAATCTGGTATTCCTGATCGCCTTCATTCTCTGTCTTGGGGCAACCGGTATGATCTCGTACAAGATACTGCAGCAAAACGCCCGCGAAGAAGTGCTGCACACCGCCGGCATCATTATGGAGGGGGCCCTGGCGGTGCGCAGTTACACCATTGAAGAGGTACGCCCCTTGCTGCAGCCGAAGCTCGGCGAGCAGTTCCTGCCGCAGATGGTTCCCGCCTATGCGGCCACCACCAATATCGCGCGGCTGCGTAAACAATACCCCGAATACACCTATAAAGAGGCCACCCTCAATCCCACCAACCCGAGTTCTCGTGCCACCGACTGGGAGGCCGGGATGGTGGAATACTTCCGTAACAACCAGCAGGAAAAAGAGATCATCGGTGAGTACATGACCGCCTCCGGCAAGAAGCTGTATATCGCCCGGCCCATTCAGGTGAAAAAAGCGGCCTGCCTGAGTTGTCACGGCCAGGTGAGCGATGCCCCCAAATCCATGCGCGCCATTTACGGCGACTCCAATGGCTTTGGCTGGCAGATGAACGAAGTGGTCGGGGCGCAAGTGGTCAGCGTGCCCATGGAGGTGGCCCTGAAGCGCGCCCGCGAAACGCTCATTACTTTTATGCTCTCCACCGGCGGGGTGTTGCTGTTCATCATCGCGCTGATGAATATTCTTTTATATCGCATCGTGATCCTTCCCATCCACACCATGTCAGTCATCGCCCACGAGGTGAGCATGGGTAACATGGAGGTGCCCGAATACGAACTGCAGGGCAAGGACGAAGTGGCCTCGCTGTCGCACTCGTTCAACCGCATGCGCCGCAGTCTGGTCAACGCCATGAAGATGATCGAAGACTGACCGTTATCAGGCCTGGCTGAGACCCTGCTTCAATTCCCGATACAGCCAGGCCTTGGCGAAGCGCAGTTCCCGATCCACCGTGGCCTCGGACACGGACAGCACCTCGGCAATTTCCGGATAGGTCAGGCCACCGTAGAAATTCAGCTCGATGATCTGGGCCTTGCGTTCATCGAACTCGGCCAGGTGATTCATCACCTCTTCCAGTTCCAGCACGTCCGGCCCGTTGTCCTCGTCAATGCGACTCTCATACAGCGTCACCCTGCAGGCATCACCGCCGCGCTTGTCCCGCAGCCTTGCCTTGGCATGGTCCACCAGAATACGACGCATGGTGCGCGCAGCAATGGCAATGAAATGGGCGCGGCTTTGCCACTCCAGTTTCACATCGATGAGCCGCATAAAGGCCTCATTCACCAGCGCCGTGGCCTGCAGGGTATGCCCGGCCCGCTCGCCGCGCATATACTTCGCCGCGATCTGGTGCAGGTTGTCCTGCACCAGGGGCATCAACTCATTGATGGCCCGGGCATCGCCGGCCCGCCAGTCAGACAGCAACCGGGTTACCAGGGAGGGATCAGTCATCGGCTTCTATCGTGGAGTCCACCATTCAATAAAGTGTAGTCGAGTCAGGGCTGTCTAACCGCTGTTGACCCGTACCACTGATTGAAATTCACTCCCTCTATCCCTTTTTTCTTACATCATTTGGATATTCAACGATCCCGCAATCATCACCAACCTGAACATGACCGGGAGAAATCACTCGCGCGGTAATACCGCCATGCCACCGCATGGCGTTGTAATCTCCGGTCCCTTTAATTCTTCGGTAACGTCAGGACATATTCATCATCGCAGGTGACTGAAAGTAAACATTCAGGGGGCACCAATGGGATCGGGGGCTATTTTCGCCGGTACCTGATTACTACTTTTTCAGTTCCGGGTGTTCCAGATAACGGACATCCTTGACTCCGTAGGGGAGTGGATTGATGTACTTGTACCCCTGCGACTGAAGATAGGCAATTTCGGGAAATCCCGCCGGGACAACGGTAATAAAACCGTGCATATCCTCCGCCTTATAACCAGCAGCACGCATGGCATTATTACACATGCGGAATTCGACTCCTGCCTCCGCCAGGGAAGCCATTTTGTCTACGATGCCCTGGTATTTCTCATAATTTTCCTTGGCAAACGCTCTGAGTTCAGGACCGTGAGTTACAACCACCATTTTACCTTTAAGCGGTTTGGACGTATTTTTTACAAAGGCATACAGGATGTTAAGTTTATTCGGATCTTCATAATTAGCATCAAACACGGCATTGATTGTGGGATATTCATGCATATCCACTTTGGCTGTCCCGTAAGGTGCAAACTCTTCTGCCTGGGCGTGACTTGCCAGAAAAGCTGTTAACATCCCGGCAACGGCTAACAATAATTGTAATTTTTTCATTGCTGTCATTCCTCTGCTATTGACTGTATTTTAATTACAACATCAGACGGTTTTTTTTGAAGCGGATTTCATGTTAGTGGATTCATAGACAATCTTCCAGGCACTATGGACAATGACGCTCGCGATTAACAGGCCAATTACGATGTCAGGCCAGGCTGATTGTGTAACGACAACCAGGGCTGCGGCCAACAAGACACCAATATTAGCCAGCATATCATTACGCGAACAGATCCAGACAGCACGTAAATTTATATCACCATCGCGAAACCGTCTCAGAAGCACATAACAAACCGTATTTACAGTTAATGCCAGGATTCCAAATATCCCCATGATATTGGCCAGAGGTATCGCTTCAATAAATAGTTTATTGATTGCCTCTACTGCTATACCCAGCCCGATTAATAATTCAAGAATCCCGTTTGTGAGGGCAGCCCGATTTCGCCAGATCTGGTCTCGACCTAATGCAAAAAGACTGAGAGCGTAAACAAACGCATCGGCAAACATATCCAGCGAGTCGGCCAGCAGCGCAGTAGAATGGCTTATAATGCCCGCGCCAAATTCTGCAACAAACATGCAGACATTAAGTAATAACACCGTTACCAGAATATGTCGTTCACGCCGGGATTTAACCGTGACTTCACATCCGCAATGCTCATTACAGGCCGTCATGCGTTCAGCTCTTCAAGGGTGATGATTGATACTGTAATAATTGTAAAATGCTAATAAGTGCCGGAATGATTGCGTTCTCGATATGCTGCCGGGTCAATTCGATGCAGCTTGAGCTTCTGATGTACCGCTCTGGGCGTAATCCCCATGTCACGCGCAACAGCAGTCACATTCCCTCTTTGCCGAATCAGGGCATCCTGCAAAACTTTTAATTCAACTTCTTTAACAGCCTTCTTCTTCATTTCGCGTAGAGAACTATTGTAAAGAATATCACTTTCAACATCGATATCTGCCACATCCACTTCGATATCTTCGATAACCGCATCACGGGAAAACAAATAGGCTCGTTCCAGGACATTCTCCAATTCACGGACGTTTCCTGGCCATTCATAGGCCATGATTTTCGCCCAGGCCCGGTCACTCAGCACCATGCTGGGTTTATTGTATTTCTCGGAAAACCGCCTCAAGATGTGTTTGGTCAATTCTGAAATATCATCTTTCCGTTCTCTCAGAGGGGGAATATGTATCGGAACAACATTCAGCCTGTAATATAAATCTTTACGGAACTCACCCGTTGACGTCATCGCTTCAATGTCGCGATTCGAGGCTGAAATAATCCTCGCATCGGCCTTGAGCATCTCCCTCCCCCCTACTCGTTCAAATTCACCTTCCTGAAGCACGCGGAGCAATTTTGCCTGTGCCAATATTGGCAGGCTGTCTATTTCATCAAGAAATAACGTTCCCTTTTCCGCTCTTTCAAAAAATCCCTGGTGAATATTACAGGCGCCGGTAAATGCCCCTTTTTCATGACCAAACAATAAACTTTCTATAAGCTCTTGTGGTATTGCACCACAATTTACTGGAACAAACTCATAATCGCATCGTTCACTCAACGCATGAATTGCACGCGCCACGATCTCTTTACCGACACCGGTCTCTCCACTGATACAAATATTGGCCATGGTAGGACCAACGACTTCTGCAGCTTCCAATGCTTTACGCATGTCGCTTGATTCAGCAACGATAACCGGGTGGCATTTGTGTTTTCTATCAGGGTCATTCTGGTTGTTAAGGCACCAGGTTTTTTCCAGTTTTTCCGCAACCCGAAACGATACTTCTGATTGCGATCGCTTTGAAATAATCCGATCATCCTGGCTGTGATATTCGTCACCCGATTGACTTTTGGCAATATCTGGATTTGTATAAATACAGACTTCACATTTGCCATCATTCGTCGCAATGCGTTTCTTCAGCTCGACTTTCGCATAACCAAAGTTTTTCGCTGCTATGCCACCAAAAACAGACGAGGTCATCCGACATAATTCGGGGGCTTCCTTGACCATGTCCCCGAAAGGACAATGTGAGTTTTCAACGCGGATGACACCTGGTTCACTTGATGTTTGCCAGAAATTACCACCGATCTGGTTTTTGATCCGAAGAATAATCTCGCTATATTGATCCTCCGTGATCGCTCCGGTCAGTCCAAGTTCCTGTCTGGCTGCCGCTTCAAGACAGGAACTGGCTGTCAACCCAAGAAACTCGATGTAATTAAAATTATCATCACATTCTATGCAACCCTTCTGTTGTGCCAGCTTTATGCTCTGAATAACAAACGCTTGCAGAAAAGAAACGGGTTTCAAACTCACGAAGGGCTCACCAGACATGGGATTCTCCCTTTAGGAAAAT
>JBECLA010000027.1:0-67203 GCA_040235565.1 Thiohalomonadales bacterium | reverse complement strand
CTGCCCGGTTTTGAACAGGTTCGCCAGGATCCGGTGTTGTATGCCCATGCGTCGCGCGTCTTACACCTGGAAACCAATCCGGGTAATGCCCGCGCCCTGGTACAACGTCACGGCAATAAAGATTTATGGTTAAACCCGCCACCTGTTCCCCTGACCACCAGGGAACTGGACAGCGTATTCGAACTGCCGTATACGCGTCGGCCACATGAGATGTATGGTGACGCCCGCATCCCCGCCTATGAAATGATTCGTTTCTCGATCAACATCATGCGCGGTTGTTTTGGGGGTTGTACCTTCTGTTCCATTACCGAACATGAGGGCCGCATCATCCAGAACCGCTCCGAAGATTCGGTGATTCGCGAAATTGAAACCATTCGCGATACGGTGCCAGGCTTCACCGGGGTGATCTCCGATCTGGGTGGCCCGACGGCGAACATGTATCGCCTGGCCTGCAAGAGTCCCGAGATCGAAGCCGCCTGCCGCAAACCTTCCTGTGTGTTTCCGGATATCTGTCATAACCTGAATACCGATCATTCGCCACTGATTCATCTGTATCGACGCGCGCGGGAACTGCCCGGGATTAAAAAAATTCTCATCGCTTCCGGCCTCCGTTATGACCTGGCCGTCAAGTCACCGACATATGTGAAAGAACTGGTCAGCCATCATGTGGGGGGTTACCTGAAGATCGCGCCGGAACATACCGAAGACGGCCCGCTTAACAAGATGATGAAACCGGGCATTGGTACCTACGATCGCTTCAAGGCGATGTTTGATAAATTCAGCAAGCAGGCCGGCAAGGAACAATATCTGATTCCCTACTTCATCGCCGCCCATCCCGGCACCACCGATGAAGACATGTTGCAGCTGGCGTTGTGGCTGAAGAAAAACGGCTTTCGTGCCGATCAGGTGCAGGCATTTCTGCCTTCCCCCATGGCGACCGCCACGGCGATGTATTACACCGGCAAGAATCCGTTACGCAAGGTCACGCAGCAAAGTGAACAGGTATACATTCCCAAAGGCGCCAGACAGCGCCGCCTGCATAAAGCCTTCCTGCGCTACCATGATGCCAACAACTGGCCCTTGTTACGCGCTGCCTTGAAACGCATGGGGCGGGCGGATTTGATCGGTAACGGCAAGCGTCATCTGGTCCCCACCTGGCAACCAGCAGGAACCGGCAAACAGCATGAAGGCAAACGGATCACGCCCAGGAGCAAACGCACGTTTCGTACCCAACATGCCCGGGCCGAGAAATCAGATTTCAATACAGGCAATACCAATAAGTCATCAGGATCGCGTCAAAAACACCGTTCTTAATTAAACCTCGCCTATGTTGCATCGACTGATTGAATCGATATATACAAGTGATAATTCTCGAATCTACTTCATAAGCAGGTATAAAGTATTTTATAACTATGAGTTACCAAAAATATCGGATTCTTCTTGTAAAGAGGAAAAATGATATAAAGTTATGAAAGTAGCTCCATGCTTTTTTGGATTTACTTTATCTCGTCAAGGGAACCATTATTTTAGATATGTTCTTGTTGGCAAATTGCTATATTTTCAACTGGTCATATCGTTTTCCATAGCAGGAATCGAAAAACATAGCTCCAATAGGAAAAAAGGTTTTTAATTGTTTGCATTGCTTTGGAAATATTGTACAGGTCTGTTCTACTACTTAGCGAATAATAAGCACTGAAATATCAGCAGTATTGGATACTTCGCGACTTACGCTACCCATTAGAAAAGGATGCTGTCGTCCACCACGCGAGCCCATGACTATGAGGTCGATGTCTTCTTCTTTAGCGGTTTCCACTATCTGCTCAGCGGGATGCCCTTTTTTAATTACTGCCTTGATATTTTTGTAACCTACTTGTTCGAGCTCGTCCTTAAAATGGGAAACGATCATTTCGCTCTCCGCATCCAGCTTTTCCATATACTCGGTGCCTTTTAAGGCAGCACTGACTTCCTCGATATCTTGCTCACTTTCTAATATCTCGCCGATTCTGGTTCGGCCATATAATCTTTCAATATGGAGCAACAATATCGACTCGGGTTGGAAACCATTAACCCAACCTGCCAGTTCTTGTACCGCCTTCTCGGAGCCTTTGGTGTTATCTACTGCCAACAGAACCTTTTTCATTCGTCTGTCTCCCCGTTCCAATAAAGATGATCGTGTCATTTGCGGTAGTATTTCAATTACACCTACAATCCCGCAGTTGCTTTGGTGATTTATTTTACTGTTGGAAACGTGTCATCTGACGTTCCGCCAAGTCAACTTTCTGTCACTTCCCGGGTTGGGACATCCAGGGTGTACAATATTTCAGAAAGTCCGCATCACAATCTATTCGATTCTGCATGTCTCTGAACTGGCTATTTCTCCATGGTCTGCAGATCGCGCAGTGGTCGTGGTGACACTTCGCCCGGTACCTTGAGTGACATTAACAACTGACTTTCAGTGGGACTGGGACCGAAGCCGTCAGATGCAGCAACTGCCCACACCTGTATATGATGTATACCTGGTTCCAAATACACTCGCCCGCGATGAGTCTGCCAACTCGACTGATCGCGGAATTGCACCACCGAACTGTTATCAACCTGCAACCAGGCACTCATACGAGTTTTTACATTGGTGCCCCCTTCGCGAACGGGCTTGGGAGACAGAATCAACTCGTATTCGCCTGCATACTGGACCGACAATTCACCTTCCACCTGCAAACCGACATTGGGGTAACTTGACGGATCCCGATAATGCGAAAACAGACCCGAACCAGGCACATCATAAGTAGACGGATTAAATGAGAGCTTGTCCGACTCCAAGAACCGTCCCTGTACTATCGGCTTCCGTTCCTTGGGCGGTTGTTCACCGAAAGGTTCTTTACTGATGTAGTAGCGGATGAAAGCCCCATTTCGTAGTGATGCAACATCTATCTTCTGTGTGGTTGCTGGTGCGACTCTCGAAGAGGGAGCTGGTGTAGCTTGGGGCTGCTCTTGTTCATTCAATAACTGCCGTAGTTCTTCAATTTCATTCTCCAGGCGCTGAATTCGTTCATCAGTCGTTTCTGCCATCACCGATACCGATGCCTGCGTACACATCACGACTGCGAATGTCAGTGCGAACCTGCGTAGATGTCCACCTGAATCACACATAATCCAGCCAGATCAATCCAGTTGATAGCGTTTGATCTTGCGCCACAAAGTGGACTTGTCGATACCCAGGATTTCGGCGGTCAGGGCCCGATCACCATCTGTTTCACGCAATGTTTTTTTGATGAAATAGACCTCGATCTCCTCCAGACTATGAGGTGCCATGTAGTCCAGAGCTTTACCCACGTTCTCGCGGTTGTTGGCGATTTCTGGCGGTAAAAGGTCGAAATCGATCATGTCCCCTTCAGCAAGAATGATCATACGTTCGAGCATGTTCTCCAGTTCACGCACGTTGCCAGGCCATTCATAACGCATGAACGCGCCCAGTACTCGCGTGGTAACGCCCCGTACTTGTTTGCCCAAACGGGCCGAGATACGTGCAATAAGATAATTCACCAACAGCGGTATATCGTCACGCCGTTCGTGTAGGGCAGGAATGTGGATCTCGATTACTTTAAGCCGATAATACAGGTCTTCACGAAATTCACCGGCAGTAATGAGCTCCTGGATAGAACGGTTACTTGCCGCGAGGACGCGTACATCGACACTACGCGAGGTAGTATCACCCATGCGGTAAAACGCACCATCCTGCAATACACGTAACAGCTTGGCCTGCAAAGACAAGGAGGCGTTATTGATCTCATCCAGGAAAAGTGTGCCGCCATCAGCGGCCTCAAAAAGTCCAGACTTGTTGCGGTCTGCGCCGGTAAAGGCGCCTTTCACATACCCGAATAATTCACTTTCGATTATATTTTCGGGGATGGCAGCGCAGTTGATGGCAACAAAGCGTTTGTCGCTGCGCTTGCTTTGTGCGTGGATCTGTTTTGCAATCAGTTCCTTCCCGCAACCACTCTCCCCTGTAATAAGCACGGTACAATCATAAGCTGAAGCCGCATCAATAAGCCTGCGCATGCGTGCGATTGACTGAGACCGACCGATGAAGCCTTCAGTCTCGCGGAACAGACGGTTCTCTTCGCGCAAAACACGATTTTCGCGTTGCAATTGGTAATGTTCAAGTGCACGTTCCGCGGTACAACGCAGCTCTTCGGTGTCAAAGGGTTTACGAATATAATCGAATGCGCCACTTTTCAGTGCCTCAACCGCCGATTCCACGGTAGCATTGCCGGTAATCATGGCGACCTGTGTGAGAGGATTTTGTGCTCGGGCAAATCGCAATAATTCCAGACCATCTACACCCGGCATACGCAAATCGGTAATGAATAGCGCTACGTCATTATTCTCCAGATAATCCAGGGCGTGCTGGGAACTCTCCGCCTGAACCACATCAACATCAAGCCGCGAGACAATACTTGCGACCAGTTCGCGCATCGCTGCATCATCTTCGCAGATCAGCACTAACGGTCGTTCGGCCGACATTGTCATGGCTGGCTCTGTTATCGCTGCTTCTGTTATTGCTGGTTCACTCATTACTGCAAACCATTTGCTGCCATTTCTGTCAACACATGGGGAAGCTCAATGACGAAACGCGCTCCACTCTCAAAATTATTGTCATAGAATATGGATGCATCCCTGCGACTCAGCATAGCCTGACAGATGGCCAGCCCCAGTCCACTTCCGCTACCCACATCCTTGGTTGTGAAGAAAGGATCAAAAATACGTCCACGAATATCACGAGGAATCCCTGGACCATTGTCTTCGACAATTAACTGTGCATTTCCGTGCTCTTCCAATCGTGTGCGGATAGTAATCGTTGCGTTTGACCGACCGGCCAGAGCCTGAAGGGAATTCGACATAAGGTTTACCAATACAATCTCAAGTTGACCACAACCGCCCTCCACATGAAGTTGGCTGTCCATGAGATCCAGTTCCACATTAATATTGTAGCGTTTCATCCTGCAGCTGACGAAAGTCTCGCTGACATTTCGTACCACACTGTTGAGCTCGCAGACTTCCTTGTTGCACTTGTCGTAGCTATGTGCGTATTGCAGCATATCATCGATGATATGTGAACAACGTCGTGCCTCATCGCAAATTACCCTTGTCCATTCTTGTATCTTGCGGTCATCACCTACCGCATCGCGCAACAATTGAGCATAACCCAAAATGCTACCGAGCGGCGTATTCAGCTCATGTGCCACACCCGCCGCCAGTTCACCCATGGCGATCAGCTTTTCCTGGTTATAGACATTTTCCTGCAGACGCTTGTAATCACTGATGTCTTGCAAAGTGATGGCTGCACTGTTATCAGCCCCGGTCTGGATCACGAAGGATAGATTGAGAGATAAATGCCGCCGTTCTCCGTTTAGATGACACTCTATCTCCTGGTTAGTTATGCGACGTTTATATAAAAAGGCATCACGCAGCAGATCACGATCTAGATCTGACAACGCCAGCACATCAAAAAGACTCCGCCCAACCAACTCGTCTTCAGTTAGGCCAAACAAGGTTTCAGCTAACGAATTGATTGAAGTGATGCCCAGATCGTCATCCACGATCAATAGCGCCCCGGGGAGGCTCTGCAGGATAGCGTTGATACGATTGCGTTCGGTAAGCACACGGTTCTGACATTCTTCTACCGTCGAGAACACTCGCCGCAAGGCTTCCATCATATGATTGTAGTCGTCAACCAGTTGACGTAGATAGGGATCACGCAGATAGCCAACATTTACTGGCAATAGTGTACCTTCCTGGGCATCCAGCATGCCTGCGTGCATGGCCCCTAAGATCTGGCGGTTTTGAAACATGCGGTAAAATAAAATGACAAGACCAAGCAGCAGAAGTACGACTAGTGTAATGACCAGCACCAATGGCACTTGCACCACCCCACCCGTCTGAAACAGTAGTAGCGCTATGGCTACCATGCCAGCGATAGCAACCAGCCAACCAAGCGCGACATCAATACGTACCCGGCGATTGTCTGTGGCGTTGCTGTTGCTGTGAATCACCGTAGAAATAGCGTTACCTCCACTACAAACTATAAAAGCAGCCGGTTACATATTACTAACGACCTAATGATTCATGCCATCCCTGGCGGATTCACTATGCTTGTTATTTTAGAAAATCAGCTGCAGCGCAAGGGTAGCCTGATCGTAATCGCGCAGCGCCTGATTGGTCGGGTGCTGGAGATCATATTCAATGGTCGCATACTCGAAGGTAAATTTAAGTTGCTGACCATATATATAGTAATTAGCACCTGCGCTCATCCACTGATTATCATAGTAACCGTTAGTGATGTCGTAATCCAAGTCCTCATAACGTGCAAACAGCTGCAATCTTCCCATACCCATCTTGCCGGGGAACATGTAGCCAAGTTTGACGTAATAGCCCTCGAGATCGCTGGTCACTGGCAGTAATGGATCCGGATCCGCATTGATGGCTTCGTCAGTGCTGTAATTCATTATTGCCGCCGAGGCCGTGTACGTCCCCGAAGTACTAGGATACTCCATGAATATATCCGCCGTCCATGCACTGTAATCGCTTGAATCTGTGCTGTTAGTGTAATCCGCATATACCACATCAGCCTGATAATCGTAAGCCGCACCGATAGTCAGTACCTTACGGGTACCCAGATAGGTACCCCGGTATCCATAGTCATATTCGGGATCCCACGGTGACCAGTGAACGCGTGCAGTCCAACGGGGTGAATCCTTCACCACTTCATCACCCTCCCGACCGTCGGCGAGCATAAGCCGGTACTGGAGATGACCGTCGGCGAGATTGCCCCACATGGCCACACCGGTATCCCGGCTGCCACCGAACGGCGTATAAGCAAGGACTTCGGCGCGATCGAGAGTAAGCGGTTCCAGACAGGCTTCGAGGTTCTCCCGGCTGAAGGTGTTCTTGAATCGGCCGACGATGAAACGCATGCTGTCCTTCCAATCAAAGGTCATATAGGCATCACGGTAATAAACGCTACGATCATCCAAGCCGCCTTTGCTGTCGTTGCCCGCCTCGAGCTGGGCGTAATAGCCAATATAGTCGTTATACTGACCCGAGAACGTGAGGCGATTACGGCGTAAAAAGAAGTCAGTTGAGTCTCCGGCATCAGTAGGCGATGTGAAATCTCGTCCCTGTGCCCAGAACTGCAACGCATAGCTAATGTTCAGAAACCCCTCGTCACCGTATGTGATGGTTGGGCCAGCCTGTACACTGCCAGCAGTGACAGCGAGTGCCAACGGCAGTAGACAACGACGGATTTGGCGACCTTTGGAATTATTACTTGTCATGTCCTCACTCCCCCGTGGTTTTTGTTACTTTCTGATAGGTATCGACCAAATTCTGAGCATCGGCCGACTTATGACAGTTAAAACAACTTGTCTCCGGCTGTGTACGAGGATCGGCCACCATGCCCTTATGGGATAACTCCTCCTTCATCAATCGAGGATTCCCCTTATGGCAACCCGCGCAGGAATAATTGACAGTCTTGTGCTGGACATGCCAGGGATCCTTGACCGGGTCACTTTTGGGCGCCCCGGCACGTTTGCCGTTGTGGCAGCGAAAGCAGCTGGAGGCACCCAAACCGCAGGCATTAGCCACGCGGATAGGCAGGCCGGCGAGCACATGGTGTTGTATACCCGCCAGCATCTCGTCACCCCAGGCAGGGGCGGCCTTCTCTGGAGAGGCCTTGTCAGTCATTGCCTGATCGTATTTGGCCTCCTGGTATGAGGCGTCAGTCAGGTAGGACCAGGCAGTGCCAACGAGCACCGTAATTACTACAAAGACAGCTAATCGTCGTACCTGCTTGACGAAACCTACCCATATATTTTTCAACATAACACTTTCCTCCTCCAGATTGACTCACGGATCCTGAATGCTTAACTACCGATCGGCCGTGGCTTCTTTTCGCTTGCGTTCAGCTGCCTCGATTTCGGCTTCACTCAATCCCTTGGTGGCACACATGCAGACAGGGCCACCAGAACGAAACCGCAGTCGCGGTGACCGCGATGGCTGCGATTCGTCAGATGAGTGTGCCTGCGCCTTGGCCTGGGATTGTCCGGCTTTCGACTCAGCCTCGACAACAGTTGGCGCAACCAACGACAGCGTTGTGATCATGGCTATGGCAGTTAATTCAGTGGTTCGCACGACTCTACCTCGTATTATTCGTTGTGATTAATGCAGGTTACGCGCCAGGTATCTTTACTTATTGTTTTATATAATGTTTTTGGCTCTGTAGACACCTATAAGTGATTGCATATCAGGGAACACCTCACGGGATGTCTCAATTTGCAATCGCAGTCGGCAGGGCGTACTGCGAGTGCCATACCGTGTAGCGGCTGGCGCGTGCCTCGGCCAGTGCCGCTTTCAGCATATCGCGAGTCAGTCCATCAAGCTGCACACTATTATCTCGCAGCACAGTGTCGAACATGCGCTCGTAATGTTCGCGTGGCGCGACATCAATGCGGAGCGCGATCTGCCAACCCGGCTCGGGTGGTATTGACAGCTCGGCAGTGAATACGCGCACTGCCTCGGGGGCGAGTCGTGTGTCACTGTGTTCTTTGGTGAGCCACACATCAGTCTCACGTGAAATGATGGCTTCCGCCAGTTGGATCCGTTCGGTACCCGTGGCATCGACCGCCACCAGCCGCAACCAAACCTTGGATACAAGATAAGTCGGAAAGTAATGACCGGCACCGCTGTTGCGAATTTCGGCACGCACCCGCAGCCGACCATCTGCCATCGGCGTGACCGAAAACCTGGTGGTCAATGCCTGGCGCACCATATCCGGATCGTGGATGCCACGCCAGAGATGCCGGCGTTCAGGCATGTGACAGGACTGACAAGTCCGTTTTTCTACGGCATACCGTGATGCCCGCCACTCGTTCAGGGTATTCTCCAGCAGCTTGCCATTGAGGCTCGGGCCATCTTCGGAAAACTGATGACAGGTCGCACAGAAACGGCTGTCAGCGAAGGCAATCGATGTCTGATAGCCACCATGCGGTAATTCCGGGGTATCGCCTGGCAATTTGCCGGGTGTCGGCGGTGGGCCATAGCGCACATGGGTACGCACATGACAGGCCGCGCACACCAGACCCTGCTGATGCAGATCCGGCGGCACATGAGCGGGCGCTTTCGCCGTCGGCGCATCCGGCCAGTTCAATGCCTGACCCAACAGCGTTTTCTGCTCGGCCAGCGGGGCATGACAGTCGAGACACCGCACCACTTCGGCCGGCGACAGCGCGCGCGCCTGCCACAGAATTCCATTGCCCATAGTCTGGCTGTGCAGGCTGGTGCTCCAGTCACGGTGCTGCTCGGCATGGCATTCCGCACACGCCTGCGGACCCAGTGAAACTTCTAGAGGACTGTAATCGGGCGGTGGCGTGCCCTGGGATGACAGTGGTTTTTTCCAGTGCCGTTCGAGGAAAGCCGCCACTGGATCATCCGGCTCATCTTTTGAGGCCAGGCTCTGCCACAACCACCAGCTCGCTACGATCAACGAAATGCACAGCAACATCACCACAATACGCCGTGTCACACGGGACATCATGCCTCCCCTCCCAAGTCATGTGTTCTTCATTGTACATCCCACACAAAAAGAAACCCGGCCGTGGGGGCGGCCGGGAGGACGTGGGGGAGATATGACGTCAGAAGAAATTCGACCAGAACAACCCCACCAATCAACCGCCACAAGGGTTCGGCGGCAAGCCACCACCACCTGCACCACCATCGCCGGTATCAGTAGCGGAAGTCTTGTAGGCCTTGTCGGCAAGAATGATCGCGTTGGCATGTGCTGCGTAGGGATCGACGATCTCACGTTGCGCAACCAGGCTCGGATCGATTGCCGGGCGGAAGAACGATCTCACGTCCGTGCGCCAGGGCGAATCGCTGGGTAAAATATAGTTGCCCGTCGCGTCTAGCAGGTTCGAGAGTGAGTGCCACTCAACCATGGCGCCATCGTAGAAGCGGGTCGGCTTGCCGAGGATGACGGCACTCACGACACCGGTAATCATGGCGCGGTAGGTTGTCTCACAATAAGTGTATACAGTGTCGCCAGGTTGGTAGGCATTACCCACCCCAACAGGCTGGTAGGTGGCATCTACGAAACCATCACCACTGATATTGCCATCAAGGTAGGCCGCCAGATCGGCCTTGTCCTTGTAGCGATAGCCTTCCGCCGACAGCAGCATGTTAGTGAAATTCAGCTGCAGCGCACCGCGCGGATGGCCCTGACGGGACCCGGCGTTCTGGAAGGTGGTCATGTAATCGGCAACCGGCACACCCGTGCCGTCATCCTCACCAGCGCTATACTGGTTGGTACCACGCGCATCCCAGATGAACACCCCGTCGTTCAGCACATTGGTGTCGCTGGCGGGCAGGACATTCAGCAAGTCTTCCATCGTCGCCTGCAGCGCGGTGTTGTCAGCCGGCAGGCTTTTCACCGTGGCAATACCATTGTTGGGTGCTGAAAGCGGATCAAGCTGAAAATCACCGATCACCATTGCCCCACTTGTCACCTGCCAGGAATTTTCGCCATTAAGGAGGGCAAGGTGTTCTGCCTCGACACCCCAGTAACGCAACGCGTACCAGATGCGGCCCTGAACCATTGCCTGAAAATTACCGCCGTTGCCCATAGCCACCACAATCATGTCGCGATGCGGATCGATGTTGTACTTCCTCAACACGGCATCCATGGCAGCCCCCTCCGGCACCATACTGCGCGTGTTGATCACCCCGTTGGAGCGCGTCTGGATCCATTCGTTCGAATCCACCTGATAGGTGAACACGTTCATGCCGTTCGGCATAATGTATTCCGTGCCGGCATCCCCTGCAGCGACCTGCAGGATCACCAGCTTGCCGGTGATCCCGGCCGGGCGCTCAATGAGCCAGTCATCCTTCCAGCGTTTGAGAGTGACCCCGGTGATAAGGCCATTGACATTGTTGTCGTAATTGTCCGCCGATTCCTGGGCGATCTCGGTCGGACTATTAATATCTATCGGAACGATTCCGCCGGGTGTATCGACATATCCAACCGTGTTGTCCTCCGTGCCGCCACCACAAGCGGCCAGGCCAACTGCTGCCAGTAGAAATAAGCCGATCAGAGACCCCAATCGCGGCCAATGCGAAGTTCTATGCTGTGTACTCATCTGTTCTCCTCCGCGAGCTGTTATTTGAATCCGCTACGGGCGCCATACCTGACCAGGACCCCCATGCGGTGCTTTGCTCCCTCAATTTAATTAGCAGTGTTCGTGCCATCCCTATAGAAATCTTTACAATACAGCGACTTGAGGCTTACCGGGCACTGTGCAACCCATTGCAGACTACCTGTGGAGCCAGAGCGTCGTGGAATTTGCAATGCAATATCCCATCAGCTGCGATCGCCCCGAAACACAACTGGGACTACGCCATCTTCCAGACGATCGAGTAGTACTGTCGGGTCGAGACCCAGGTCGACCTCTTCGACTCCAACGCCACGCACACGCAGGGCATCACGTAGGCGCTTAAGATCAATCGCCACACCCGCCTTCTTTACGTGTGGTTTATCTGAATGGACAAACAGCACTTTCTTGGTTTCACTCATAGCAGTCGCTCTCAAACCACATACACCACATCAGCCCATAGAATCGCGTCAGCAAGTTCTTCGATGCCTGTATCCGTCGCGGGATTAAGGCTGTTTACTGGTACCTCGGCGAATTCCAATGCCTCGAGCTGCAGGGCAGTTTCGGGATCGTCATCGAGACCACCCAGGGCAGTGACCCGGACTTCATCATCGAGCAGGGTCAGGCCAGCGGCCATACGGAGTGCTTCGGGTTTGTTGTGCCGGGCAATTACTAATATTGTCTTGCTTGCCTGAGTCATCACTTACCCCTAAAGAACCAACACGCAGTCGCTCTTGCGGACCAGTTCGGCATCCTGGTACTGGCCACCGATAACCACGTGGGGACTGAAGGCAGATGCGTGCAAGCCCTGCTCTTCGAAACGCTCGACACTCAGTTCGCATACTGCAACCTGGGTGGTCGAAAAGGCCGAAGAACCAGTAAACGCAGGGTCGGCTAACAGCAGCGCACCCTGATCGGTTAAAAAGCACCGGCACTCCCAACCACGCGCTTGCGCAGCTTCGAGCAAAGCCACCGCTGCATCCCCATGCTGATCATCGGTCACGACTAATCCGAATTGCATATTGTCTCCTGCTCTTGAACGGAATACCCGATCAAAAAGTCGATCAGGATTGTTATAAAGAAACCGTGACGCGAACAGCGCAACACACAGCCGGAAAGTGATTGCAAATTTTATGGTTCTCGCGTTGCTTCACAGTATCTCGACGCATCATGATGTTGTCCGATGGTCAAATTCACTTAAGTCTCAGGCCTTACGGATCCGCCAACGGAAAACACCGCTATCTTCATTACGATCCAGTATTTCATTGCCTTCGGAATCGCACATAGCCATGATGGATTCCCCGGAAGAGGGATTGTCGAATGTCAACGTGAGAACGTCACCGCTTCCCAGTTTACCCATCACTTTTTTGGTATACATCTGGGGATGCGGGCAAACATAACCCGTCACGTCCAGCACATAGTCACCGTCACTAATCTTTTCGAACTTCACTGCCATGGGTTATATCTCCTGGTATGAATTGACATCCCGACTGCTCGTCTGTCATGGTTAAATCTCTAAATCATCACTTGCCGCACGCCACTCTATCCACCAATTGAAGGCTTTTACGGCCAACCAGCCACCGGCGGCCATCCCGGCCAGAAACACCCAGCCCGAAAGATCACCGTTGGTCACTGTTGCGAAGAAGGCGCCGATATTGCAGCCCATGGCGATACGGGCTCCCAGCCCCATGAGTGCACCACCAATGATCGCAAACGTCGCCGTCTCCAGATTTGGCATCTTCCACTTGAACTCGCGTCGTGACAGGGCAATTACCGCCGCACCCAGAATAATGCCGATCGACATCCAGCCGGGCGCATTTATCAACGGGTTGGGAATACCATTTTCCAAGCCGAAGAAAAGGTTGTCCGTCATCTGCACCCCGGCCTTGTCCAGCAGCCAGGCACCCCATTGCGCTTCTTGCGTGGTGATATACCAGTAACCCGGATCGAAAACGGTATCCTGGATCGACAGGCCAGCGGTGTGGCCCATGTTTGCCAGCATTTCACCGAAGTTAAAGATGCCATAGTGTTCACGCAGCGCACCGGTAGCCCACATGTGGCCACCGGCCAGCACGCCCAGACACAGTCCGGCAATGGCGGTGTTACGTGAGGCAGTGATCATTGACCAAATACCTCGCACATGATCCCCGAGGCGTGGCACATTGATTTTGTAGCGCCGCAGATAGCCCTTGCGATAGGCGGACAGATAGAGATAAATCATCACCACGAGCGAGGGAATGATCGCGCCCAACAGGGCATTGCCAATGAAAGCGCCACTGATATCGCCTTCGAAACCGAGTTGTTGGGACAGCTGCCCGCCCCGCAGGTCCCACACATAGCCGGCTGTGAACTGATCGAACCAGCCCTGCGTCACTGTCAACTCCTCGGGCATGTTCTTGGCCGCGGCAGATGCCGTCCAGGATGCGGGGGCCAACTTGTCGAACCAGCCGCCCATTGTCACGTAAATCGCCTGCGAAAATGAGATTGAGAGCACTACCAGTAGTGAAGCGAGATTGCCCTCCCCGGTCTTGTACAACGAACCGGAGGCACAGCCACCGGTGAATACCATGCCAAAACCGAAGATCGCTCCCCCGATGATGATGTGCCAACCCATCGGATGGGGATGGAAAGTATTTACGCCGAGCACCTTAACGATCGCAGCCGTCAGGGAAAACAAGATCACTGCGATGAGCATCCCTACAGCCATGCGAGGGACACCCACAGCGAACAGATCGCGCACTGCAGAAGCCATGCAGAAACGCCCATATTGCAGGAAAATACCGTAACCGATACCGAACCAGACATAGACCAGTAGATAGATCCAACGTATGTCCTGCGCCAGAGCGATGATTGAACCCATTGCCACTATTATCACGATGGCAAGTGCATAGAGATTACCTTTATGACTAAACAGGTTACTGATACTCAGTCCTTGCCCCGCCAAGTCCGCGGTCTTTGTCTCATTAGCCATCTATACGCACTCCTCGAACTGCACAATAAAACTAGTTTGTCCTTCGTTGTTAATTTTCTTCATAACCTTTACGCACATAGATGCGCCAACAATTATCATCCCGTATCGTAATCAAATGCGTGCTGTTCAGCGTCAATCCCATCGCAGGAATCGCTTCCACGGATCCTGGATTGTCAACCAGTAGCTCCAGCACTTCGCCATCGCTCATGTGATCAAGTGCCTTCATGGTCAACAATTGTGGCCGAGGGCAGACCGCTCCAAGACAATCAATGAGGACATCTACCTGTAACGGGCCATAGCCATCTAGAGTCACATTCTTAGTAATTCGGCTGATGACACTTGGTCTCACCTTTTTATGTCTGCCGAACCACCACATCACATAGTACCTCTCTGGCAGTGCGGGATTTTTGTTAAGCCTATACACACGGAGTTTAAAAGCAGGAATCGTGCCTGAGAATATTTTTCTTTAAATAACATGATGTTATCCTCCGTTCCGAAAGCCTGTTCCAGTTCAAATTGCAATCAACCTCGAACTGCGGTGCTAGATAACGAATTTTGCAATGTCCATTGCGCAGATGTACAACGACATATAATGAGGTGTAGTTATTTATCCAGATGCACGTTGTATTGTTATCATATTTTTAAACTGATTACCCAAGTAAACCTTATTCCTGTGCCACCGAATGTTTGCCTTGAGTTGCGAATTTAATTGAATTCGAAGGATTTTATAAATATAAATTTTTCTTTTTGCGATTCTTGAAATATCTGAGTTATTAAAGACAAACCAACGTGTCTCGTAACTAGTACCGAAGTGACGCATTAAAGTGAACAGGTATACATTCCCAAAGGCGCCAGACAGCGCCGGCTGCATAAAGCCTTCCTGCGCTACCATGATGCCAACAACTGCCCCTTGTTGCGCGCTGCCTTGAAACGCATGGGGCGGGCGGATTTGATTGGTAACGGCAAACGTCACCTGGTCCCGGCCTGGCAACCAGCCGGAACCGGCGAACAGCATGAAGGCAGGCGGATCACACCCGGGAGCAAACGATCATTTCGTACCCAACATACCCGGGCCGAGAAATCGGATCACCGCGCCGGCAAAGCGCGTAAACGACCCCAGGCGCGCATCAAACGTAAAGCATGATCTGTGGCATTACTCAACCGCCCACTTGGGCAACTGACCTGCCAAGTACCGTGCTCTGGTATTCCGCCAGCAACGCCGGATCATCAATCGAGCCGTGATGATGCACCTGCCTCCATCTGCCACATTCCATGCGATAGAACCGACTTGTTCGTATCGCAAGCTTTATTTCCTTGCCGTTTATGCGTAACCGGCCTCTTTCCCTGCCCACGGCACAGAACATGACCCCCGTGTGATGGATTGAATAGTCGTAAAATTCGACATACACCTCCGCCGGTCCATGAAAGATTCTTGAATACACTTCCTGAATTTCATCCCATCCTCTGCACACGCCGCCCAGCGGATTCGACATTGAGGATTCATCGGTGTTATCCCAGTTTGATGTCATGAGTTCAAGATTTTGCTCATTAAAGGCACGATAGAATTCCACCAGGGCGCTATACGGTTTGACATCCTTGTTGATAGTTTCAGAGCCAGTAATAGGCGTGCTATTGAGGTTCATATCCTTCTCCTTATTTAGTTGTATATGCAACTTATTAGGCAAAAAAACTAGCCCAGCAATTTTGTCGTTTCTCTTAACTGGGCAACCAGTTTCTGTATCTCATGCTTACCCAGCTTTTTGCACAATGCGTAGTAAAGCTCATCACCTTTCTTTTCCAGATCGGCATGTATTCGTTTGGCCCTGGCAGTAGCAACAATCCTTTGCTCGCGGCTGTCTTCCGTTCCTGCTTTTGACCGGCGCAGTAATCCTTTATCTTCGAGCGAATCAATAAATCGCGTGATGGTCGATTTTTCCAGCTTTAGCTCTTTCGCAATGGCTTTTTGTGATATGCCTGGTTGTGCAAGCACCAACCGCAGCAGATAAGCGTGCGCAGGAGACAGGCCAAACTCATTAAATGCCTGGTCCCAGATACGATTCACGGACCTCGCCAGGGCATTAACATTAAAATACAGGCACCGCTCAAACATACATCGAGTCTAGGTCATTTTAGTTGTATTTACAACTATAATCACTGATAATTTTACACCTCCTTTTTTTGAAAATCAGGTTGAAATACAGCAACCCTGCGTGTCTGTATTTATACTTGGACGGCAAGAAAATAACGCAGAGTCAGTATATATTATTATTTACGGCAATTGGTTTTGCCGCGGTCCGGAGTGAAAAAATGGAAACATACAAAGGTAGTTGCCATTGTGGCGCAGTCACCTATTCATTTACAGGTCCTGAAATAAAAAATGGTTTACGCTGCAACTGTTCAATATGTATTCGAAAAGGCGCTGTGATGTCGACTTTTACGATCGAGCCGGAAAATATGCAGATTGCCGCTCAGGGTGATACCTTATCGTGTTATCAATTTGGCTCAAAAATCGCCAGGCATTATTTCTGTAATCGTTGTGGTATCTACACTTTTCACGAAACGATTCGCACACCCGGGCATTATCGGGTCAACCTGGGTTGCGTAGAAGGTATCAACCCACTCGCGCTTGATGTTGAAGTCTTTGATGGGGCAACGCTGCTATAGCTGACTACAATCCAGATATCCAGACAACAACACGATGACATATAAAAGCGGACGCCATTTTCTCCAGATCCCCGGCCCCACCAATGTGCCGGACCGGATTCTGCGCGCCATGGACCGACCGACCATCGACCACCGCGGGCCGGAGTTCGCAGCGCTGGCGCTTGAGGTGCTGCAGGGGATCAAGGGTATTTTCAAAACGGAACAACCGGTGGTGATGTACCCGGCCTCCGGTACCGGGGCCTGGGAAGCGGCACTGGTCAATAGCCTTTCACCCGGTGACAAAGTATTGATGGTGGAGACAGGGTATTTCGCCACCCTGTGGAGCAACCTGGCCAAACGCTTTGAACTGGAGGTGGAGTTGGTCCCGGGTGACTGGCGCTCGGGGGTGAATAGCGGGCAGGTGGAGGACGCCCTGTGCGCAGATAAAGGCCATGTCATCAAGGCCGTGTGTATTGTGCATAATGAAACCTCCACCGGCGTGACCAGCAATATTGCCGCCGTGCGTGAAGCCATGAATCGTGCCGGGCATCCCGCCCTGCTGATGGTGGACACCATTTCCTCGCTGGCGTCGATTGATTACCGGCATGACGAATGGGGTGTCGATGTCACCATCAGTGGTTCCCAGAAAGGCCTGATGTTACCGCCCGGAATGTCGTTTACCGCTATCAGCGAGAAAGCCCTGGCGGCCAGTCAAACCTCAAGGTTTGCGAAGTCCTACTGGCGCTGGGATGACATGCTGAACACCAACGAGAAAGGTTTCTTTCCGTATACACCGGCCACCAACATGCTGTATGGCCTGCGCGAAGCGATTGCCATGTTAAACGAGGAAGGACTGGAACATGTCTTCGCCCGGCATGATCGTCATGCCGAGGCTACCCGTCGGGCGGTGAATGCCTGGGGACTGGAAGTGTTGTGTCGCAATCCGGAAGAATACAGCAGCTCACTCACTGCGGTATTGCTGCCTGATGGATGCAACAGCGATGCGCTTCGCAAAGTCATCCTCGACAACTTTGACATGTCACTCGGTTCCGGCCTGGGCAAGGTCGCCGGCAAGGTGTTTCGTATCGGCCATCTGGGTGACTTTAACGATCTGAGCCTGATGGGTACCCTGTCCGGCGTTGAAATAGGATTACAGTTATTCGGCTTGGAAAAGGCCCGCGGCGGCGTGGATGCGGCTCTCGAGTACCTGACGAGTATCAGGCAACAGTAAGGTTGCGTCAAAAGATCTTTAAGTAAAGAACATTATATATTTTTAACCCTGATTTTTCGCGACTTTGAAAAATCCTTGTTTCTCAATCATCACCTACGTGACCGCAGGGCCCGCGTACGACTGCGGTCATTCACAATTACGAAAATTTAACAATCAAAAATCCCCTACCTCTAATCTCCCTACTACTAACTTATGAGGTTAAACGCCTATAAATTTTTCCTGGGCGAGTATTAATTTTGACTACTCCCTTATAGTGACAATTACTCATGCAAAATAACCTGGTCAGGATCTTTTCCTATTCCTTTCAATTAGAGCATATACATTACGCTCTAATTAATAAAAACATGGTTTACTGAAATAACCTTAGAATTCAATATTGTCGCATATTAATAGCATTGATTAACAAATTTTGGTATAATATTCCCATATTTTTCTCCTAATCCGAAATTGTTAATCCTTAACTTCGCTGAACTGAACTCACGAGCGAGTGAGCTTCAATCAATACAAATCCAATCTAAAAGAGATGTCCAATATGTTTGAGTGAAGAAGCAGGATAAATAAAGAGAAAATGCCATGAAAAATATGCAAAAGAATTTTGCAATCATTGGCCTTTTTTTAGCAACCTTATTAAGCAGCCAAAACATCTTCAGTTACAATAGTGGCATAAGTGGTTATTCTGGCAATCCTGCTACCACTTCAGGAAACACCTGTTCCCTTTGCCACTCTGGCGGCACAATCCCTATCATCAACTGGAGTGGTCCGACAACGGTTCGACCCGGCACCATCAACACCTACACACTTTCTTTCTCTGGCGGGCAACAAAATTCGGGTGGTATGAATGTCAGTGCTGATGGCGGCACCCTGATAAACACGCTTGCCGATACACGATTCCAGGCTGGTGAGATTATTCATAGTCAACGGAAGACGGCCACAGGTGATGGTAGTGTGTTGTGGAGCTTTGATTGGCAAGCCCCCGACACAACTGGCATGTATACCTTATACGGTGCAGGACTCTCAACTAATGGGGATAACAACACCACGGGTGATGCTGTTGCCACCACGATCTATCCAGTGACGGTCTCAACTGGGGCATCGCAATCACCCAGAGCAGTCATTCAGGCGCCGTTAACGGCCCCGGTCAACACCACCGTCAGCTTTAACGGTTCAGCTTCCTCTGATCCCGACGGCATCATCAATCAATATGAGTGGGATTTTGGTGATGGCAATACTGCCAGTGGCCCACAAGTCACAAATATTTTTACTACGGCAGGCATCTATACTGTCAAACTAACTGTTACGGACAGCGATAATCTCAGCAATACCACCTTCCAGGATATTAGTGTTGGTGGCATGATGATTCCGATTGCCAACCCTGGTGGACCCTATACGGGCAACCAGGGCCAGCCCGTTAACTTCGATGCTTCACAATCAACCCATATCGATCCCATTACCAGTTACATCTGGGACTTTGGTGATGGCTCAGCGGTGGTAGCAACACCCATTCCTACAGTCAGCCATACTTATAATCAACCTGGTGCTTATACGGTGACCGTCGCCGTGCAGGATGCCAATAGTATTACCGGTGTTGCCGCCACCACGGTGGTGATTCAATTATCTACACCGCAGGGCTCAACCCTGTATGCCAACAACTGCGCATGGTGTCATGGACCGCTGACCACCAGTAGCAAGCTCAACCGCAACGCCAGTCAGATCCAGGGCGCCATCGACGCCGACATCGGCGGCATGAGCTACCTCAGTGTTCTGACCGCCGCTGAGGTACAGGCCATCGCCGATGCCCTGGTCAGTGCGACACCGCCGCCCACCGATGGCCCAACCCTGTACGCCAACAACTGCGCCGGCTGTCATGGCCCGCTGGCCACCAGCAGCAAGCTCAACCGCAACGCCAGTCAGATCCAGGGCGCCATTGACGCCAACATCGGCGGCATGGGTTACCTCAGTGTTCTGACTGCCACCGAGGTGCAGGCCATCGCCGACGCCCTGGTCAGCGGGACACCACCGCCCAGCGACGGCCCAACCCTGTATGCCAACAACTGCGCCACTTGTCACGGCCCGCTGGCCACCAGCAGCAAGCTCAATCGCAGCGCCAGGCAGATCCAGGGCGCCATTGACGCCGACGTCGGCGGCATGGGTTCCCTCAGTGTTTTGACTGCCACCGAGGTGCAGGCCATCGCCGACGCCCTGGTCAGTGCGGCACCGCCACCCACCGACGGCCCAACCCTGTACGCCAACAACTGCGCCGGCTGTCATGGCCCGCTGGCCACCAGCAGCAAGCTCAACCGCAGCGCCAGTCAGATCCAGGGCGCCATTGACGCCAACGCTGGCGGCATGGGCAGTCTCAGTATTTTGACTGCCACCGAGGTGCAGGCCATCGCCGACGCCCTGGTCAGCGGGACACCGCCAACGACTGGAGAAGAACTCTATGATGCGTATTGTCTGGCTTGTCATGGTCCCCAAGGTACGGGTGGATTATATGAAGACGTTACCGGTGAGGATGCCGGTGATATTGCTAGAGCCATTGATGAAGAACCGTTGATGAACGCGATTTCACTGAACTCAACGCAGATCCAGGCCATTGCCGATTACCTCTCCGGTAATTGACAGCTATTCAATGAGAAAGGTGATAAAAATGCAAAAGCTAGCAACAATAACCTCGGTGGTTACCTTAAGCCTTATGTTAGCAAGTTGCTTTGATAGTGGTTCTGAAGAGGCGGTATCTCCTGCCGTCAGTCCACCAGCAGTACTGGTTGGTGTCGCTGCAAATGGGGCCATCTATTATCAAACCAATTGTGGGATTTGTCACAAGAGTGGGCAGAATGACCCAACGTCTGCATTCGGTGCCTCAGATCTGGCCCAGAAGCATAATATGATCACCACAGATATGAGTGACTTTGACACCACATCAACTTTCAACCTTATGGCTTCATATAATAATGTCCCCGAGCAAAGAGTTGCTGACCTTAAGGCTTATCTTGAATCAGTTCCCAAGTTATAAGGATTGATTAATGATTCGTTATTAAATGTAGATCCTATAACCTGCACGCTAAAATACCAGCTCGCAATAATAAATAAGCCTTTTAATATGAATTCTTACGTACGCATTTCATGCCCAACCTTAGCAGCACGTCAGTGAAATAATAACAAACGTCTACTTTAGGTTGCGGCTTCAATACCGCGTCCTTGTGGTTGGAAAATTTTCGTGATTCTTCTGTCGTTAAAGACGTAAAGATCAAGTCTATCTCTGTAGAAAAGAAAGTTAAAAACACTTGCCAGTGAATAACAGGATACTCAGCTCATTACCATTTTGAATCCAACCAGACAAAGAAATACCGCAAAAGCCCGCTTGAGTTGCGGGACGTTGAGTTTATATGCCAGCTTTACCCCGAGCGGGGCAAACCACATGGTCATCGGGACCAGGATGGCAAATGCAACCCAGTTGACGTAACCGGTCGACAGTGGCGGGAGATTATCATGCTGCCATCCCGTGTAGATGTACACGAAGGTGGCCGGGACGCTGATGATCAAACCGAACACGGACGCCGTGGAAACGGCGCGGTGAATCGGGAATGCGAATATCGTTAGCAGGGGTACCATCAATGTTCCGCCGCCGATGCCAAGCAATGCCGACAGGCCGCCGACGATGACGGCCAACAGAAACTGGAGCGGACGCGAAGGTAAAGCCTTGAACAGTTCCAGCTTCCAGCGACTGCTGGCCAGCATATGCAGTGACACGACCACCAGCATGATACCGAACACCGTCTTCACTCGCGCCCCATCGACAATGGCCGGGGCGAAGGCACCGATGACGACACCGATCAACACGGGCCACACCCAGGCTTTCACCAGTGTCGTATCGACTCCCCCTCTGGCGTAATGATTGCGGGCTGAAACAATGGAGGTTAATACAATGGTCGCGAGCGAGGTACCGACGGCCAACGGCATGGCCAGGCTGGTGTCGACACCAAATCCATGAAACAGGTGAAACAGGATCGGGACAATAATGATGCCACCCCCGACGCCCAGCAGACCGGCCAGTACCCCGGCAAAAATACCGGTAGCCAGTAACAGAGGAATCAATAACCAGAGTTCCTGCGCTTCGATCACGACGCCGGTTTCCTGTCGGCCGGCATCGCGGCACCATCGCTACGGGGATCGGAGGCACCCTCTAACCGACCGTCCGGGTGACGCACAATGGCACCCGCATGGCCAACCGTTTCATCGTAGTCGCCAAGCAGCGCGATATCGTGACCTCGCTTCCTGAGTGTAGTAATTAAATCCGGTTCGAAACGCGATTCCATCTTCAGGTTGTCGGAATGATCGCCCCAGGTCCGCCCCAACACCCAGCGTGGTGCGGCCACGGCCTGTTGCAAGGGTTGTTGATAGTCAGCGTAACGGGTGAACAGAATTGCCTGGGTCTGCGGTTGGCCGTCACCGCCCATGGTGCCGAACACCATACGTCGGCCATCATCAAAGTGGGCGATGGAAGGACACAGGGTATGAAAGGGCAAGGTTTTCGGTGTTAATTCCAGGGGATGACCAGACTGTAAGGAAAAACTGGCGCCGCGGTTTTGCCAGCATAAGCCACTGCCGGGCAGCACTACCCCGCTACCGAATTCGTGGTAAATACTCTGGATGCAACTGACCGCCCTGCCTTCGGCATCGATCGCACCAAACCAGGTCGTATCCGCGGGGGACGTCGCTTCTCCCCATGGTGATGCCTCCTCACTGTCAATCTTGTCGGCCAGCGCATCAAGCCGCGTGCTGTCCAGCAACGACCGGGTGGGCTCAGCCATCAGGGCCGGATCTCGAATCGACTGATTCCGCACCTTGAAGGCCTGTTTGGTCGCCTCGACCAGCCAGTGCACGGTATCGGCATCTTCCTCGGTAGCGAGACCTGCAGGTCGACGCGCAAACTGACCTAATATCATCAAGGTCGCTGCACCCTGCGTTGGCGCGGCGGTGGTGAACACATCGGCATTGGCCGTACGCAAAGATACCGGTTGCATCACTTGCGCATGATGTGATGCCAGATCGTCAAGTGTGAGGGGACTGCCCGCATTGATTAAATCTTCTGCAATGGTCGCGGCCAGTTCACCCCGATAAAAATCATCCAGGCCGGCGCGTGTGAGCTGTTCCAATGTGGCACCCAATGCCGGTTGTGTCAGGCGTTCACCAGCCTGTGGGGGTTTGCCGTCCAACAGAAACACCTCGGTAAAACCGGGCTGGGATGCCAGCTGGTCGAGCTTGCTGCTTGTGGCCATGGCCTGACTGGCGGTCACCGTATAACCGTTACGGCAATAGCCAATTGCATCACTCACCAACCGTGATAGCGGAAGTTTGCCGCCCCACTCCTGGTTGCTGATAGTCAAGGCCTGTTGCCAACCGGACACGGTGCCGGCCACGGTAATGGCGGCATTGCCACCGCGATAGGGGATCTGTGGCAGACCTTGTTGGGTATAGGCTTCACGGGTGACATTCGCGCCGCTGCGACCACAGCCGAAGACCGATTGCACGGGTTTGCCGGGCTGGTGTAACAACCAGAAGCTGTCACCCCCCAGTCCGGTCATGTGGGGATACACCGCGGCGAGCGTCGCAGCCATGGCAACACAGGCTTCGATGGCATTACCACCCTCGGCCAATACAGCCGCGCCCGCCTCCGCCGCCTGGGCATGTGGTGCGACGGCGATACCCTGTCGACTTTCAGTGTATAAATCCGCTGCGGTTTTCACAGGTAACTACCAGCCAATGGCATTTGGCAGCCAGGTGGCAATGGCGGGGAACAGCATCACCAACAACAGGCCCAGCGCCTGGATACCGATATATGGCAAGACGCCACGATAAATATCACCGGTCGTGATTTCGGGTGGTGCGACACCACGCAGATAGAACAACGACCAGCCGAAGGGTGGTGTCAGAAACGATGTCTGCAGGTTCATCGCCACCAGAATACACAACCAGATAATGTCCACGCCCTGGCTCATCATGAACGGTAACAACAGGGGCAGGACGATATAGGTGATTTCGATCCAGTCGAGGAAGAAACCCAGCACGAACAGCAGCAGCATCATGAAAATCAGTCCGCCCCACACCCCTCCGGGCAGGAAAGCAAACAACTGATCGATCAGATCATCCCCCCCAAGGCCGCGAAAACTGAGACTGAAGACCTGGGCTGTCATCAACACAAACAGCGTCATGCCCGTGATCTTGAAGGTGCTGTCCATCGTTTCACGCAGGACCTTGAAACTCATGCGCCGGGTGACGGTGACCAGTAGCAGTGCGCCCAACGCGCCCATCGAAGCCGCTTCGGTAGGCGCGGCGACACCGCCAATAATGGAACCGAGTACGGCAACCACCAGTAACAAGGGCGGTAACACCACCTTGAAAAGATCCAGCAGCAATTGCAGCCGATTGACTTCGTCCCGTTCCTCCGCCGGGATGGGCGGCATGCTGGCAGGTTGTTGCCAGGCCATAACCATCAGGTAACCGAAGTACAATAGTCCCAACATCAGCCCCGGTACCAGTGCGGCGGCGAACAGGGTTCCGACCGACTCACCGGTCACATCAGCCAGCAGGATCAAGACCAGGCTGGGAGGGATGATCTGGCCCAGGGTCCCGGATGCGCAAATCGTGCCGCAGGCAAGGCGCGGGTTATAATCACGCCGCAGAAGTGTCGGCAAGGTAATCAGACCCACGGTCACCACCGTGGCGGCAACGATGCCTGTCGACGCCCCCATCAGCACGCCGACAAACACAATGGCCATCGCCATTCCGCCGGCGCGTTTCCCCGCCAGGTGACCGATAACATCCAGCATGCGCTCGGCCATGCGTGATTTTTCCAGCATCACCCCCATGAACACGAACAAAGGAATGGCCAGCAAGGAATAATTGGTCGCCACCCCGAACAACCGCAGTGGTAACAGATTGAAAAGATCCAACCCAAAGCCGGCGATACCAAACAGAATTCCGCTGGCCGCAAGGGCAAACGGCACCGGAATACCGCCGAGGATCATCCCGAATAACGCGATGACCATGCCGATAGCGAGACTTTCTTCACTCATGGTTGGGTCGGCCCGGTTTGTTTGAGTTGGAGAATGCCGTACAGGGTCATGGCAACACCCTGGATAGCAATCAGGAAAAAGCCCAGCGGCACAAATGCCTTGATTACATAGCGGCCTGGCAGACCACCGGGATCAGGGGATCCTTCCGCGATCTCCCAGGACATACTGACAAAGTTCAGGGATAACCAGGCAATAAACAACATGGTCGGAACAATGACCAGCGAGGGTAATAACACATCCATCCACTGTTTTACCCGTGGACGGTATTGCTGGTAGAAAATATCCACCCGCACATGCTCACCTTGCTGCAAGGTGTAACTGGCACCGATCATGGCGATCACCGCCAGTACATGCCATTCAAACTCCTGTTCGGCAACGGAACTGACATGCCAGATATAACGGAACAACACATCCCCGGCGACCAGCAACACCAACAACAGGGTTAACCATGAAGAGGCCCGTCCGAGACGGGCCACCAGATGATCCAGGAAACCGGCCACCCCACCAACATCAGGCAGGCTGGCCACCCGGTTGGGCGCGAGCCACTTGGGCTCGGCCCACTTTTCCTGGAATTGTTCTACCATCGAAACAACT
This sequence comes from Thiohalomonadales bacterium, assembly GCA_040235565.1. Lineage (GTDB taxonomy): Bacteria > Pseudomonadota > Gammaproteobacteria > UBA6429 > Thiohalophilaceae > JAHEIJ01. The sequence goes on along the minus strand of JBECLA010000027.1, from coordinate 41,490 downwards.
TACAGCTTTTTGTTCAGCACCACGGCTTCACTGCTATTGAGCCAGGCATCAGATTTTTCTTTGAAGGCAAAGTAATGGTCGTGCACCTTCTTCGCGAGCGGATCCTTGGCCGTCAACTCGTCGAGAGTTTCGAACGTCAAAGCGCGTAGCTTCTCAACGATTTCATCCGACAGGCTGTCTACCTTGACACCGTGGTTCTTCACCAGATCATCCAGTGCCTCGGCGTTATTGGCATTGGACCAGACGAAGCCTGCCTGGTTGGTTGCTGCGGCGGCATTCTCGATCACGGCCTGCAGGTCCGGCGGCAAGCTGTCCCACATCTTCTTGTTCATCAGCAGTTCACTGACATTGGAGGGTTCATGCCACCCGGTCATGTAGTAATACTTGGCGGCGTTCATCAGCCCCAGTTTACGATCCTGATAGGGACCGACGAACTCGGCCGCATCAATCACGCCACGCTGCAGGGCCGGGAAAATTTCACCACCGGGCAGCAATTTCACGCTGACGCCAAGTTTTTCGTAAACCTTACCGGCCAGACCCGGAATACGCATCCGCAGACCTTTAAAGTCATCGATGCTCTTGATCGGTTTACGGAACCAACCCGTCATCTGCATACCGGTATTCCCCCCGGCCAATGCTTTCAAACCGAATGGCTCATAGACTTCATCCCATAATGCCTGTCCACCGCCTTCATACAACCAGGCGTTCATGCTCAGCGCATCCATGCCAAACGGCACGGCGGTAAAATACTGGGCCGCGAAGGACTTGCCCGCCCAGAAGTAGGCGTTACCCCAGTTCATGTCCACGGTACCCTGACGCACGGCATCAAAGCCACCCAGAGCCGGGACCAGTTCACCCGCGGCATAGAACTTGATCTTGATCCGACCGCCAGACATTGCCTCAACACGTTTAATGAAATCTGTCGCACTACCCGGTCCGGTGGAATAAAAGGGTGCCCCGCCCGGATAGGCACAGGTCATTTTGAACTTATACGTCTCTTTACTTGCGGCCTGGGCAATACCAGGTGCAACCAGCGTACCGGCAGCAGCCGTCGCACCGATACCGGCAGTAAGGAACTTGCGTCGATTCATACTCATATGAAGGGTCTCCCCGTTGTTGATCCAGTGACTTGATTGAATTCGTTGCCCGTCACGCAATGTCAGGCAGCGAACATCCTGCCTACGTATATGGCAAAAGCTGTGCCAGATGCATTTGAGGCAGGGTAAGTCGTTGATAGGGAAACTAATAATGCGATTCTTCAGTATAAATCATCCCACTTGAGGAGTGATTCAACGCACTTTGCTGGGGCAACCACTGTCAGACAAACATCTGTTTACAGTTGACATCCGATACTTGCCAAACGATATCCGTAGCGGAGTTTTTTCACCCGAATAAGCTGACATCTGGTCACAAAAGGTGAAATGAGCTTACATTCGGCAGCCTATTGATAAATAACGCGCACTTTATTAGTGCAACAACAAGGAATACGCACTGCATCAACCCGCTGTTTCCTACCGGATGTATTGAATTACCTTACGAGTGTTGCTTTTCTCTTCCCTGGTCTGGATTTTGCAATCTCATTTGCTGTTTTCACACGCTAACCTGGAGCTAACGTGTCACCATTAGATACCAAAATACTTGGCCTGCTCATCAAAGATGGCCGGGCGACCTTTGCTGATATCGCACGCGATCTCAATGTCTCCCGTGCCCATGTTCGCGAACGGGTACAGAAGCTGATTGACGATGGGGTGATAGAACAATTCACGGCCGTGGTGAACCCGGAAAAACTGGGCAAGGCCGTCTCGGCGTTTTTTGATGTGCAGGTCGCACCTGCAAATATCCAGGACGTCGCGCGCGACCTGGCTGCCCAGCCGGAGGTGGTCAGTCTCTACATTATGAATGATATGCAAAGCCTGCACATGCATACCCTGACCAAAGACATGGCAATGCTGGAACAATTCAGCACCAACCATCTGCTCGGTAAGGAGGCGGTACGCCATGTTGATTGCAAGACACTGATGAGCCGCCTGAAGAACCGTCGTGGTGGTCCAAGGCTGTGATGATCCTGTTTATTGGCTAATAGTGTTCTTCAGGAAGTAACAAAGTATTTTAGGCTAGGATCCAAGCGCCGCGTCGCGGAAGAATTCTATATATTCCATCCAGTTGTTGACGGGGCCGCGGTGATAAAATACCACCACACCGTTTTTATCGAGCACGATGCTGGTCGGAAAGGTTTTGGCCACGTCCCGATCCTGTATGCGCTTACCGTCGGCCAGTCGAAATTCCGTATCCGACACGGACTTTACTCCGGAGTCATACAGCGTGACATTCTCAAAACCGTTTTTCCTGGCCCAGCGCAGGGATTCACTGAACGGTTCTCGCGCTTGTAGAATCACCAGCTCGACCTGTTTCCCCAGCTCCTGATTGATTTGTTCCCGTAATCGTACCAACGAGGGGAATTCGATCATGCAGGAAGGACACCAGGAACCCCAGAAATGAAGAAACACCACCTTGCCACGTAAATCGGAAATGGTTTTGCCTTTGCCGGTTTCATCCTTGAAAGCCAGATCATAAAAACGCTGTCCCACATTGTTACCAACCGGCGTTTTTGCCGCTTCTGCTTTGGTCAGGTATGGGCCCCACAAGGTCGGCCATTGTTTGCTATCAAACACCAGCTTGTTATTCACGGCATAGGCAACACACTTCTGCTGGCTGTGACGTTGACAGTAATCAATCGCCGCCTGTTCCGCTTCCTGGGGTGAAGCTTTACCCGCTTGCCAGGCCCACGCCCCGCCCGGCCCGATGGCAAAGGCCTTGTGCGGATCGGCATACAGATAATCAATGTAGCTTTCACGGGCCCGCTTGCCCACATGAGGAATCGCATCGACATCACTGACTGACGGTTCAGCAGACACGTTTGTGGGTGCAATACAGCCAAGTCCCATAAACAAAGCCCCAAGTAACTTGGGGCTCTGCAGGGAGGGTAGTTTAATTCCCTTGATCATATTTCACTAAACTTACGGTTAATGGGTTTCTTCCCAGCCAGTAATCATCGCCTTGATATGCGATGTGGGTGTATGCCCTGCGGTGGTCAGGTACACATGTACGATGAAGAAGATCAACATCATAAAGGCCGCGATCACATGGAAGAAGGCCACCCATTCCAGACTTAACCAGCCGACACCCCAGTCCTTCCAGGAATTGTAGAACAGGTAGAACCAACCGGTGGTCCAGATAATGGGGTTAATGATCACCAGCACAAACAGGTAGGCCAGCCGCTGCAGGGGATTATGTTTGCTCAGACGCGTCTGTTTGAATGGATGCGGGGCATTGGTAAAGATACCCGTCAGGTAATACTTGATCATCGCATCCACCTTATCCATGGTGGGAACGTACTGCTTCCATTCGCCGGTGGTGATGGTCCAGAACACCGCAAAGACCCATAACCCCACCAGGGTCCAGGCAGCCGTGGTGTGAAAGCTCACAGCCTGTTCATAACCAAAGAACTTGTAGGAGCCGTGGATTTCAAACCCGGTGATCATCAGGAAGATGATCAGCGCGGCCTGAGACCAGTGCCAGAACCGTTCAAATCGTTTGAAGATATAGATTCTTTCCATCGTCTTAACCTCTCTTGCTCGAAACGATGCGGATGGCACCGTGAATCAGAACACCGATCAGGGCGAGTAATGCCAGTGTCCAGCCAATCTTGTCAATGATCGGGGTGTTGTTGCGACCCGGCATGTAGATATCCTGAATCGCGGCAAGGCGCCCGCCTTCCTTATGGCACTGGTAACATTCCAGCGCATCTTCCTTGGGCGCGACCATATGGGTAATCGGCCAGGACATTTCGGTTTCGACGAACTTCATCTTGCCACTGTATTCAACCCCCATCGCCTTCATCCCGGCGGCCAGGGCCTTGTCCCAGTCGTAGTTGCCCCAGAAAGCGGCATCATCCTTGCCGGCGGTGTGGAATACCGCCAGAGTTTCATTGCCGATATCATAGGGTTGCTTGCCGCGGAATACCTTGACCGGCCAGATACGGGCATTCGGATCATTGGCATCGCCCAGGAAATCGTTGATCTTGACCTTGTCACCTTCAACCTTTTCACCGAACAAGGTGAAACGGACATTGCCGTTGAACCAGACGTATTCGGGGATGACGTAACGTTCATAGCTGAAGTTACCTTTTTTACTGTCATACAGATCACGGCCTTCACTGCCCTTGGTACGAATGCGATGACCCTTCTCATCCAGCTTACCGGCGGTGGACCAGTCCCAGGTCATCTTGGTATGCAGGTTACCCCGGGCAAAGGCCGGAATGTGGCAGGTCTGACAGGCAATCTTGTCAGTGTGGTGATTCAGCTTGGCTTCTTTCGGATGCGGTTCATTCCCGTGACATGCCACACAGGTGGTCGGATTGCGTTCATCCTGACTACCCCGTATCAATGCCCCCTTGTCATCCGCGGCGGTCGGTGCATAGCGACTGCCGGAGACTTCATGGGAATCACTCAGGTGACAATCACCACAGGTCATGTTCAACCCGTCAGTCTCCATATGCACGTCAAGATAACGGGGTGGATTGATCAGTGAGGTATCCAGGTCGCCGTGTTTTACCGCGTTACCCCCACCACCGAAGAAGTGACAGGCACCGCAAGTCTGCCGACTTGTTTTACCGACGTTCTGCGCGATCTTGGTCAGATCGGTGGCCGGACGGAAATTACCGGAATGGGGTGGCCATTCCATCGACTTGTAGTTCGGATGACCGGACAACCCCGGAATTTTCTTGTACTTGCCGGTGGTATCGTGACAAACCAGACAGTCGACATTTTCTTCCTTGCTAAAGTCAAAGGAATCATCACTCCAGCCATAACCCACATGGCAGGCACTACAGAAGGTCTGGTTGGACTGCACCGAGGTACAGAAGTTATTGATGACGTGTTTCTTACCCAGCCGTTGTTTGGTCTGGGGATTGACCCATTCCCAGTTCCAGTGCTTGGTATTGTGTACCTGCTTGGCCGCTTCGGTGTGACATTCGAGACACGCCTTGGTGACCTCCGGACCGGTATCAAAATCCTTGTCCAGTTCCTTGAATTTGGAATGGTCCGCCGTGGACTTGGATTCCTTGGCGGGTTTTTTCGCCGTTTCAGCTGCCGGCGTTGCCGTCTTGGCTTCCGCCTGCGGCTCTTCGACCTTGGCATTCACAACCCCGGATAACATCAACAGGGCGGTTAATGCGCCGGCGAATAAAAATTTAAATCTTGGGCTTGACATGATCACTCCTCAAAAGACATTGGTCTTATCAATGCGATGTCGACTGGCTCGGATGACCGAGCCAGCCAGAGCGGAACTAACAGCCACCAACATCCTTACCACCTGCTCCACCACCACCGGGCTTGATCTTGATGAGCGGCGGTGCCGGTTCTTTGGGATCGAATTTCACGAACTCGGCCTGATCTTTTGCCACTTCACCCATGATGGTGCCGACCTTTTCGCCAAACATCTTGCCCATCAGGCCGGAATTCATCAGACCGATATAGGTCTTGCCATTATCCTTCTTGTACACCGTGATGGTGCAGGGCATCAGAATCGACAAGAGTCGGGTTTCATCTTCTTTCAGCAACGGCGCGGAATATTTGGTACTGCAGGCTTCCACCAGTAGCACCGGCAACACATTGGTCCCGGAAGCGGCAACGGCTTTGGACGGATCACGCAATCCGGACAGCTTCCAGCCCCGATTTTCCAGCCGTTGAATATTGCGTTGAATACGCGCCGCGGTTTCTTCCACGCTATACGGGCTTTCAATTTCATTGAACATGAATGAACCCGCTTTAAAGAACATGACGACACCGAGTATGACGATGCCGATAATAAAACCACCGATGAACTTCAACATGTTGATCTCCTGAATAGCGGAATTTAATGAATATTAGAATAATGGCATATTCTAAGATTAGTCCTCTGCCCACCGCATCTCAAGATACTTATTGATATAGATCATCTCTTTTTGTCTATCTTTTTTGGCCGGTGCACAGCGACTCTTTCCTGTCCTCTTTGGGTATTTTTTCGCCAGATCTTCGCCTGCAATGCAGCATTGTATTTTAGCGCATCAGTAAATGGAATTATTCTAACTTAGAAAAGTAATCAACTATTGTTGATTGAATTCATTGGTTTTTTTATCCGGCAAGCAGGATGGTGTTGTGGTGGCAGGAGCCTGAATTTCGGAATGAAATTCAGGCCAGGCCACGTTGCAGATCGGCCTTGATGTCCTCGACCTCTTCCAACCCGACGGCGATGCGCACCAAACCCTCCGCGATGCCGGCCTCGTCCCTTTCCGCCTCGGTCAGGCGACCATGCGTGGTGGTGGCCGGATGAGTTATCGTCGACTTGGCATCACCCAGGTTGGCGGTGATCGATAACAGACGAGTGTTATCAATAATCTTCCAGGCGGCTTGCTGACCGCCCCTGACCTCAAAGGCCAATACTCCGCCGTAACCGGTTTGTTGCCGGCTGGCGAGTTCATGCTGGGGATGACTTTCGAGGCCCGGATAGTAGACTTTGTTAACCGCCGGATGGTCTTCCAGGAAATGCGCCAGTTGCAGGGCATTGGCGCTATGCGCTTTCATCCGCAAGTGGAGCGTTTCCAGTCCTTTCAGGAAGACCCAGGCATTGAACGGACTCATGGTTGGTCCGGCGGTACGCAGAAAACCGTAAACGCCCTCGCCCACCAGTTCCTTGTTCCCCACCACGGCACCGCCGACACAACGACCCTGACCATCAATGTACTTGGTAGCCGAATGAATCACGATATCCGCCCCCAGTGCCAGCGGCTGCTGCAAGGCGGGGGTACAAAAACAGTTATCCACCACCAGCAGGCAATCATGTTCCCGGGCAAGTTGCGCCAGCGCAGCGATGTCCGCCACTTCCGTCAGGGGATTGGACGGCGTTTCCAGAAACAGGATCCGAGTTTCCGGTCGAATCGCCTTACGCCAGGCATCCAGATCCGTCAGCGGGACATAACTCACCTCCACGCCAAAGGGCGTGATGTATTTGTTAAACAGCACCACGGTGCTGCCAAAGATGGCGCGGGATGACACGATATGATCCCCGCTTTTCAATAACGCCATGCAGGTACTGAGAATAGCCGCCATGCCTGATGAAGTCGCGACACAGGCCGCCCCCCCTTCCAACGCCGCCAGGCGTTGTTCGAACGTGCGTACCGTCGGGTTGGTAAAGCGCGAATAGATATTGCCCGGTTCATCACCCTTGAAGCGCGCCGCCGCCTGGGCCGCACTGTCGAACACGTAACTGGAGGTGGGAAAGATCGGTTCAGCGTGTTCATGTTCCGCCGATCGGTGTTGGCCGGCGCGCACCGCCAGTGTATCGAATCCCCATGCGTCGTTTTCGAAATCCATAATTCTCACCTGCTGTCATCAATTTGTTGAAGGAACCGCCGGCGTCGCGCAAAGCAAGGCAAAAAAAAACCCGCTCAGCGTACGCTAAAGCAGGTCCCGCTCGCTTTAGCTGTATTTCTAATGCGCCCGCAAGCTGAGTAGTTCAAATCGGCGCTGATGAAAGCCTATGTCATGCACTCTGATGTGTCAACTAGGCAGTATTATATATTTCCACGACTTCGTTATCCTTTTCGCCTTCGGCGCGTCGCGCGGAATCCTTGCGCAGGTCCTCGATATGCTGCAGGTAAGCCTGGCTGACATCGCCGGTCACGTATTCCCCGTTGAACACCGAGGTATCAAAATGCTCAATGCCCGGAACTTTTTTCTTTACCGCCGCGACCAGGTCATCCAGCTCCTGGTAGAACAACCGATCCGCACCGATCACCTCGGCGATCTGCTGTTCATCGCGGCCATGACCAATCAGTTCATTGGCCGCGGGCATATCGATCCCGTATACGTTGGGATACCGTACCGGTGGTGCAGCCGAGGCAAAATACACTTTGTTGGCGCCGGCTTCGCGTGCCATCTGAATGATCTGCTTGGAGGTGGTACCACGCACGATGGAGTCATCCACCAGCAACACATTCTTGCCACGAAACTCGAGTTCAATGGCATTGAGTTTCTGGCGGACAGATTTTTTACGTTGCTTCTGACCGGGCATGATGAAGGTCCGGCCGATGTAACGGTTCTTGATAAACCCTTCGCTGTACTTCACGCCCAGCGTATAGGACAACTGCAACGCTGATGTCCGACTGGTATCAGGGATCGGCAATACCACGTCGATGTCATGATCCGGAAACTCCCGCATGATTTTCTTCGCCAGGTAATCTCCCATGCGCAAGCGGGCCTTGTAAACGGAAATCCCGTCCATCAGGGAGTCGGGGCGGGCAAAATACACATGCTCAAAGATGCACGGCGTCAGTTCGGGCTTGTCGGCACACTGCCGGGCGTGCAACACCCCTTCCATATCGACATAGACCGCTTCACCCGGCGCGACGTCACGTAACAACTCATAACCCAATACATCAATGGCGACGCTTTCCGAGGCGATGATGTACTCGGTCCCCGTTGTCCCTTGCCGTCGCCCGATGGCAACCGGTCGAATCCCATGGGGATCCCGAAAGGCGAACACACCGTAGCCGGTGATCATGCCCACCACCGCATATGCCCCGCGGCAACGCTGGTGTACCCGGCTCACGGCAGTAAAGATATCGCTGGGGGAAATTTTCAGTTTGCCCGTGGCTTCCAGTTCATGGGCAAAGACATTCAACAAAATTTCGGAATCGGAATCGGTATTGATATGACGCCGGTCTTCGACGAACAGATCCCGTTTCAGCTCCGCGGCATTGGTCAGGTTGCCGTTATGCCCCAGGGTGATACCAAACGGGGAGTTAACATAAAACGGCTGGGCTTCGGCGGAAGAGAAACACCCCGCGGTCGGGTAGCGCACATGACCGATCCCCATATTGCCGCGCAGTCGCAGCATATGCCGGGTATGAAACACATCCCGCACCAGACCATTGTCCTTGCGCATATACAGCCGGTCTTTATCACAGGTGACAATCCCGGCGGCATCCTGGCCGCGGTGCTGCAACACCGTCAGGCCATCATACAGCGCCTGGTTGACCGGGCTTCTGGCAAATATTCCAATGATCCCACACATGATCCGTGACCTCTGCCCCCCTGGACTGGTTGGTTGGGCGGTTGATTATAACCGACCTCGAGGCGGCTATGCCCCCTTCTCAGAAATTAAAACTCGTTGCCACATCGGCGGGCAACAGCTCCCGGATCCACATCGCGATGGCCTGAAAACGAAACAGCAGGAAAGAATCGTCCCACCAGCTCTCTTTGGGCAGGGAGGTGAGCCCTGCCAGCAACACCAGGACCGATACCAGCAGGGCCCCGCGCAGAAAACCAAAGATGACCCCGAGAAACCGGTCGGTGCCGGTCAGCCCGGTGCGTTGTACCAGGCGTGAGGCGAAAAAGTTAATCACCGCAGACACGATCAGGGTCAGCACAAACAACACCACGAAGGCGATGATCAGACGCAGGGTGGGATCATCCATGCTGGAGGCCAGCAGTTTCGACAGGGGGACCGCAAAACTGAGCGAGATCCAGAAAGCCATCACCCACCCCGCCAGGGACAACGCTTCTTTGACAAACCCCCGAATCAGGCTGATGAATGAGGAAATCAGCAGAATGCCAAGGATGGCGTAGTCAACTCCAATCATGAAACCGGTTATGTATCAGTGGTGAAAGTCGGCACACCCCATCAAGGATGAGGTACAACCCTGCTATCCTGCAATTTCTGTTTGGTCTGCAATTCCTTTTGCAGTGCCTCTGCGTTGTCGCGGGTCACGACGGGTCCGACGCGAACCCGGTAAAAGGTTTTGCCCGCGCTGGTTATTTGTTCAACGAACGACTTGTACCCCTTGGCGCGTAACTTATCGCGTAATTTCATGGCATTGTCACGCTGGGTAAAGCTGCCCACCTGCACGGCCCACGCCTTCGGGGGAGTCGTGGCAACAGGTTCTGGCTGACTTGTTGGGGGGGCGGCAGCTGAAGTCTCCGCCTCTGGGGTTGCTGCTTTCGAAGTGTCTGGTGCGGGCGGTGGTTTCGCAGTGGTGGTTGGTTCCGGTTCAACCGCAGGGGTATCGGGCGAATGCTCATCGATGGGGGTCCGGACGATTTCACGCGGCGCAGGCGCGGGCTGCGGTTTTTCCAGTTCCAGTACCTTCATATTTTCAAGTTCCGCCAGCCTGGGCGGGATGGGTGAGCCGCTATCTTCAAAGCCGATCTCGCGATGTCCGGGCAAGAGCATGGGAATAAAAATCACGGCCAGGGCAACCAGGACAATGGCGCCGACAATGCGTTGTTTAAAAGTATGTTCGTCCAATTGTTAAGACCAGAATCGGGGCGCCTGGCGCCTTAAAATCAAAAACTTAATTATATGCCGTGGGCAAGGGCTGCCGCCACTGTATAAAAAGATCCGCATACCAGAATGCGATCGCCGTCGCGGGCTGCCGTTTTGGCCGCCTCACAGGCTGCCTCCACCGCCTCGCAGGCAGTCACCTGGTTGCTGCCGGTCACCTGCCGGATGACCCCGGCCATCGCTTCGGCATTGGCACTGCGTGAGGTGGTGAGGTTTGCCGTATACCAGACATCAACCTCGCCCTGTAGTTGCCGGATTGCATTATGGATGTCTTTATCCTGCATCATTCCGAGCACCACCAGCGTCCGCCCGCGGGCTCGGGTTGCGCCCAGCATGGCGGCGAGTCGGCCAATACCCTCCGGATTATGGGCCACATCCAGGATCCACGTGACGGCATCGGGAATGACCTGAAACCGGCCTGGCAAGACAATCTGTTGCAGCCCCTCACGGATGGCCGACAAACTCACGGGCAATGGATCGGCCAGTTGTTGCAATACCATCAGCACACCGGCGGCATTATCCAGTTGATGGTCCCCCCGCAATGCCGGATAAGGCAGTTGCATGGGCGGTTTTGAACCGCTCCACCATTGCCAGCCGGTTGTGCTTTTGCGGTAATGAAAATCCCGTTCCAGCACTGACAGGGGTGCCTTCAACGCCCTCGCCTGTTGCGCCAGGCTGCGCGGCATGTCTTGCCCACTGAAGATCACCGGTCGACCAGCCCGCATGATGCCGGCTTTTTCCAACGCAATGCTTTCCCGATCATCTCCCAGCCATTCGGCATGATCCACGCTGATCGAGGTAATCAACGCAATCGTGGGATCAACCACATTGACCGCATCCAGCCGGCCACCAAGTCCGACTTCCAGCACAATCACATCGAGGCGCTCCTGATAGAAGATATCCAGCGCGGCGAGTGTGCCGAATTCGAAATAGGTCAGGCTGGTATCCGACCGGGCCACATCAAGCCGATCAAAACTCGCTATCAGTAAGGCATCAGTTACCGGCTGACCATTGATCCGAACCCGTTCGTTATAGCGTAATAAATGCGGCGAGGTATAGGCACCGACCCGGTAGCCGGCGGCGAGCAGAATTGCTTCCAGCATGGCCACGCTGGATCCCTTGCCATTGGTCCCGGCCACGGTGATCACCGGAAATGGCGGTGGTTGCGGATGCAACCGTTGCATCACCGTCGCGACGCGTTCCAGTCCGAGGTCAATCTCGGCAGGATGCAGGGATTCCTGCCAGCTTAACCAGGCATCGAGGGTTGTAAAGCGCATGCAGATTGAGGACAGATCAAAGTAAGCCGGATGGCGGCATCACAGCCAGCATGAAAAAGTTCAACTATAACGGAATCCGTTGAGTGGATTCAGGGTGTTGGCTTGTGCGTCATCATGGCCAACACGCTGGCGAGCCGATCGCGCATTTCACGCCGATCGACAATCATGTCAATCGCACCGTGTTCCAGCAGAAACTCACTGCGTTGAAACCCTTCCGGCAGCGTTTCGCGCACTGTCTGTTCGATCACACGCGGGCCGGCAAAACCAATCAGCGCATTGGGTTCCGCCACATTTACATCTCCCAGCATGGCCAGACTGGCCGACACCCCCCCCATGGTGGGATCGGTCATAACGGAGACGAAAGGCACACTGACTTTGCTCAAGCGAGACAGGGCGGCAGAGGTTTTGGCCATTTGCATCAGGGAAAACAGGGCTTCCTGCATGCGGGCACCGCCACTGGCGGAAAAGCAAATCAACGGGATCTTTTGCTCGGCTGCCTGGTCGACGGCGCGGACGAACCTTTCACCCACGACCGACCCCATGGACCCCCCCATGAAGCGAAATTCAAATGCCGCCGCGACCACGGGCATGTTTTTCAGTCGCCCCTGCATCACCACCAGGGCATCATTTTCCTCGGTGGCTTTCTGTGCCTGGCTCAGGCGATCCTTGTACTTTTTCAGATCCTTGAACTTGAGCGCATCTACCGGTTTCAGGTTTGGTGCCAGCTCTTCCCAGCCTTCCTCATCAAGAAAATGTTCCAGCCGCCAACGCGCCCCCACCCGCATATGGTAATCACACTTGGGACAGACATGCAGGTTGCGCTCGATCTCGGCGCGATACAGTACCGCACTGCAGGAATTACACTTGGTCCATAATCCTTCGGGAATACTTTTCTTGGTACTCGTTTCCGTGCGAATCCGGGATGGTAATAATTTGCTAAACCAGTTCATCAAAGAAATCCTGTGTGCTTATTATGATTTTACAGCCGCCTCTCTCAGGCGGCATCCATGGCCTGGCGCATTTCACTTAACAAGCCCGCCACGGCCTGATTTATCTGTTCTGACGAGGTGGTATTTTCCTCCACTTTCCGCACCAGGGCGCTACCGACCACGATGGCGTCGGCGGCACTGGCGATCTGGGCCGCAGAGGCTGCATCCTTGATACCAAAGCCTACTCCCACTGGTAATTCTGTCAACTTATGGATGCCGGAAACGCGATCTTTTACCGCATCTATGTCCAGATGGCCGGCACCGGTCACGCCCTTGAGGGAGACATAATAGATAAAGCCACTGCCGGCGCGGGTGATGGCTTCAATGCGGTGTTGGTCCGTGGTGGGCGCCACCAGGAAAATCATGTCAAGCTCATGCTGCCGCAGCGACCTGACCAGATCGGCGGCTTCTTCCGGCGGCATGTCCACCACCAGTACCCCATCCACCCCGGCATCCGCAGCCGCCGCGGCAAACTCAGGATACCCCTTGACTTCGATGGGATTGAGGTACCCCATCAACACCACCGGGGTGTCGTTATCCTGCTGGCGAAATTCCTTCACCATGGCCAGGACATCGTCCAGGGTCACATCATGTTCCAGGGCCCGTTCCATGGCGCGCTGGATCACCGGCCCTTCGGCCATGGGATCGGAGAACGGCACGCCGAGTTCAATGATGTCGGCACCGGCCTGCACCATGGCCTGCATCAGCGGCACTGTTACAGCGGGTTCGGGATCACCGGCGGTGACGTACGGGATCAGCGCCTTGCGTTCGGCATTGCGACAACGGGAAAAACAGGCGGGCAACCGGCTCATAGGGTGATCCCCTCATGCTTGGCTACAGTGTGAATATCCTTGTCGCCGCGTCCCGAGAGGTTAACGACAATGTTTTGCTCTTTGGCCAGGGTCGGGGCCAGCTTGGTGGCATACGCCAGGGCATGACTCGACTCCAGGGCCGGTAAAATGCCTTCAATGCGGGTCAAATCATGGAAGGCCTGCAGGGCTTCCTCATCATTGATCGACACATAGTTGGCCCGGCCCGTATCTTTCAACCAGGCATGTTCCGGGCCCACCCCGGGGTAATCCAGTCCGGCCGAAATAGAATGGGTATGGATAATCTGCCCATGGCTGTCTTCCATCAGGTAGGTGCGATTGCCGTGCAACACCCCGGGTTTACCCGCGCACAACGGTGCCGCATGGCGCCCCGTCTCCAGGCCGTAACCGGCGGCCTCCACTCCGTAAAGCGCGACCTCGCTGTCCTCCAGGAACGGATAAAACAGCCCGATTGCATTCGACCCCCCACCCACACAGGCAACCAGCGCATCGGGCAGGCGGCCTTCGTGCTGCAGGATTTGCTCGCGGGCTTCCCGACCGATAATGGCCTGAAAATCCCGCACCATGGCCGGATACGGGTGGGGACCGGCAACGGTGCCGATGATATAGAAGGTGTTATCGACATTGGTCACCCAGTCGCGCATGGCTTCATTGAGGGCATCCTTCAGGGTACGGGAACCCGAGGTCACCGGCACCACTTCGGCACCCAGCAGTTTCATGCGATAGACGTTCATCGCCTGGCGCTCGATGTCTTCCGCCCCCATATACACGACGCATTCGAGCCCGAGACGGGCGGCCACGGTGGCACTGGCCACGCCGTGCTGGCCTGCCCCGGTTTCTGCAATGATGCGGGTCTTGCCCATGCGTTTGGCCAACAGGGCCTGGCCTACCGTGTTGTTGATCTTGTGCGCGCCGGTATGGTTCAGGTCTTCGCGCTTCAGATAGATCCGCGCACCGCCGAGGGTCTGGCTCCAGCGCTCGGCGTAATACAACGGACTGGGGCGTCCCACGTACTGCTGTAATTCAAAATCTAGTTCGGCCTGAAACTCCGCATCCTGCAAATACTGTTCATACGCTTGCCGCAATTCCTTCAACGGCCCCATCAGGGTTTCGGCCACAAACATGCCGCCATAAGGGCCAAAATGGCCCGCTTCATCGGGCATGTGATAGTGCGGTTGTGTCGGTTTTTTAACTTGTTCCAACGCGTTGTACCTCGTTCATAAAGGCCGTCATTTTATCCCTGTCCTTGATCCCTTTGGCCGCTTCGACCCCGCCACTGACATCGACAGCATAGGGCCTGACCTGTTCAATCGCCATGGCGACATTCCCGGGCGTCAAGCCTCCCGCCAGGATGATGGGGTGTTCTGTTTGCCGCGGTACCCGTGACCAGTCAAAGGTTTGCCCGGTCCCGCCCGGTACCCCGAGCTTATAACTGTCCAGTAAAATCCCGGCGGCCCCGCTGAAAGACGCCAGCGTCGCCAGCACGTCCATCCCGGCCGCCATGCGCAGTGCCTTGACATAGGGTCGGCCGAACCCTTCGCAATCCGCCGGCGTCTCGTCGCCATGGAACTGCAACAAATCCAGCGGTACGGTATGCAGCACCTGCTGAATTTCCTCCCGCGGTGCATTGACAAACAGACCGACCCGGGTAACGAAAGGCGGTAACGCGGCACACACCGCGAGCGCCTGCTCGATGGTCACTGCCCGCGGGCTGGCGGAATAGAACACCAGCCCGATCGCGTCCGCACCCAGTTTCGCCGCGGCGCGCGCATCTTCCGGCCGGGTAATACCGCAAATTTTAACTCGGGTTCGCATCCCTGATTCGTCAGCCCAAAAACGCGCAGGTTACCAGAGCGCCGATGACGGGGAAAGGCGCGGCAGAGCGTAGGTCTCCGGATACATGACCTCCATCAGGTATAACCCGTCCGGCGGGGCCGTCACCCCTCCCAGGCTGCGGTCCCGGCCATCCAGCACCGCTTTGGCCCATTCCGGTTCCTGCTCACCGGCCCCAATGGCCATCAGGACGCCGGCGATATTGCGCACCATGTGATGCAGAAACGCGTTTGCTTCAATGTCGATCAGGATCAATTCATCCCGGCGGGTAATATCCAGTCGATAGACCGTACGCACCGGGCTTTTGGCCTGACAGGCCAGGGCCCGATAGGCATTGAAATCATGTTCCCCCAACAGGTAACGGGCGGCGGCCCGCATGCGTTCCTCGTCCAGGGGTCGAAAACAGAAGGCGACCCGTCCTGCGAGGAATGCCGGTCTGACATGGCGATTGAAGATCACATACCGGTAGCGGCGCCGAATCGCCGAAAAGCGCGCATGGAACGTATCATCCACTGCCTGCACCCACAACACGCTGACGGACTTGGGGAGGTTGGCGTTGCTCCCCATGACCCAGGCCCTGTCGTCGCGCACCGCCCGGGTATCAAAATGCACCACCTGTTCCGCGGCATGCACCCCGGTATCGGTTCGCCCGGCGCAGATCACCCGCACGGGATGGGCCGCCACACTCGTCAGCGCCTGCTCCACCACGGCCTGCACCGATGGACTGTGATCCTGAAATTGCCAGCCACAATACGGCCGACCATCATATTCAATCCCCAAGGCAATACGCATGATTCAGGCGGTAAAATAATCAAGGCCCTGGCAGTTTTACCACCAGGGCCTTTATCAGGTTCCTGTCAGTCGGTTAAAGTGCCCGGCGGACGATAAAACAACCGGCATCCCACCAGGGAAAGGGAATCAGGCAATTTGATCCAGTAACGCCTGCGCTTCCTGTTTCTGGGAAGCATTCCCCTCGGCCATGACTTCGTCCAGAATACTGCGGGCGCCATCCGGATCCCCCATGTCAATATAGGCTTTGGCGAGATCCAGCTTGGTGCCAACCTCATCACCACCACCGATATCCAGATCCTCCGCTTCACCACCCAGTGCCATATCATCCATGGTCGGCTCAGGCATCGAGGTCGTACCTTCATCGAATCCCTCACCAAGATCGAATGACATGGTGTCATCCTTCTCAGCCTCTTCAGTGCTGAAATCCATGCTCATTTCAGCGGTGGGCGGTCCTGAGCTGACCTCGTCCATATCCAGATCGAAATCCAGCGCACCGGCATCTTCACCACCGGCCGGGGTTGCCTCGCTGGCACTTTCCCCCATGTCGAGACTGAAATCCAGGCCACCTTTTTCTTCCTCCGCCGCCGGTTGGCTCTCACCCATATCGAGATTGAAATCCATGCCGCCGGTTTCTTCCTGCGCAGGCTCCGGTTGACTCTCACCCATGTCGAGATTGAAATCCATACCACCGGCTTCTTCTTTCTCTTTTGCCGGTGCGCTTTCTCCAAAATCCAGATTGAAGTCCATGTCACCCGCGGCTTCCGTCGGTTGCGAGGATGCGCCGATATCCGCGGCATCAAACACCCCGGTATCGAGTCCGATATCCATTACCTGGCTCTCTGAAAATCCGAGCCCCGGATCCTGGCTGGCCGCCAGATCGGGCAGATCCGCGGCGCCTTTACCGCCGCTGAACAGCGGATTGCCGGGCACCAGTTCCGCCCCCATCGATGCGACTTTCTGCCACATCGGATTGGTATTCGCGTCGTCACCCAGACTGGCGTAAAAATCCTCGGCAGAATTTTCAAATGCCGGCTTGTTCTTGGTGGCGTGATAGAGCTCCAGTAACTTCAGTTTCAGTTCCGGACGATCGGGTTCATTCTTGATGGCCTCGCCGAGCCGTTCCTCGGCAGCTTCATACCGGCCATACGCCATGAAGACATCCGCCTCGGTAAGCGGATCCACCTCGCTGTCCTGGGTCTGGATCGCGCCGGCCCCACTGACGGCGAAGTCACTTAAAAAAGACGATTCTTCCTCCGACTCTTCGGCGGCTTCAGCGGCACCGGTCACACTGGCCGGCCCCCCAGTGAGAATGCTTTCCTGGTAAGCCTGGCCGGATTTACGCCGCCGGCGCACCAGAATCAACATCAAAACAATCAACACCAGCAACACGGGCAAGGCAATAAAGATCAGCAGTGAATCGCCCACCATGTTGCCGAACATGCCGGACAAGGTATCACCCACATTCTGTACAACACCCATTACCGTATCCATGACCCCGGCTTCTGCCTGGGGCGGCGGGCTTGGTGCGGCAGCAACAGGCGGCAGTACCGGTTTGGCGGGCTTGGTAACGGCTTCAGGTTCGGCTTCGGCCGTTTCCGCCATCGTCGCAGCGGGTGCCGCTTCTGGTGTTTCTTCCGCGACCTCCTCTGTTACCGGCTCGGGTTCCGCCATTGAAGCGGTTTCTTCCTGTACGGGCTCTGCCGGTGCCGCTTCAACCGGTTCCGGCATGGCCGCGGTTTCAGCCGGCATCTCTCCCGCTTCCACGGGCTGTTCTTGTAGCTCAGCCAGTTGCTGTTGTAATGCGGCGAGTTCGTCATCCTTGATGGTCAGGGAACGTTGCAGGCGTGACAGTTCCTCTTCCAGTTCCTGCAGCTTGGTATTCAGTTCTACATTGCGGTTGCGCTGGAGACTGGCGTCATTGCGGACCTGACGTAATTCATCCTGCAAGGTGACGATGTCATTGCTGACCGCCTCATCGGTCACCCCGGCGCCAGGCTGTAATTCCGTCCCTTCCGGTGAGGCGAGGGTCAGTTCACCGCTCGGTTCCGCCTCGGCCACTTCGCCGGTTTCCACTTCACTGGCGACAATCGGCTGGGTTGTCGGGGCGGCGGCCACTTGCTGACGGTATCCCTCCCAGGCCTCGGTCTGGGCCTGGTATTCCAGTGCCGCTTCCTTCTGACTCATCGCCGTTAACAGGCTGGCATCTTCTATACGCAGCACATGCCCGACTTTCAGTCGGTTGACATTGCCATCCACAAAGGCATCGGGGTTACTTTGTAACAAGGCCATCATGACCTGATAGATACTGATCGATTCATCCGGGCGCAGCTTTTCCGCAATGGTCCATAAATTGTCGCCCTTGCGAACGATGCCGTAATCGAGTTCACCCGCCGGTTCATAAGCCACTTCTTGTGCCGGTGCCTGGCCATAGGCCGCGAGGGGAATCCGTGGCAGCAATTCGCTGTCATCGGTGAAGATATCCAGTTGGGGATCCTCAACGGGCGCCGGTTCCATCACCTGCCCTTCCTCGGTCAGCACCGGTACCGTCGCAAGTTCAGCCGCTTCAGGTGGGACGGCTTCCTCAGGTGCCGCTTCGACCACCATGCCTTCTTCCGACAGCACCGGGACCTCTGCCGCCATAGGTTCCGGCGGCACTTCTTCAACCATCGGTTCTGCGACGAGCACCTCTTCCGCCACCGGTTCAGCCATCATCACTTCTTCCGCCGCGGGCTCAATCACCTCGCCTTCCTCACCCAATACCGGCACGGCGGGCATCTCTGCCGGTACTTCTGTCTCCACTTCAGTCAGCGGCATTTCCACCACGGCCGGTTCAGGTTCGACAAACGGACTCTCTGCCGGCGCCTCGGCTTCCTGGGCCGCCACTTCTGCCGGGGCTGCGGTAGGTGGTGCTTCTACGACAGTCGGTTGTTTCCGCACCTGGGTCGGGGGATCCAGCAGCATGGTGTACTCCCGCAGCATGCGGCCATTCTGCCAGTTCATTTCCAACAGGAAGTTTAAAAAGGGTTCACGGACAGGCGAGCGGGAAGTGACGTTTATATAGTAGCTACCATCATTGCGTTGCTGAATTTTGAATTTGAGTTCACTTAACAACGCCGGGCGGTCAATACCGGCACGGAGAAATGCGTCGGGGGAAGCCAGGCTAATGGACAGGCTACTGACATCGGCGGAAGTCGCTGACAGCAACTCGATATCAGCGTTCAATGGTTCATTCAGTGAGGAATTGAGCTTAAGACTTCCGAACCCCAATGCGTTTGCCGCTAACGGCATACAGATCATTATTGCGGCGGTCAGGAAGACGACCAGCTTACGCATCATAGTACTTCTCCACTCCGTACAGATCCCTTCACGCGCGTGTTGCACGCCCCAAACTTCTTATTTTTCAATGATTTACCCAAATATTCTTTGAATAATCTTTATAAGTATGCAGTAACTATAGCTTATAAATAGTCTTTTACCAAAATTTCAGCGATTTGAACACTGTTTAATGCGGCCCCTTTGCGGCTGTTGTCGGTCACAGACCATAGATCAAAACCGCCTTCTTCCGACATATCGGCACGCAGTCGCGCAACATAAATGGCGTCACTGCCTGCTGCATGCGTGACTGCCGTCGGAAACTCACTCTCATCCGTCACGACTTCCAATGCCGCTGACTGGCGCAGTAATGAGGCCACGCGCTCCAGTTCCAACCGTGCGCCGGTACGGAATGACAACACCATGCTGTTGCCGAAAAAAACCGGGGCCTGCAACATCACCGGATTGATAGATAAGTGTGGATTTTCCATGATCTTGCGGCTTTCCTGAACAATCCGGTTCTCCTCCAGCGAGTAACCATTTTCCTGAATCGCGCTATCCATGGGTAAGACATTAAAAGCAATCTGGTTCGCAAATACCTGTGGCTGAATCGGTCGGGCATTTAACAGATTCGCCGTTTGTCCGGCCAGTTCTTCCACGGCAGAACGGCCCTGAGCCGATACCGCTTCACAAACCGTTACGTTGATATGGTCGATATTGACCTCGGCGAACAGTGGCTGGAGACAGAGCAGCATCTGGATGGTCGATGCCGACGGCGATGCGATTATCCCGTGCTGCGCATACGTGGCAATGGCCTGTGGATTGATTTCGGGAATCACCAGGGGAATATCCGGCCGGGTCCGAGAGGCTGCGGAATCATCGATCACCACGCAACCCGTCGCCACGGCCTGGGGTACAAATTCTGCCGCCACTTCCTCACCCGCCGCAAACAGGGCGAGTCCCACTGTGGAAAAATCGAAGCCGGCGATCTCCTGCACCACAACATGCGTGGTTTTAAAACCGACGCGCGTGCCGACCGCTTCACCCCAATCGAGAAGGTACAACTGACCGAGAGGAAAATCGCGTTGCTCAAGGTATTCAACCAGCACCTCACCCACCAGGGTGGCGGCACCGACTACGGCAACATCTACTGTTTTGCTCATAGCAAATGATATCAATCAGACTTGCGGTCCTGGTACAGGCAGTGTGCTGCCGTGATGTCCTGTCGACACAATCGGGCACAACCGCCAACCGGGATAAGAAATTCTATCGTTAATGGGCCAGCAAAATACGTAACATCCGGCGTAATGGTTCTGCGGCACCCCATAGTAACTGGTCACCCACGGTAAACGCCGATAGATATTCCGGCCCCATGCTGAGTTTACGTAACCGTCCCACCGGAATGGTCAAGGTACCACTGACTGCGGCGGGTGTCAGTTCCCGCATGGTCGCCTCCCGTTCATTGGGGATCACCTTGACCCAGTCATTGGCGGTGTCCAGCATGCTGGCAATTTCATCCAGCGGCATGTTTTTTTTCAACTTGATGGTTAAAGCCTGACTGTGCGAGCGCATCGCGCCGATTCGGACACACAGTCCGTCAATCGGGATGGGATTATTGCTGCGTCCCAGTATCTTGTTGGTTTCCACCTCGGCTTTCCATTCTTCCCGACTCTGACCGGATTCCAGTTGTGAATCAATCCAGGGAATCAGACTACCGGCCAGGGGCACACCCCAGTTATCGACCGGATAGCCGGCACCATGCATGTGGTCTGTGACAGCACGGTCAATCTCCAGAATCGCCGAGGCCGGATCATCCAGCAAATCCATGACGGAATCACGCAATGATCCCATCTGGCTGAGTAATTCACGCATGTTACGGGCACCCGCGCCGGACGCCGCCTGGTATGTCATGGGGGTGATCCATTCGATCAAATCGCGCTGGAACAGTCCTCCCAGTGCCATCATCATCAAACTGACGGTACAGTTGCCGCCGACATAGGTTTTGACGCCATTGCTCAGACCATCCTTGATCACGTTCATGTTGACCGGATCCAGGATGATGATGCTATCTTCGTTCATCCGCAGGGTGGACGCCGCATCGATCCAGTAACCGTCCCAGCCGGCCGCCCGCAGTTCAGGATAGACCGCTTCGGTAAAACTGCCGCCCTGGCAGGAAATAATGATCTCCATGGCTTTCAGCGCCTCGATATCCCGGGCATCTTTTAATGCCGGAATCGATTTGCCGATTTCGGGACCGGGTTCACCGACCTGGGAGGTGGTAAAAAATACGGGATCGATATGGGCAAAATCATCTTCCGCCTGCATTCGTTGCATCAGCACGGATCCCACCATGCCGCGCCAGCCAATTAATCCCACTGCTTTCATTGTTCCGCCTCTGCTAATACTCTGAATAAATTGTTCACACGCTTACCGCATCACCCTTGCGGAGGTGATAGCGATTCACTTAGCCGCGTAACGCCGCGACCACGGCATCCCCCATCTCACGGGTGCTGACCTTGCGCATCCCCTCACTAAAGATGTCCCGGGTACGCAGCCCCTGATCCAGCACAGTCCGCACCGCCGTCTCAATCCGGTCCGCCATAGGGGCTTCCGCCAGGCTGTAACGCAACATCATGGCCACCGACAGGATTGTCGCCAGCGGATTGGCCACATCCTGACCGGCAATATCGGGGGCCGAACCATGAATCGGCTCATACATCCCTTTACCGTTTTCATCCAGCGAGGCCGAAGGCAACATGCCGATGGAGCCGGTTAACATGGCCGCCGCGTCGGAAAGAATATCACCAAACATGTTGGTGGTAACCATGACATCAAACTGTTTGGGTGCGCGCACCAGTTGCATCGCCGCATTATCCACATACATGTGCGACAGTTCGATGTCCGGATGTGCCTTGCCTTCATCGATCATGACTTCACGCCACAGTTCGGTACATTCCAGCACATTCGCCTTGTCAACCGAGCACAACCGCTTGTTACGCTTGGCGGCAATATCAAAGGCGACTTTCCCGATGCGACGAATTTCCGATTCGGAATACACCAGGGTGTTGAAGCCCTGGCGCTCGCCATTATCGAGGGTGCGAATACCCCGTGGCTGACCGAAATAAATCCCGCCGGTCAGTTCCCGCACGATCATGATATCGAGATCCGCGACGATTTCCGGTTTCAGGGTTGAGGCATCGGCGAGCTGGGAATACAAAATGGCGGGACGCAGGTTGGCGAACAAACCCAGACCGGATCGCAACCCTAGCAGCCCCTTCTCCGGTCGCACGGCAATCTCCAGGGCTTCCCATTTATAGCCGCCCACTGCCCCCAGTAATACCGCGTCGGCTTCCCTGGCCAGTTGCAGGGTGGCGTCCGGCAAGGGCGAGCCACTATCGTCATAGGCCGCCCCGCCCACCAGCGCTTCTTCCAGTTCCACGTTCAGTCCATAATCCTGTTGCAGACAGGCGATGACTTTTACCGCTTCGGCTACAATTTCCTGGCCAATACCGTCACCGGGTAAGACGGCGATTTTTTTTGTCATGTTAATTTCTCACCAATGCTGTTGTTTGTGTTGCTTTGAGGCCGGACACATTGCCTAGGAAGATGTAAATAACCAGGGTGCTTCCTGGCGACGCTTTTCCTCGTAGGCGCGAATCTCAGCGACATGCTCCAAGGTCAGGCCGATATCATCCAGACCGTTTAACAGGCGATGCTTGCGGAACGCATCGATCTCAAACGCGATCACCTCACCATCGGGCCGGGTGATGGTTTGCGCCGCCAGATCGACGGTCAGACTGTAGCCTTCCTCGGCTTCCACCTGCTTGAATAATTCATCCACCAGCTCCGTTGCCAGGACGATGGGCAGAATGCCGTTTTTAAAACAGTTGTTATAAAAGATGTCCGCAAAACTCGGCGCGATGATGACACGAAAGCCGTAGTCGAGTAAGGCCCACGGCGCATGTTCACGGCTGGAACCGCAACCGAAATTTTCGCGCGCCAGCAGGACCCGGGCTCCCTGATAGCGGGGCTGGTTTAACACGAAATCGGGATTCAAGGGGCGCCCGCTGTTGTCCTTGCCGGGCTCACCCTGATCCAGATAGCGCCAGTCATCAAACAGGTTCGGGCCAAAGCCGCTGCGCTTGATCGATTTCAGAAACTGCTTCGGGATGATGGCATCCGTATCGACGTTGGGTCGATCCAGAGGCATCACAATACCCTGCAGGGTTTCGAATTTTTCCATGTTACTGTTCTCCGTAAGTCTGGCGGCTGACTACACCATGTCCCGCACATCGACAAAGTGTCCGGTCACCGCGGCCGCGGCGGCCATGGCCGGACTGACCAGGTGAGTGCGTCCGCCCTGGCCCTGGCGCCCTTCAAAGTTGCGATTCGAGGTGGAGGCACAGCGCTCCCCCGGTTGGAGGCGATCGGCGTTCATTGCCAGGCACATGGAACAGCCGGGTTCGCGCCATTCGAAGCCCGCCTCGATAAAAATCTTGTCCAGCCCTTCCTGTTCCGCCTGCTGTTTCACCAGACCGGAACCCGGCACAACCAGGGCCTGTTTGACGGACTCCGCCACCTTGCGTCCCCTGACCACCCGGGCCGCTTCCCGCAGATCTTCAATCCGGGAATTGGTACAGGAGCCAATGAACACCACATCCGGTTGGATCTGGTTCAGAGGCGTGTTGGGTTCCAGCCCCATGTACTGCAACGCGGCGCGCATGCCTTCACGTTTGACCTCATCCTTTTCTGCGGCCGGATCGGGAACTGTGCCATCAATGCCCGTCACCATTTCCGGCGAGGTGCCCCAGGTCACCTGGGGTTTGAGGCTGGCTGCATCGAGGTGCACGACCTTGTCAAACTCGGCATCAACATCGCTGTGCAGGGTCCGCCAGTTGGCCACGGCGTTGTCCCACAGCTCCCCCGTCGGGGCAAATGGCCGCCCGCGCACATACTCCATGGTTTTATCGTCCACGCCAACCATCCCGGCGCGCGCGCCGGCCTCGATCGCCATGTTGCAGAGGGTCATGCGTCCCTCCATGGACAGCGCACGGATCGCGTCGCCACCAAATTCAATCGCATAGCCGGTGCCCCCGGCGGTACCGATGTGGCCGATAATCGCCAGAATGATGTCCTTCGCCGTCACCCCGGCAGGGGCCGTACCATCCACGCTGATGAGCATGGCCTGCGATTTTTTCTGCACCAGGCACTGGGTCGCAAGCACATGCTCGACTTCCGAGGTACCGATACCAAACGCCAGGGCACCAAACGCGCCGTGGGTCGAGGTATGCGAATCGCCGCACACCACGGTCATGCCTGGCAGGGTCGCGCCTTCTTCCGGCCCGATCACATGCACAATCCCCTGGCGAATATCGTCCATCTTGAATTCGGTGATGCCGAAAGTCTGGCAGTTTGCGTCCAGCGTTTCGACCTGCAGGCGTGAAACCGGATCGGCGATACCGCGGGATCGATCCGTTGTCGGCACATTGTGATCCGGCACGGCAAGATTGGCCCCCACCCGCCAGGGAGTGCGGCCGGCAAGACGCAGTCCCTCGAAAGCCTGGGGTGAGGTGACCTCATGCACCAGATGCCGGTCGATGTACAACAGGGCCGTACCATCGCCGTTGTCGCGCACCACATGGGCATCCCATAATTTGTCATAGAGTGTTTTGCCAGCCATATCATCGACTCCATAAATAACGTGCGCTAATTGTAGACCCTGCTATACTATTCCTCTAATTCATTATTTTCATATTATTTATTCTGTTTAGTAATATATGGATATTTCGGCACTCCAGGCCTTCGTCGCCGTGGCGGAAGCCGGGTCCTTTTCCCGGGCCTCGGAACGTCTGTATCTCACCCAGCCGGCGATCAGCAAACGCGTGGCCCAGCTGGAATCAGAACTGGATACCCGCTTGTTTGACCGCATTGGCCGCACCATTTCCCTGACCGAAAGCGGCAAGGCCCTGTTACCGCGGGCACGCCATATTCTGCTCGAGCTGGAAGACAGCCGGCGGGCCATTTCCAATTTGTCCGGCAAAATCGCCGGTCGACTCGGCATCGGCACCAGTCATCACATCGGACTCCACCGGTTGCCGCCGATCCTGCGTCACTACACCGCGACCTATCCGGACGTCGAACTGGATCTGCATTTCATGGATTCGGAAGAAGCCTGCCGGGCGGTGCTGCATGGTGATCTGGAACTCGGGATCGTGACCTTACCCTTAACCCCGCCAGCTGAATTGCAGACCCGACTGGTCTGGCCGGATCCACTGGATTTCATTGTTTATCCTGAACATCCGTTGCTCACCGCGTCGTCACCCATCACGCCAGGCCAGTTATGTGAACACCCGGCGATACTGCCTGCACCGGGAACCTATACCCGTGAGATCATCGAAGCGGCCTTTCGCCCTTATGGTTTGCGCATTCCCATCCGCATGGGAACCAACTATCTGGAGACGATTAAAATGATGGTCAGTGTCGGACTGGGCTGGAGTGTGCTGCCGCATTCCATGCTGAGTGATGACTTGCGCGTATTAACCGTTAGCGACATTCACCTGAGTCGACGCCTGGGCGCGGTATGGCATAGTGGCCGGACATTATCGAATGCCGCTAATGTCCTGCTCAAACTGCTTCATGCATGAATTATATAACGTTCTTGTTTATGGCGGGATTTAGCCACTCACGCAATTCTGATTCCACCATCGGCCGGGCAAAGTAGAACCCTTGCGCGGAATCGCATTTCTGCTGGCGCAACAACCTGGCAACTTCCTGATTCTCAACGCCTTCGGCAATTACAGACAAACCAAGATTGTGTGCCAGGTCAATCGTGGACCGAACGATGATGGCATCGTTTTCTTCTTCCAGCATATCGATAACAAAAGATTTGTCGATCTTAAGACTATTTACCGGTAACAGTTTCAAGTACGCCAGGGATGAAAATCCCGTACCGTAATCATCAATCACCAGCTCAACGCCCATTGTACTCAGAGTTTGCAGTACCTCACGTGCACGCAAGGGATCATTCATTACGGCACTTTCAGTTATCTCGAGTGTCAATTTCCGGGCATCCAGCTTGTAATAATTGAGAAGGTATTGAATATGTGATGGTAACTTCGGATCCTGCAGATTCATGGCAGACAGATTCACTGAAATCTTGATATCCAGGTTATCACGTTGCCAGGCCGCGCAATCCGAAATGGCTGTCTTCAGTACCCATTTTGACAAATCATCAATCAACCCGGTGTATTCAGTCATCTGAATAATCTGTTCCGGGGAAATAAAGTCGTGGTGAGGATGTTTCCAGCGTAACAAGGCCTCTACCCTAATTACATCACGATTAAATAAATCGATCTGTGGTTGGTAATGAAGCTGCAGCTGGCCGGATTGACCTTCCAGTTCTGCTTTCAAATCCGCCAACAAGGAGAGATCACCAATACTCTTGTCGTTCAAAGATTGATCATAAATCACAAAGGATTTGTTATTACGCTTGGCCTGATACATGGCAATATCAGCATGGCGTATCAATGTTGATACGTCATCACCATGACGAGGATAAACCGCTACACCGATACTGGCACCCACATAAAGTTGGTGAGTATCGACTTCAACAACACTTTTAAATACGGTTGAAATCACCTCAACAAAATCGATCAACTGTGCCATATTAGTATCCGGTGTAATGATGGCAAACTCATCACCCCCCAGGCGGGCCACAGTATCTGACTCATACATGCAATCAAGTAACCTCTGACCAATTTGCTGTAATACATAGTCGCCAACTTGATGGCCGAGGGTGTCATTTATATCCTTGAACCGGTCAAGATCCAATAATAACAGTGCCATTTCAGTATCCTGGCGATGCGCCAGATGAACTGCCTGATCCAATCTGTCTTCCAGCAGGGCCCGATTAGGTAATCCGGTCAAGGTGTCTGTCAGTGCCTGATGTTCCAGGGCCACCTGGCGTTTGTGCAGCTGACGCCGCATGGAATTAAAGGCCTTGATTAAGGTATGAATCTCACGGCTTCCTCTCTCTGGCAGGCTCAGTTTCTCAATATTACGGCCCTCGGTTCCAATCGCCTCAGCAATACGGGAGATGGGCAACAGAACTGACCGGTTCAAAAGGACATACACGAGTAAAACGAATCCCAGAGCAAGGCCCGACAATCCCCATAACTCCATGTTTATCTTGATTGCCACTTGTTCAACAGAGGAGACATGGCGTGATGACCAGTCGGAGAGCCCTTTTTCCAACAATACCAGGTCCTCAAAGACATGACTTTGGTGTGGCCGCACCTTATCTCTGAGAAAATGAAGATCGGCACGCCAGATATTGGAATTATGTAACTTCAATAACTGACTGAGTTCTTTTTGCCATTTATCAGAATGGTATTGCATGGTTTCTAATGCCACCTCAGACTCAAGTCCCATTAACCCCTGTTTCTTTGCCTTCTCCAGTTCTTTTAACCGAGCCTGGATCTCTTTATGCAAAACCGTAATATTGTGTTCTTGAGTGAAGAGTTGCTGGCTATTTAAACCGGCAAACAAAAGAATCATGGCGCGAAAAGCCAGGATTTTATCTCGCCACAAATCCCTGGTCTGATCAAACAAACGATACTGCGGGCTTAGATATTTTGCCCCGTCACTGTCCTCAATTTCCCTTAAAGCAAGA
The DNA here is from genome assembly GCA_040235565.1 of Thiohalomonadales bacterium. Taxonomy (GTDB): domain Bacteria; phylum Pseudomonadota; class Gammaproteobacteria; order UBA6429; family Thiohalophilaceae; genus JAHEIJ01. The sequence goes on along the minus strand of JBECLA010000027.1, from coordinate 13,403 downwards.
CCCGCAGCGGTCATAAATTCTTCATGGGAATCAACCATTGTCTCGCTAATATACGGCAACATGGGGTAAATCCAGTTTGGATCACTACGTAATTCCATCAACTCATGCACAGCTTTTCTTAATTCCAGTATGTCTTCATTCAGATCGTTAATCAGGTCAGCCAATTCTGTAGTGACATACGACTTAAAATCTTCAAGCGTCCTGAGCTTCTGCTCAGCCTCCTGCAGATGATTATTAATGCTGCGTTGATATCCCTGCATAGGGCTATGCATCATTGCATTCAATGCATTATCTGCCTGCCATATGGAATTACGGACAGCGACAATCGTATCGCTAATGCTGTTTTCCAACTGCAATGCCTGTGCATTCTTATGGGAAACATGATAGACATAGAGGCTGGCAATTGTTGATCCCCCAATCAGGAGGCATGCCACGACAAAGGCAATCAACAAATAGTAAAACCGCAAACTTGAACGGGGGTTGTTCACAAGTTTATTGTTTTTCATTTTATGAACTGCCTTCCTAGACCGTTTTAATACGCGCGTAAATAAAGGACGGCTACTCGCTATCCTGGAATAGTTTGGGTCTGGTCTGGAAAGTGGTACCCAGTCGATACTGGCAATTATTCTTATATTTATGTTTTCGACAAGTTTACTAGGTTTTTTAGCTTTTATTTTACAATCTGAGCTCAGAATTGCATTTTGCATAGGTGATGGGTGCTGTATCTACAAGACCTTATGACTTACGTTATAGTTACGGGGTGAAAATAACGGCTACCGGGTAACTATTGGCTAGCAATGCTGATCTGTTTCCCTTCTTTCCGTGGGTGAGACTTGCTAGCATTCGCTATCACCAAGACTTTTACTTATGAAGCAACTTTATTCCCTGTACTTGCTGGTTCCGCTACTTACGGCCTGTACGAGCATGATCCTTGGCGGAGGTCAGCAGGCCGGGGTACATGTAGAGCAGGATAATCGCAGTCTGGAACAGGTTAGCCAGGATACGGAAATCACCCGGGCAGTACGCGATTTGTTGGACAACCGTTCACCTGTCACCGTATCCACTGCCAACGGCATCGTTACCTTGCAGGGCGTAATGGCATCTCAGCGGGAAATTCAACGCCTGGTCAGTCAGGTTTACCGCGTCAACGGTGTTCAGGGCGTGAATTCAGAATTAGCTGTCCGCACACAATAAGCGCGTAGCGGCAGCATGGTTACGTATAGCGGATACTTCAGGTCGACTTGTCAGCGGGGATGAAATACCACGCAATCAGCACGGCCAATAAACTGAGCCCGGCCGCAATCATGAACATGGGCAATGCCCCGAAATATTCATAAACATAACCACTGTATAAACTGCCGATCGCCCCACCGGCGCCAAAACTCAGACTGCTGTACAGGGCCTGACCCTTGCCCTGGTGTCTGCCCTTGAAATAGCTATGGATCAGCTGAATCGCAGCGGCGTGATAGACACCGAAGGTGGCCGCGTGCAGGCATTGTGCCAGCAACATGACAGGCAGATGTTGGGGAAACAAACCAATCAATAACCAACGCAGCACCGCCAGCAACAGACTGAGCACCAGCAGATTACGCAAACCAAATTTCGGGACCAGGCGATGCATCAACAGGAACACGCCAACTTCGGCGATCACGCCCAGTGCCCATAAGCCACCGATTAAACCGAGGGAATAATCGTAATCCTCCATATGGATCGAATAAAAGGTGTAATAGGGGCCGTGCCCCGCCTGGGTGAGGAAACACACCAGTAATAAACCCATGACATGCGGTTGTGACAGAATCTTGCGTAGCGGCGCGTGCTCCAGGGGTAAATGTCCGGCCGCTTCCTCCGGTACCACCAGACTGTTTAACCAGATGGCGGTAAACAAGCCAAACAGAATCCAGGGCAATAACTGGAGCCCCTGGCCTTGCATGACACCCCCAAGACCCCACACGGTGACGATGAAGCCGATCGAACCCCATAAACGAATCGAACTGTAACGATGTACCTGTTCACCGAGGTGATAAAAGGTGGTGGCCTCGAATTGGGGTAAGGCGGCATTCCAGAAAAAACTGAACAGCAACATCACCATCGCCAGCCAGATGAACCCGTCCTGGAAAAACACCCCGGCAAAGGCCAACGCGGCACCCAGACTGCCCAGACGCACGATTTGCATGCGTCGCCCGGTGTGATCGGCAATCCAGCCCCAGATGTTGGGAGAGATGATCTTGGTGGCCATGATAATGGCCATCAGGTTGCCAATGGCGGTGATATCAAACCCCAGTGACTTGAGGTAGAGCCCCCAGTAAGGCAGGAGCGCACCCAGGCTGGCAAAATAGAAAAAGTAGAAGCCGGAAAGCCGCCAGTAAGGCATGGAAGTCGTCATGCGGAACCCAGAATCATCAACTAACAGGGGATGCCAACGCGGTCATGCTTGACGCTTGGTGGATGACCTTCACTCCGATCGAAAAAAAATTAGACGTTGGCGGGAATAATCGGCGTGCCCGACTGGACATCCAGATTCTGGGCCCGATGCCGCAACACGTGATCCATTAATACAATCGCCATCATGGCTTCGGCGATGGGGGTCGCACGGATCCCGACACAGGGATCATGCCGTCCCTTGGTCACCACCTCAACCGGCTTGCCGTGGATATCGACACTCCGTCCGGGCAAGCGAATGCTGGACGTCGGTTTGAGGGCCAGACTGGCAACAATATCCTGCCCTGATGAGATGCCACCCAGTACCCCGCCGGCATGGTTGGTTAAAAAGCCATCGGGTGTGATTTCATCCCGGTGCTCCGTGCCTTTTTGTTCCACGCAGGCAAAACCGGCTCCAATTTCAACTCCCTTGACGGCATTGATGCTCATCAGGGCATGCGCCAGTTCCGCGTCCAGCCGATCGAAGATGGGCTCGCCCAATCCCGGGGGCACACCGGTTGCCACCACATTGATGCGTGCACCGATGGAATTGCCTTCCTTGCGCAAGGCATCCATGTAGGCTTCAAGTTCCGTCAGCTTGCGACTATCAGGGAAGAAAAAGGCATTCTGCTCAACCTGGTCCCAGTCAAACTGCTCGTATTTTATCGGACCCAGCTGTGCCATATAGCCGCGGATCAACATGCCGTATTTTTCTGCCAGATACTTCTTGGCAATGGCGCCGGCGGCGACCCGCATTGCGGTTTCCCGCGCGGAGGAACGTCCACCACCCCGATAGTCCCGCAGGCCATATTTTTGCAGATAGGTGTAATCGGCATGGCCGGGACGAAACCGATCCATGATCTCGGAGTAATCCTTGGAACGCTGGTCAGTGTTTTCGATCAACAAGCCAATGGGTGTGCCGGTGGTCACCCCTTCAAACACACCCGACAGAATACGCACCTGATCCGCCTCGCGCCGTTGGGTGGTATGCCGACTTTGCCCCGGCTTGCGGCGATCGAGATCGCCTTGCAGGTCCGCTTCACTGAGTGGCAATCCCGGCGGGCAGCCGTCGACGATGCAACCGATGGCCGGGCCGTGGCTTTCACCAAAACCGGTCACGGTAAAAAGTTTTCCGAAAGAATTTCCTGACATGGCGCCTATTGTAACCAAGCGATCTCCGCCCGTCTGCCCTGTAACCCAGAAAAATCACCCCTATTTCACGGAGTTAGCCCATTAAGACCCCGATCAGTCATCAGCAACTGCGGTTGCCCCGGACTAAACATTCAGGCCGTTCCGACCGATATGTAACTGAATATACCAATTGAAATACCAACCAATTACCTTGGTTTTTATATGTTTCTAAAATAACGAATAATGAAACTCTCGTTGGGCCCATTCTGTCCTTTTACTACCAGCAATCTGGACCAAAGCCGCTGCCTGCTGTTCATCAGCTTTGGTGCGGTACTGTGCCTGTTCATGCTCACCATTACGATTGGCTTGTATCAGTCCTCGCGCAGCAACTCGAACCTGAAAGCCGTGACCCAGCAACTCTACGTCAAGGCTTCACTCGTTGACCAGATGTACAACGCCGCACGTGAACGCAGTGTCGGCTTGTTCACCATGGCGAGCCTTTCCGATCCGTTTGTACAAGACTCCATTTACCTCAAATACAATCAGTCCGCGGCCAACTTTGCAAATGCCCGGATTGCCTTGCTGGAAATGCCGCTCAATCAGGAAGAACAAAGTCTGCTTGAACAACAAGGTATGGTTACCAAATGGGTTTTTCCATTACAGGAACAGATCGTTGAACTCATCCAGAATGATGAACTCGCTCAGGCCCGATCACTGTTAACCGAGAAAGCGCTTCCCGGCCAGAACCAGGTTCTCACTCATCTGACGAAACTGAAAAACTTACAGGCCAAAGCGATTGCAGAACTCACCGATCTGGAAAACCGGACCCAGAAAAAGAACGTGCTCACGATACTCGGCCTCGCGGCGCTTACCCTGTTGCTGGGCGGTTTTATTGCCCTGTTCGTCACCCGGCGTATCAGTGTCATGGCGCAGACCCTGCAAACAGAAAAGCAACTGGCAAAAATTACCTTAAGTTCCATCGGTGATGCCGTCATCTCGACTGACACCAGGGGACAAATCACTGATTTTAATGCCATGGCCGAACATCTGACAGGCTTGGCCACCAAAGATGCGCTTGGAAAGCAAGTTGACAGCGTATTCCGGATCTACAAAGAAGCCGATCGTTCCAGTTTCATCAACCCGGTAAATACCGTCCTGCAAACCAAAGAAACCATTGCCTCAAATCATGATTTACTGCTTATCCGAAGTGACAATACGGAATTTGCCATTGAATACAATATCTCCGCAATCCTTGATGAAAACAAAAGTTTGCTGGGGGCAATTGTTGTATTTCGGGATGTCACGGAAATTCGCAGTCTGTCATACAAATTGAGCTATCAGGCCAGCCATGACTCACTAACCGGGCTGGTCAACCGACGCGAATTTGAACAACGCCTGTCCCAGGCGATCATCAATGCGAAAAATGAAGACACCACCCATGCACTGTGTTATCTCGATCTCGATCAACTCAAGATCGTTAATGATTCCGCTGGCCATATTGCCGGTGATGAACTGCTGAAACAAGTTGCCCATCGTATGGCTCCCATCCTCAGAAACAGTGATGTTCTATCGCGTCTGGGAGGTGATGAGTTTGGGGTATTGCTGGAAGGATGCACCGAGAGCAAAGCGCTGGAAATCGCTGAAAAACTTCGTCAAACAATCAAGGAGACCCAATTTGCCTGGGGCAATAATAACTACAACATTAGCGTCAGTATCGGTGTCGTGATAATCACCAGTGATTCCGCCAATGTTTCTTCAATAATGGCAGCGGCAGATACGGCCTGTTATGTCGCCAAGGATAACGGACGTAACTGCATTGAAATCTATCACACCGACAGCAACCGCCTGCATGAACGCCGCCAGGAAATGCGGCGTGTCCAGGATATTAGCCAGGCAGTAGAACAGAATAACCTTATCCTTTATTGTCAAAAAATCGTTTCGACGAAGACAAAAGTCGGATACACCCCTTTCTACGAAATCCTCCTGCGAATGAAAAACAAGGATGGCGAAATCATCTCACCCAAAGCATTTATACCGACTGCGGAACGGTATAATTTGATGGCGTCACTGGATAAATGGGTTATCGGAAATGTATTGACCGCATTGGCCGAGAACAAACAGAACCATGGAGACACGGAAATCATGCTTTCGGTCAACGTCTCCGGTCAATCAATCAGTAATGACCAATTTGTTGACTATGTAACCAGGACCATTGAAGCAACTGACTTCAATCCACAATCGTTGTGCTTTGAACTTACCGAAACAGTTGCTATTGCCAATATGACGGTGGCAATTGATTTTATTCATCGCATTCGCAAACTGGGTTGTAAATTTGCTCTGGATGATTTCGGCAGCGGCCTTTCCTCATTCAGTTATTTAAAGAATATGCCGGTCGATTACCTGAAAATTGACGGAAGTTTTATCAAAGATATTTGTCACGACGAAATTGATCTTGCCTTTATCGAATCTATTCAGCGCATAGCCAGAATGATGGATCTGCAAACCATAGCGGAGTTCGTGGAAACACCCGAAATCCTTCAAAAGATACGTGACATCGGGATTAGTCTTGCTCAGGGTTATGAAATAGAACAGCCCTATGACTTTTCAGAGATGCTGAATCGCGTAACCAAAACATCCATTCAGCAACTGGCCTGAAACTAAATCACGCGTGAAAAACGTTCTTCCTTCTGGGCGCGAAGATAGGCGTCAAACACCATACAGATATTACGAATCAGCAATTTACCAGCCGGCGTTACGGTGATGGTTTTATCCGTCAGTTCAAGCAAACCATCCTGTTGCATGGATTTCAGTTCTTCCAGTTCCCGGGAAAAATGCTCGGGGAAACTGATGCCAAACTGCTGTTCGATGTCGGCTATAGGCAAATTGAAATTGCATATCAACTGGGTAATCACTTCCCGGCGCAGAATGTCTTCCTCCGTTAAACTGACTCCGCGAAATACCGCCAGTTCGCCGGCATCGATACGCGCATAGTAATCATCCATGGTTTTCAGGTTCTGGGCATAGCAGTTACCAACCATACTGATAGAGGTAATCCCCAGAGCAATCAGATCGCAATTGGCGTGGGTGGAATAGCCCTGAAAATTCCGATACAGGGTCCCGTTTGCCTGGGCCACTGCCAGTTCATCATCCGGCTTGGCGAAATGATCCATCCCGATATAGACGTAACCGGCGGCTGTGAGGTGATCGATGCAGTGTTTAAGAATCGCCAGTTTTTCATCTGGGCTGGGCAGATCCCCGGCGTTGATACGCCGCTGGGGTTTAAACATTTCCGGCAAGTGCGCATAGTTAAACACCGATAAGCGATCAGGTGACAGCGCAAGTACGCGATCGAGGGTTCGATCAAAACTGGCAACGCTCTGGAAGGGCAATCCATAAATCAGATCAATGCTGATCGATTTAAAGCCTTCACTACGGGCTGCGTTGATCACATAGGCGGTCTCCTCCTCGGACTGGATACGATTAACCGCCTTTTGCACCGTCGGGTCAAAGTCCTGCACTCCCAGGCTCATGCGATTAAATCCAATTGAGCGCAACACAGCGATGGTGTCACCGTGGGCCTCCCGCGGATCGATCTCGATCGAGTATTCACCCGCATCATTGTCCAGCAGCTTGAAATACTTGCCTGTCACCCGCATCAGTTCACGCATTTCATCATGACTGATAAAAGTGGGCGTCCCCCCGCCCCAATGCAGTTGCTCCACCGGTCGTTCGTTATCGAACAATTGGCTCTGCATGGCAATTTCCTGATGAACCCGTTGTAAATAAGGCGCGGCACGGGTTCGATCCTTGGTGACAACCTTGTTGCAGCCACAATAGAAACAGACGGTATCGCAGAAAGGGATATGAAAATACAACGACAAGGGGCGTTTGCTGATATTACTTGCCAGCGCTTTTTGGCGATAATCCTCACTGGTAAATTCTTCCGTAAATTGCACCGCGGTGGGATAGGACGTATAGCGCGGGCCCGCCTTGTCGTAACGTTGAATCAGCTGCTTATCAAAAATAATTTCGCTCATGATTGGATCCTGATATCGCTCGCTGCCCACTCTCTCGCCGTGGTAGCAGCGTATGGGAAACGTCAATCTTCGGTTTCGGCCTGTAGTCCTTTACGATGAGTTTCATTGATCTGACGTAACACCGGTTTGAAGGGCAGCATGACGTTGGGCTGCGCTTCCACGATAGGCATAAAAGCCAAATCCTCATCGGCAAATTCATGATTGCCATCTTGCAGGGAATGGAGTAAATCACGCAGGCCCTTTTCCAGGGGCTCAACAAACGATAACGCTGACTCCATGAATTCCATATCGAATTCCACCGACATGCGTAACTCTTCCACATCAAACAGGGCTGATTTCACCAGTTCGATGTAATCTTCCATGGAAGCGGGCCGTTTTACAATTGACATTCAATACTCCTGCAATCAGAAGGGATATATAACACCAGGCTTCACGCCTGCATAAAAGTATCATGATACTCGACCACCTGCGGGGCCTCGAGTAGAAAAACTCCCTCGCCACCATAACTGAATTCCAGCCAGGTAAAGGGCACACTGGGGAACCGGGCCTGGAGGGCCTCGGCGCTGTTGCCGACCTCGACGATCATAACACCGTTATCGGTGAGGTAATCAGCTGCCTGTTGTAGCATCGGGATCACCAGATCCAGGCCTTCGGGGCCGGCCGTCAGACCCATTTGCGGCTCACGCCGATATTCCGCCGGCAAAGCGGCCATGTCCTCGGCATCCACATACGGTGGATTACTCACAATTAAATCATAGCGCCTGCCCTGCAAGGCGTCGAAAAGATCCGATTCGATCAGGTTCACTCGCTTTTGCAGGTGATAGTCAGCCACGTTGCGGCGCGCCACCGCCAGTGCCTCTGGCGAGATGTCCGTGGCATCCACCTGCACCTGGGGTAATGCCAGGGCCGTGGCGATGGCAATACAACCACTCCCGGTGCACAGATCGAGTACCCGCGTCAGCTGCGATGCCTCCACCCAGGGCCGAAATTCATCCTGGATCAGCTCCGCCAGGGGGGATCGTGGCACCAGGACCCGCTCATCGACATAAAAACGGTGACCGGCAAACCAGGCCTCATGCGTCAAATAGGCAGCCGGCAAGCGTTCCTGCACCCGTCGTTGCAGCAGTTTCTCTACCTCCTTCTGCTGCGCGTCCGTCAATACCTGGTCAAGTTCGGCATCACTGAAAGTCGGGGGCAAGCCGATTGCATGCGATACCAGCCAGGCGGCTTCATCCAGGGCGTTATCCGTGCCGTGCCCGAAATACACGCCGGCTTCATCCAGCACCTGTTCGCCGCGCAGGATCATGTCCCGCAAGGTTGGTTGGATTTGTTCAGGTTGCATCGGGTTCAAAATAACTGGCCTGTGAACAATCAGGTGGGCCGAAAGGCCTTCACAAAATCATCATTGGTTTCCAGCCAGGGACCATCGATCAAACTGACGCAGGTGGGGACGGCCGGAAACACGGCGTTCAGACAATCGGCAATTGCGGCTGGCTTGCCGGGTAAATTTATAATCAGGCAATCCCCCCGGATCCCGGCGATCTGGCGGGACAAGATGGCGGTCGGCACAAATTGCAATGATACCGCACGCATCAGTTCCCCGAACCCGTCCAGGATCTTGTCGCATACGGCCTCGGTCGCCTCGGGGGTCACGTCTCGCTTGGCCGGTCCGGTGCCGCCGGTGGTGACCACCAGACAACACCCCTCCTGATCGCACAAATCTTTCAATACCGCTTCAATCTGGTGTTGTTCATCGGGGACCAGCCGGGGCACGGCTTCCCACTCACTGGCGAGGGCTTTTGCCAGCCAATCCCGCATGGCCGGCCCGCCCAGATCTTCATACTCACCACGACTGGCGCGATCAGAGACGGTGACAATACCGATGCGAATCTTGTTCTGTGTCATGAATTCCTCAAAATTTAACGTCTATGCGTGACTGGTAACGCAGCAAGGCGAACATATACTAATCTATATAAAAGAATGGAATTTTGCTCTCGTGATCAGCGGGAATAACCCGCTTGTCCGTAGTGCCATGTGAAGAGACAACTGAACCACTCTGAGTCCGGAAATATGAGTAATTTTATCAGACAACCCGCGGTAGCAGGAATGTTCTACCCCGGTGACAAGGCAGAATTACACCTGTCGATCGATACCTATCTCCAGCAAGCGCTGCAGAAACACACCGAACCTGAAGAAGTCCCCAAAGCGATCATCGTACCGCATGCCGGTTATATCTATTCCGGACCGATCGCCGCCAGCGCCTATGCCCGTTTAATGCCCGCCAGGGAACAGATCCATCGTGTCGTCCTGTTAGGTCCGTCTCATCGGGTGCCGTTCCGCGGTCTGGCCAGCAGCAGCGCGACGCACTTCGTCACCCCCCTGGGACAGATTCCGCTGGATCGGCAACTGATCGACAGACTGGAAGCCTTTCCCCAGGTCGTCCAACTTGATCAGGCCCATGCACTGGAACACAGCCTGGAAGTCCACCTGCCCTTCCTGCAGGAAATTCTCACCGACTTCAGCCTCGTGCCATTGGTGGTGGGCGATACCCGTCCCGAGGATGTGGCCGAAGTGCTGGAAGCGGTGTGGGGTGGTCCGGAAACCCTGATCGTCATCAGCTCCGATCTCAGCCACTACCACGACTATGCGACGGCACAGAAGATGGACCAGGCGACGTCCCATGCCATTGAAGCACTGCAACCCGAAGCCATCCACTATGATGATGCCTGTGGCCGTAACCCGGTGAATGGTTTGCTGGAGCTGGCGCGACGCAAGGGTCTGCACGCCAAAACGGTGGACCTGCGCAATTCCGGCGATACCGCCGGGCCACGTGATCAGGTCGTCGGTTACGGTGCCTATGTGATCAATTGATGATGCTGGACGATCGAGAACGGCAAACCCTGTTACAGGTCGCGGCCGAGTCGGTCCGTCACGGCCTGGATACCGGCAAACCCCTCAAGGTCAAGCTGACTGACTATTCACCTGTGCTGCAGCAGGACGGTGCCAGCTTCGTCACCCTGACGATTCAGCAACAACTGCGCGGTTGCGTGGGCATGCTTAAACCAACCCGGCCACTGGTCGAGGATGTGGCAAAAAACGCCTATTCCGCCGCCTTTGAGGATACCCGCTTTTCACCACTTCGCGCGGCGGAATATGCGCAGCTGAAATATCACATTTCCATTCTCAATCCGGCAGAACCCATCGAGTTCGACTCCGAGTCAGACCTGCTACAGCAACTCCGCCCGGGCGTTGACGGTCTGATCCTGGAAGATCGCGGACGACGCGCCACGTTTCTCCCCTCCGTGTGGGAGAGCCTGCCCAAAGCGGTGGATTTTTTACGGCATTTGAAAATGAAAGCCGGCTTAGCACCGGATTACTGGTCCAGCAGTCTTAAGGCACAGCGCTATAGCGTCGAGGAATTCGGTAACGACTGATTCAGAATCAGTGCTGACATAACTTGCGGCAAGGCAAATATAAAAGGTCGTTGCCTCACCATGGAGACAACGACCCGTGTGCATCATATTTCGTGTAGCAGTGCTTAACGCATGTAGTGAAAGCGAACCTTGCCGTCACTGCAATACAGATTGACCTTGTCCGTGGTTTTACAATTCACCACAATCTGGGGTTGCTGCCAGCCTTGCTGTGCCCGCAAACCGTGTGCATCCTTCGCCACTCCACCCGACGCCGGATCCAGTTTCAGAGCGTTATATACATAGCTGACACGGAATGTGCCGTCACGCCTGAAGTTATTCAGGGTCGCCTTGGTGGTATAGGTTATCTTTTTACCCGCCACAATCCGTGCCCGTTCATCAGAGAAGCAGATCACTTCATTACCCGCCTGGGCGCACTTGGTCGCCGTGGAAGGTAAGTAGTCGGCCGCCATGGTTCCGGTTTTCCAGTTATTGTTGACCACCACTTCCTGCAGGTCCGGTATGTCAACGCGTTTGGGTGCCGGTTTTGGTTTGGGAGCAGGTGGTGTGGCTGCCGCCATTTTGACCGGCGCTGATTTTTTAGCCTTTGCAGCCGCGTCCCGACGCGCCTTTTCTCTGGCCGCGGCAGCACGTCGTTCCTGCTCGGCCTTGGCGACCGCAGCCGCTTTTCGTTCCTGTTCGGCCTTGGCCGCAGCCGCGGCAGCCGCTTCCTGCTGTTGTTTTTCGCGACGTTGCTGCGCCAGTTGCTCATTGCGCTCCTTGGCAGCCATTTGCTCCAGCTTTTTTTGTGCCTGACGATTGCCACTACCGGCGGCTTTCTTGTACCACTCCATCGCAAGCGTTGGATCTTTTTTCACTGCCGTACCTTTTTCATAAAATGTACCGACCTTGTATTGTGCCCCATCATGTCCCTGCCTGGCGGCCCTGGAATACCAGTCGAATGCCTGCTGCAGATCCTTCTTGGTCCCGACACCATCTTCATACGCAATCGCCACGGAAAACTGCGCCATCGCATCGCCCCGTTTGGCCATGATTTGATCGAGCTTGAACTGACTCGTATCTGCAATAACGACACGACTACCCAGCAAGGTTAACCCAAGCACAAACAACAACAGCATACTTTTATACATCTTCACGCTACTATCCCAACGATATACTTTGTTTAACACTTATTTCTTGCAGGTTGACATCACACGCGCTGCCGGACCCTGACAGGGATCAGATTTGAAGCCTTTTTTATCGGCTTCTTTCTGGGCTTCTGCCTCGGCTTTTTTGCGCGCGGCGGCTTCCTGCGCGGCTTTTTGTTGTGCAAGTTTTTGTTGCGCGGCCCGCTGTTGCGCTGCGCGCCGCGCCGCTTCTTCCTGTTTCTGTTTGGCTAACGCATCACGCTTGGCTTTCTCTCTGGCCGCCTTCTCGCGCGCCGCCTTCTCTCTGGCCGACTTTTCACGCGCCGCTTTTTCCTTGGCGGCTTTCAGTTGTGCCGCCCTTTCCTGTGCGGCTTTTTGCTGGGCCGCTTTCTGGCGTTCCAGTTCAGCCTGGCGTGCCCGTTCGCGCTCGGCTGCCTGTCGTTTGGCTTCCGCTTCCTTCCTGGCACGTTCCTGTGCAGCCTTATTTTCCTGCACCTGTTTCGCCGCACGCGGCTGTTGCTTGTTCAATCGCTGCAAGGCGACATCGGCACCGGGATGGCCCTTGGCCTTCGCCTGTTGATACATCTCTCTGGCCTTGTCCAGATTTCGCGGCGTACCCTCGCCTTTTTCGTACATCTCACCCAGCTTCATCATGGCGGCGGAATTACCCCCTTCCGCCATTTGTTGCTGGAACATGAACAGACTTTTCATGGGATCGTCCGCGGCCACGGAAACATTCATGGCCAGGACGAGAACAAACAGACTTGCTAGTAAGGTTTTCATCATCGTTTGCATACCAAACAAAAAGTGGAGCTGAACATCCCTGTACACAATCCAGACTGACTATCTACCAAACAACCACAGCTTGTTTAACGAATAATCAGAATGACCTTGACACTCTTGTCGAGACTCTTGCCATCGATATAACCGATCGCACCCGGTGTATTGGCGACCAGTTCTTTCACGGCATCATCACCGATCACAACCACGGGCGGTTTGCCTTTGCCGGTGTATTTCCGCTTTGACCAGTAACGATTCATTTCGGTTTCGGTTTTACCCAGGATGGCCTTGTAAAACTTCTCCCGCAAGGGACTGCCCTTGGACTGATCGACCGGCTTGGTCGGCGTGCCGTCACTGAAGGACTTGATTTTACCCAGATAGACATCCGCCACCTTGTCTTTCGACAGCCCGATTTCCTCGGTACCCGGATGGGTGATGATGGCAACTTCGGCAGCAGCGATGGTCGCCAGCAGGAAAAG